>JANPDD010000166.1:0-23971 GCA_031431295.1 Hyphomicrobiales bacterium | reverse complement strand
CTTCATGCTTGGCGCATCTGCAATGGAATCATAGAGTGTCGTGCCTTCAGCAAGGTCCTCGTCACCCTCTGAGTCGGCTGCGTCCTGACTGTACTGCGCGAGTTCATTGCCATCATAGGCGCCCAAGGATGCCATCAGGTTGTCTGCTGGTTGCGGCACTGCAGGCTTACCACGCTTGCCGGTGACAAGGCCCCACAAGCCGCCGGACTTGCCACTCTCGCCAGTTTCGGCAACCGATTGCACTGGTAGCATGTCAGTGGTTTTGTTTTGCAAGCGTTTTCCAAAGGTCTTGCGGCCCTCGGCTTTGATCGAGGCCATTTGCGATGGGCTGATGGCGGGACCCCAATGGCGGACATTCCCGGAATCGACATGCAAGAAGCCTGTCGGGCCGCTGGAAGACCGATAATAGCCCACACCTCCCACCTCGCGATAGAGTGCGCTGTTGCGAATTTTGATCGTCGGCACATCGGGGAAATAAAAGTCGATGGCCTTGCCCTTCATGTGCTGGCTTTTTTTGGCAACCTTGCGGCCAATCTTGCGCAGGAAGGCGTTGGTGCGCGGGCTGCGATAGCCGCTGACGATGTGCACCGGCGCTTGCGATCCAAGGTCGGCATGCAGCGCCCAGACCAGATCGAGAGTTTTCGGGTCAATGATGATCACTTCATTGCGGCGCCAGTCGCGCAACACGCGATTGACCTTTTTCATTTCGGACGGAACGTAGCGCCCGTCGCGCATGTAAGTGACGGTCAGTGCTTCCTTGGTATGGACGTGGTAGAACGAGAGCGTGCGCGTTTCGCCGCCTGCGATTGATGCGGATGAGTCAGCGAAAGTCCAGGCACCAAACGCCAATGAACCCAGAATGGCCGCCGAGGCCAATGCTTTCGCAAAACGCTTCGTCAATTGATTACGTTGTCCGACGTCCACCCGATTAGATCCCACGCAACTTACCCCAGGCACCGGCCCGGCTCCCAACCTTAACCCAGGCCGGGACTTGAGGAAAGCCACTTTGGCCACTCTAGTCCCATTCCCGACTTCGAACAAGAATAAGGCCACCATGAGGCACCCTTAAACAGGGTAAATCTTTGCCCCAATATGATTAATTGTGGATTAAAAGGGCCGGATAAGGCTCAATCGCTGAGCGACGTATCGCCGTCAGCCGCCACTTCGACAATCTTGACAGTGGAAATTGAAGGGAATGCCGTTGCCAAGATCGACCTGGCTTTCTCCAGCGTCTTGTCGCGCTCGTAAATATCGGAAAAATAACGGATTTTTCCGTTCGCATCGGGCCATGCGGTGAAATAGGTCAAATGGACGGGAACCTTTCGATCCAGTTTCACATTCTGGGTTTCGCCTTGGGCAATGCGGGAGTCCACCTCGTCACTGCCCCAACCCAACATCACGCTGGCAAATTCGCGGGGATTTTCAACACGCACACAGCCATGGCTGAAAGCCCGCCTTGCCTCGCCAAACAATTGGCGGTTCGGCGTGTCGTGCATGTAAATCGAATGGCTGTTGGGAAAGAGGAACTTGACGTCGCCCAGCGCATTTTCGCCACCCGCCGGCTGGATGACACCGATTCCCGAATTGGCGCCAATACTGCCCCAGTTGACCGACCTTGACGACACCTTCTTTCCTTTTGCATTCACGACCTGGTAGCCGATCCGGTCAAAGTAACCCGGATCGCGGCGCAACTTGCCCAGGTATTCGTTGACCAGGATCGACATGGGCATGCCCCACGTCGGATTGAAGACAACGGTTTCCATTTCATCATGGAAGACAGATGTTTGCGTGGTCGGGCGGCCCACGATGACTTTGCTGGTCCAAATGGGCGCGCCCTTGTCCATGACATTGACGTCGAATGCGGCCTGATTGACGAAAACATGTTTCTGGCCAAGATTCTTGGGCAGCCAGCGCAGGCGCTCAAGATTTGAAATGATCTTTTCCTTCTCGCTGCCTGTGTTGTCCACGTTGAAAGACTTGACGGTGGCTTGATCCAGCGCGCCGGTCTGGGCCACGCCAATGCTTTGCTGATAGGACTTGAGGGCCTTGGACAATGGCTTGTCGAGGAGTTCCGCCGTTTCCAACTCGGACGCATTGTCCTCGCGTGACAAATGCCCAAGATCCATCAACCGGATGCGGAGCTCGGGAATGCGGACGTCCTTTTGACCCGGCTTCACGCGCTTGCCCGCCGGGAAGGGGGCGGGCTTTTCCACATCCGCCACCGCGACCCTTGGCAGTTCAGCCTTCAACAGGGCATAGGCCGGGTGGGTTGGGACCAGTGATGCCAGGTACTGTTGCGGATAAGGTGAGTAGGCCAGAACCTTGAGTGCCACGGAGGGATCAACCGTTTCGGGCTTGATGTCGTGATAGAGTGAAAGCTTGTCTGGCTCATAAACTCCGCCGCTCATGTGCATGGCATAGGTCACCGCAGCCACAGACAGGCCCACATCAAACTGCGCAGCGGCAAGCCTGCTGCCCGCAATCTGCTTTTCAGCATCGATAAAAGAAGTCAAGCCGGCGGGCAGGTAACGACCGGGCACGAGCCCTTCCTGGGCGGACACTTTGAGCACGTCCAGCACGGACATGGCCCGCGCCGACGGCGCACCATCGTTCAGCCACAGGGGCTGAAATTTTGACTGCTTGTACAAGTCTAAAACAGCTGTCTTGATTTTTGCATCAGCCTTCACCGGCGATGCCTTGTCGGTCAGGACAAGTTTTATGGACTCGCCACCGTCACCTGCAGCGGGAAAGGAAGCAAGGCCTGAATCAGCCACTGTTTGCAGGCGCGGCAGCGCATAGGCCAGATTTCCCATGCCAAATCCGGGGATTGGCTCAGGATCATCATAAACGGGAGCGCTCGCGGTTCCCCAATCCTCATCACCAAATCCGCCGCTGTCGAACAATTGACGCCGGCGCTCGGCCCGGGAGCGGCGTTCAGCTTTCGTGCCAAAAACGGACTCAAAAAATGATTTGCGCTTCTTTTTTTTGCCGTCAAATTCGTGGTCCGCCAGTGCGACCGGAACCAAGAATGCGATAGCGGCGACAGCCGCAGCGGCTCTCAAAACTGGTTTCTTCATCGCAACTCCCCGGGGAACTGCAACAATATGCTTTTGATTTCATGATTGCAATGATGACCAGGGATTTTTTTGCCCTGTGCCGAGGTCTGGGAAACCCTGTCAGCCTGTCATTTCCTCAAGCCCCAGATCGCGCATCTTGCGATAGAGTGTCGAGCGACCAATGCCCAGTTTGCGGGCCACTTCCGACATCTGGCCGCGATAGCGCAGCAGCGCCATCCGAATCATGTCAGCCTCCACGTCTTCCAGCTTGCGGATGTGGCCACCTTCCGTGACGATGGGAATGCCCAGGGCCGTGCCGTCGCTGACTTCGATGCCGCCATTGCGCATCCGAGGCACTGGATTTGCGACGGGCGGCGCCAATTTCGGCAGGGCAGGCACGACAACTTCATAGCCATCGACGAGCGAGGCGATCTGGGGGAAATCCTCGATGCCCAAACGGTTGCCTTCACAAAGTACTATAGCCCGGAATACGGTGTTCTCAAGCTGGCGCACGTTGCCCGGCCACTGGTAAGCCATCAACATCTGCAGCGCTTCCGGTTCGACATCACGAACCTTGCGGCCTTCTTCTGCCGCGAGCTTGGTAATGAAGTGGCTGACCAGTGCTGGAATATCATCCCTGCGGTCGCGCAGCGGCGGCACCAGGATGGGGAACACATTGAGCCTGTAGTACAGATCCTCGCGGAACTGACCGGCCTTGACCATCTCGATCATGTTGCGGTTCGTGGCCGAGACAATGCGCACGTTGACCCTGACGGAGCGGCGCGACCCCACCGGATCAATTTCACCCTCCTGGATGGCGCGCAACAGCTTCACCTGCATGTCCAGTGGCAGGTCAGCAACTTCATCGAGAAACAGTGTGCCGCCATCGGCCTCCTGGAACTTGCCGGCGTGCTTTGCCGTGGCGCCGGTGAAGGAGCCCTTTTCGTGGCCGAACAAGATGGATTCAACGAGGTTTTCCGGGATGGCGCCACAATTGACCGCGACAAAAGCACGTCCCGCCCTTTCGCTTTCGCCCTGGATGGCCCGGGCGATCATTTCCTTGCCCACGCCTGATTCGCCTTCAATCAGGATCGGTATGTTGGAGGCGGCACCGCGCTTGCCAAGGCGTGTGACATTGGCCATGCCGGTCGAAGCGGCAATCAGGTCGGCAAATGAAAGGGCGCCACTGACACGCTTGTTGAGACGCTTCACTTCTTCGGTGAGGGCATTCACTTTCAAAAGGGTCTGGATCGAAACCCGCAGTCGCTCCGGCGATACGGGCTTGACCACGAAATCATCGGCACCCGCCCGCATGGCCTTGATCACGGTTTCAATTGAACCCTGGGATGTCTGAACGATCACAGGCACGTCACCGCGCACGCCTTGCAGTTTCTCAAGGAATTCGATGCCACCCATTTCCGGCATCATCAGGTCAAGGATGATCAGTTCAACAGCCCCGCCCTGGGGGCCGCGCAGGCAATCCAGGGCGCGCATGCCGCTTTCCACGGCGGCCACGTCGAAGCCGAAGCGCTTGACCATTTCTTCCAGGATGCGGCGCTGGGCGGGTTCGTCTTCGACAATCAGTACGCGGGCTGCCATTTGGTTCACATTCTCACTGACATTGTTGCTTGCGGTTTCTCTGTCCGCTTGGGACGACAGGACGCAATTAGTGCCAGTTAAGGGTAAATTCCGCCTTAACGAGCCAACCCATTTGGAGACAGGGCTGCACCATGACCACATGGACAAGGTGCAAGGGCATGGCCGGTTGTCATTGGGCTGGCCCTCCGCCATATGCGGTGGACAACCCGCAATTCACGGACATGCCATGACCGCCGATTCACATCTCCCCGCCTTGCCAGAATGGAATCTTGCCGATCTTTACCCGGCACCTGATTCGCCGCAGTTTGCCGACGACATGGCCAAGGCCGCCGCCATAACAGAGGCATTTGCAAGGGCGTGGTCCGGCAAACTTGCAGGCCTTGGCGGCCGCGATCTTGGCAAGGCAATCGCTGAGTATGATGTTCTGTCCGATCTCGTAGGCCGGCTCGGCTCATTTGCCCAACTCCACTATGTCGGCGACACCACGGACGCTGCACGCGGAAAATTCTATGGCGATGTATCGAACAAGCTGACAGATCTTTCGACGCAGCTTCTGTTTTTTGAGCTGGAGATCAACAAGATCGAGGATGCGCAGCTTGCCCAAGCGCTGAAGGAAAAAGAACTGGCGCATTACAAGCCATGGCTCGACAATTTGCGCATGGAAAAGCCCTATCAGCTTGATGACAGGCTGGAGCAGCTTTTTCTTGAGAAATCCCAGACGGCGGCGGGGGCCTTCAACCGGCTGTTTGATGAGACGATGGGGGAGCTGCGTTTTGTTGTCGACGGTGAAAGCCTGACGCTGGAACCGACACTGAACCTGATGCAATCACCCGATGAAGCCAGGCGCAAGGCGGGTGCGGAAGCGCTGGCCAAGACGTTCAAGGCAAACTTGCGCCTTTTCACCCTCATCACCAACACGCTGGCCAAGGACAAGGACATTTCCAACAAGTGGCGGGGCTTCAAGGACATTGCGGATGCGCGCCATCTTTCCAATCGCGTCGAGCCCGAGGTTGTGGCAGCACTAGTCGAGGCGGTGCAGGCCTCCTATCCCGGACTCTCACACCGCTACTACCGCATGAAAGCCAGGTGGCTGGGCAAGGACAAGCTCATGCATTGGGACCGCAACGCGCCCCTGCCGCAGGAGGATACGCGTGAGATTCCCTGGTCGGAAGCCAAGACCATGGTGCTGTCGGCCTATGGCGAGTTTGCCCCCGACATGGCCGAAATCGCCGAGGTTTTCTTTGACCGCAACTGGATTGACGCGCCAACGCGGCCCGGGAAGTCACCGGGTGCTTTTGCCCACCCCACGGTTCCGTCCGCGCACCCTTACGTGTTGCTCAACTACATGGGCAAACCGCGTGATGTGATGACGCTGGCCCATGAACTGGGCCACGGCGTGCACCAGGTGCTGGCGGCAGAGCAGGGCGCGCTGATGGCTTCAACGCCGCTGACGCTCGCCGAGACGGCAAGCGTGTTTGGCGAGATGCTGACCTTCCAGCGCCTCCTCAAGAACACGACAGACCCGAAAAAGCGCAAGGCGCTTCTGGCATCCAAGGTGGAGGACATGATCAACACCGTGGTGCGCCAGATCGCTTTTTATACATTCGAGCGAAAGATTCATGCGGCCCGCAAGGAAGGTGAGTTGACCCCCGGCCAAATCAATGAAATCTGGATGAGTGTTCAGGCGGAGAGCCTGGGTGACGCCATAGAGTTCGGTGATGGCTATGAGGTGTTCTGGACCTACATCCCGCATTTCATCCACTCGCCGTTCTATGTCTATGCCTATGCCTTCGGCGATTGCCTGGTGAATTCCCTCTACGCCCGCTACCAGGAGAGCAGTGACGGCTTTCAGGACAAGTATTTCGAGATGTTGAAGGCCGGAGGCACCAAGCACCATTCCGAATTGCTGAAACCCTTCGGCCTCAACGCCGCTGATCCGGCCTTCTGGCAAAAGGGCCTGAGCGTGATTTCGGGGATGATCGATGAGTTGGAGGGGATGGAGTGACTGTCACCCCCACTTCTCCACCAGCATTCCGTGCACCCGGCTGAACTCCCGCATATTTCCTGTCGCCAGCGTTAGCCCTTGCGACCTCGCAATCGCGGCAATCATAACGTCGTAGGCACCGATCATTTGTCCAGCGCGCTCCAGCACAAGCCTGATGTTTCCGGCATGCCGCGCAGCTTTGCTATCGAAGGGCAGGAGTTCGACGCGGCTGGCGAAGTCTTCGACGATGGCCACGCGCCGATCCGGTTCCTCATAACCTTCGGCACCGTAATAGAGCTCAAATAGCGTCACATCACTGATGGCCATTCGCCCATCGTGGCGTTTCAGGTCTTCAAGCAGTGTCCGATTGCGCTTCTTGAGTGCCAGAATGCAGATGTCCGTATCGAGCAGGTGGCTGATCACGCCTCAGCCCTTGCGGGCTTGAGGAATTGGCTGATGACGCGATGCCAGAAAATCAGTGTCAATTCCCGGCGTGGAATAAAACTGGTCCCAGCCTGTTCCCGCAGGCAGCAGCAGGCGACCGCTCCCCTGCCGGATGACCTCAACGCGCTTGACGTGCTCAGGCAAGGCCACGGGCTTGGGAAGGCGCACGGCCTGGGTTTTATTGGACTTGAAGACATTGGTCTGGGACATACCTTATGTATATCCAAAAGGAGTACGGGCGTCAACCACATGGAACCATCCCGGAATAACCATCCGTTAACCAAAATATCGCCACAAGGTCCCGACATTGCCCGCGCAAAGGGGACCTGAACCATGAAACACGCCATCATTGCCGCCGCTGCCGCTGCCATTCTGCTGTCGGCCTGCACCACCAACCCGTACACGGGCGAACAGCAGGTTTCGCGGGGGCTTATCGGTGCGGGCACGGGTGCTCTTGTCGGCGGTGCCGCAGGGGCCATTCTGGGCGAGACAACCTCGCTCAAAACCCGCAAGGCGGCTCTGGTCGGTGCTGGCCTCGGTGCGCTCGCAGGCGGTGGCATCGGCGTTTACATGGATAGCCAGGAAACCAAGCTGCGTCAGCGCCTGCAGGACTCAGGTGTGTCCGTGACGCGTGTCGGAGATTCCATTGTTCTCAACATGCCGTCCAACATCACCTTCGACACCGACCAATCAGACATCAAGCCCGCATTTTATGACACACTCAATTCCGTGGCGATCGTGTTCCAGGAATTTGACCGGACCTACATTGATGTGATCGGCCATACGGATGCGGATGGGTCCGACGACTATAATTTTGATCTTTCCCGCCGGCGCGCATCATCCGTGGCGCGTTATCTCTCCGCCCAGCAGTTGAATTCCAGCCGCTTCTCGGTTGAAGGCCGTGGCGAGCGTGAGCCCATTGCCTCGAACGCTTCGGCCTCCGGCAAGGCCAGGAACCGGCGCGTGGAAATCACCATTCAGCCGCTGACGTAAGACGAGCGCCGCTCACCCCATCCCCTTGTTGATTTCTTCCGTCATCTTCTTGGCGTCACCAAACAGCATCAGCGTGTTGTCGCGCCAGAACAGGCCGTTGTCGATGCCGGCGTAGCCGGATGACATGCCGCGCTTGATGAACATCACGGTCTTGGCCTTCCACACTTCCAGCACCGGCATGCCATAGATGGGCGAGGCCGGGTCTTCCTTGGCGGCGGGGTTGGTGACGTCATTGGCACCGATCACGAAGGCGATATCGGCCTGGGCGAATTCGCCGTTGATGTCTTCCAGTTCGAACACTTCATCATAGGGTACGTTGGCTTCGGCCAGCAGCACGTTCATGTGGCCAGGCATGCGGCCTGCCACGGGATGAATGGCGTATTTCACGGTGACACCGGACTTCTTCAAATGATCCGCCATTTCACGAAGCGCATGCTGCGCCTGCGCCACCGCCATGCCGTATCCCGGCACGATGATCACTGTTTCGGCGTTCTTCATCATAAAGGCCGCGTCTTCGGCAGAACCCTGCTTCACGGGCTTGGACTCCCCCTTGGCCGATGGCCCCGTACTTTCGCCGCCAAATCCGCCAAGAATGACTGAGATGAAACTGCGGTTCATGCCTTTGCACATGATGTAGGAGAGGATGGCACCCGACGAACCGACAAGTGCGCCGGTGATGATGAGGGCCGTATTGCCGAGCGTGAAACCGATGCCTGCTGCCGCCCAGCCCGAATAGGAATTGAGCATCGAGATCACCACCGGCATATCAGCGCCGCCGATGGGAATGATGAGCAGAAAACCGAGTGCGAGGCTCATGGCCACAATGGCCCAGAAATCAATGGCACTCTGGCTGTCATAGAATTCATAGACGAAGAACAACAACGCCAGCGCCAGCGCGATGTTGATGACATGGCGCAGGGGCAGCATGATGGGCGAGCCGGACATGCGGCCATCGAGTTTCAGGAACGCGATGATGGAGCCGGTGAAGGTGACGGCACCAATGGCGGCCCCCAGCGCCATTTCAATGAGGCTCTGCTTGTGAATGATGCCGCCAGACGCGATGCCGAAAGCATCCGGCGCATAGAATGCCGCTGTCGCAACGAACACCGCCGCAAGACCGACGAGCGAATGGAACGCCGCCACAAGCTGCGGCATGGCCGTCATGGGAATGCGCTTTGCCGTGATGCCACCGATCACCGCGCCGATGGAAAGCCCGCCAATGATCAAGACCCAGGGCAACACACCCACGGGCTTCGCCAACGCCAGCGTCGTCAGCACGGCAATCCCCATGCCGATCATGCCGAACATGTTGCCCTGCCGCGACGATGCGGGTGACGACAGCCCGCGCAACGCCATGATGAAGAGAGCACCTGCAACGAGATAAAGAAGTGCCGCGAGATTGGCGCTCATCCTATTTTTCTTTCTTCTTGTACATGGCGAGCATGCGGGCTGTGACCATGAAGCCGCCGAAAATGTTGATGGAGGCGAGCACCAGCGCCAGGAAACCGAAGACCATGGCCAATGCCGAACCAGACGCGATGGCACCGGCACCGACGGCGAGCAACGCACCGACGACGATCACAGATGAAATGGCATTGGTCACACTCATCAGCGGCGTGTGCAGCGCAGGTGTCACATTCCACACCACGTAGTAACCGACGAACACCGCCAGCACGAATATGCCGAGAAGCGAAATGAAGGGATCGATTGTATGGGCGAGCTGTTCCATCACGTCTTCCCTTTGTAAATTTTGTGCACCAGCTTGCCGCTCTTGGCGATCAGCGTGCCGGAAATGCATTCGTCTGCTTCGTCAATTTTCAGAATGCCGTCCTTGCTGATCATCAGATCAAGGAAGTTGGCGATGTTCTTGGCAAACAAAGGTGCGGCATTGCCGGCAAGCCTGCCCGCGAGGTTGACCGTGCCGATGATCGCAACACCCTTGTGCACAACAATCTGGTCAGGCTTGGAGAGCGGGCAATTGCCGCCGCGCTCCACCGCGAGATCAACAATCACCGAGCCCGGTTTCATGCTCTCCACCATCTCCCTGGTGATGAGCGTTGGGGCAGGGCGGCCGGGAATGAGTGCTGTTGTGATGACAATGTCCTGGCCTTTCACATGGCCTGCAACCAACGCGGATTGCTTGGCCTTTTCCTCGGCCGTCAATTCACGGGCATAGCCTGCGGCCGTGGCAGCTTCCGCCAAATCCACATAGATGAATTTTGCACCCAGCGATTTTACCTGTTCTTCTGTCGCCTTGCGCACATCGGTGGCGGAGACGATCGATCCCAAGCGGCGCGCCGTGGCGATGGCTTGAAGGCCAGCCACGCCAACGCCCATCACAAACACTTTTGCAGCAGGAACTGTGCCCGCCGCCGTCATCATCATCGGGAAGGCGCGGCCATAATGGGCTGCAGCGTCGATCACCGCCTTGTAGCCAGCAAGGTTCGCCTGGGATGACAGCACGTCCATGGTCTGGGCGCGGGATATGCGCGGCATCAGTTCCATGGCAAATGCGGTGACGCCGGATTTGGCAAAGGCCTCAAGCGCCTTGCGGTCGCCATAGGGCTCAAGTCCGCCTGCAACAATCGCACCCGGTTTCATGGCTTTCAGCAATTTGTCGGAAGGCCGGCGGATGGTGAGCACCAGATCGGCGTCTTTCACCACGCCCTCGCCCTTGACGATGGTGGCACCAGCAGTCTTGAAATCATCATCCGAATAGTTTGCACCAAGGCCAGCACCCGACTGCACGGATACCTTGACGCCTTTTTTGAGGTAGGCCTTGACCGTGTCGGGCGAAGCGGCAACGCGCGCCTCCCCCGGATGGCTTTCAGAGGGAATGGCTATTTTCATGAGTGTGTCGTCTTAGAAATTGATCGCTACGAACAGACCGAAGAGCACCAGCAGCCCGCCGGAGAGAAACCATCGTCCCCCGGCGCGCACATCGATCAATGTGGCGAGAATGCCGAGGATCAACCCGCCGAAGCCTGTGAGCACATTGAACGAGTCCATGAAGCGGAAGGCGCAGAGCGCCACCAGCACAAAACCACAGATCAGCGAAAGGGCGACGGTTCCCGTGATGAAGCCTTCGAAGGTGTCCTTGTGGTCCGCAAAGCCGCGCGGCGTGTGGGATGGTGAATGGTCGGCCATGATGGTGTCCCCTCGATTACCGGAATCTGGTCTGTGGCCTAGGCTTTAGCCAAGCTGCCTGTGGTGCGCAAGCGCAGGCGAAATGGGCGTAATGGCGCAGGGGAGGGTGGGCCAAGGCCCTGGCAATAGAGCTACTCCGCCGCCTCGGCCTTCTTGATGTCTTCCGGGATCAGGAATCCGCCGCTCTGCCTCGCCCACAATTGGGCGTAGATGCCTTTCTTCCTCTTCACCAACTCCGTGTGGGTGCCTTCTTCGACCACCTTGCCCTTATCCATGACCACCAACCGGTCCATGGCGGCGATGGTGGAAAGGCGGTGGGCGACGGCAATCACGGTCTTGCCCTCCATCAACGCATTGAGGTTTTCCTGGATCGCGGCTTCCACTTCGGAATCCAATGCCGAGGTGGCTTCGTCCAAAATCAGGATCGGCGCGTTCTTCAACAGCACGCGGGCAATGGCGACGCGCTGGCGCTGGCCGCCGGAAAGCTTGACACCGCGCTCGCCCACATGGGCCTCGTAGCCGCGCCGCCCGTTGGGATCGACGAGGTTGGCGATGAACTCCGAGGCATGGGCCTTGTCCGCCGCCGCCATGATTTCAGCCTCGCTGGCGTCAGGCCTGCCATAGCGGATGTTGTCGCGCACCGCGCGGTGCAAGAGCGATGTGTCCTGCGTCACCACACCAAAGGCGGCGCGCAGTGATTCCTGCGTGACATCGGCAATGTTCTGGCCGTCGATAACAATGTTTCCGGAACCGACATCGTAAAACCGCAACAGCAGATTTGCGATCGTGGATTTGCCCGCGCCCGAGCGACCGACAAGACCAACCTTTTCACCAGGCTTGATCGACAGCGTCAGCCCTGCGATCACTTCATTGTCGGCTTCAACCGCTTTGCCATAGTTGAAGTGAAGATTCTCTATTTCAATGCGACCCTTTGAAACCACAAGGGATTTTGCATCAGCCGTATCTCTCACTTGATGCTCGCGGGCGATCACGTCAACGCCATCCTTGACCACACCAAAATCCTCGAACAGGGAGGCAATTTCCCACAGCATCCAGTGCGCCATGCCGAGCATGCGGTACACAAGCCCCACCGAAAACGCGATTGCCCCCACGGTGATGGCGTTGGTGTGCCAGAGCCAGGTGGCAAGTGCCGCTGTTGATGTCAGCAGCAATCCGTTGATGAGGTTCAGCACCAGATTCATCATCGTCGAGACGCGCATGGAGTCATAAACGCTCTGCAGCATCCAGCGCATGCCCTCTTTGGCATAGTCATCCTCGCGGCTGGCATGGGCAAAAAGTTTCACTGTCGGCATGTTGGTATAGGTATCGACGATGCGGCCCGTGACAACCGAGCGCATGTCAGCCTGCTTTTGCGACAATTTGCCGAGGCGCGGCACGAAGTAGCGCATGGTCAGGCCATAGAGTACCAGCCAGACCAAAAGTGGCAAGGCCAACCGCCAGTCGTTGGCTGCAAAGGAAATAATGGCCGTGATCAGGAACACCAGTACCCAGGCGATGACTTGGGTAAGCTTCATCACCAGATCACGAACACCCACCGCCGCCTGCATCACCTTGGTGGCCACGCGGCCGGCAAACTCGTTGTGGAAGAATTCCATGGATTGGCGCAGCATGTAGCGGTGCCCAAGCCAGCGGATGCGCATGGCATAGTTGCCGCGCAGGCCCTGGTTTTCAATGGCGTCTGCCGTGGCGGAGAGGAGCGGCAGGACCAGAAGCGCCAGCGCCCCATAGACCAGCAATTCAGTTTGGTGGTCCTGCCAAAAAGTGGCGCGGTCGGCACCCGTCAGCGTGTCAACAAGCGTGCCGAGGAACGCAAACACCCTCACTTCAATGACCGCAATGACAACCGACAACAGCAGACCCACGGCCAGCAGCGGCACAAAGGGCCTGGTGTAGTACCAGATGAATCCCTTGACCGATGGTGCCGGCTTTTGCGGCGCCTCGGGCGGGAATGAATCGACGCGGCGTTCCAGCCAGTTGAAGAACCAGTTGAACATTGTCTGTCTGAAAATCGGGGGAAGCGCGGCCACCGGCGCATCCGGAACGGTACTGGCCGCGAAAGGCGGATCAGCCCTCCAATATAGGGCGAGTCCGTAGCGCCGTCAAAGCCAGGGTGGTGGTGGCGTGTCGAGTGCCGTCAGGTTGTTGAACACCCGTCGTTGCAGGGCCGAACTGCGCTGTATGATGGGCAAGGCAATGGCCATCGCCACGTCACGCATCACACCGTTGGCGTTTGCCAGTGCCGTCAATCTGTGGGTGAGCTTTAGCACGTTGGCACCTACGGGATGGCGCAAGGCTGTGTATTCCCCGAGCCGTTTCTCCTGATGCAGGAAGGCCAGCCAGCAGGCGTCTTCAATGCCGAGATTCATGCCGCGCCCGCCAACGGGGGAATGAATATGCGCGGCATCGCCCGCCAGAAAAACATTGTCCTTCTGATAGGTCTGGGCCTGCCGGAAACCAATGCGGAAATCCGTCTGCCAGCCGATGCTCCTGATCTTTGCATCTGTCGGCAAGGCCTCTCGCAAGAATGGTTGCGTTGTGATGAAGCGGCCAAAACCCTCGCCCATGGGAATGAAGGGGGCCAAATGGGTGCGGTAGACTGACACGACAATCGTGTCGAAAGGGAATGGCCAGTCGTCCAACACCGCATCACACAGTCCGAACATCTCTTCCTGCGTATTTCCGGGGAAATCGAGTCCCATGGCCCTGCGAACGGTGGAGCGGGCGCCATCCGCACCGATCAGCACGTCAGCTTTCGCCGTGCTGCCGTCACTGAGATTGAGTTCCAATTCCCTTCCCGCAACAAAGGATGTGAGGGCAAGGCCGCGTTCCAGCTTTCCGCCAAGCTCGGCAAATCTTTGGGCGAGGATTTCCTCGGTGCGGCTTTGCGCAAGGACCAAAAGGAAATTGTGGCGGTGGGGAATTTTCGCCAATGGTATCTGCGCAATCACCTTGTCACCGCGCCGGAAAACAACGTGCCGAATGCGTTGTCCTGCGGCGAGCAGCCTTTCGGTGACGCCCGACGGCTCCAGCAAGTCGAGCGTGCGTGAATTGATAGCAAGGGCGCGGGATTCAGGCGACACGGCTTTGTCAGGATCGACCATGCGAGACGCAACGCCGCGCCGGGCAAGTTCCAACGCTGCCGTCAGGCCCACCGGTCCTGCACCGGCGATAAAAACACCTTGTGTGGGCTTGCCAACCATGGGGGCCAGTCTAACGCGCCTGGCTACTCGACGGAAGAGAGTTACGCCGCAATCGCCTGCTGCATGGTTTTGCTCAGGGCCGCAAAGCAGTCTTGGTCCAGGGCAGTTCCCACATCGCGGGACATGAGTGCCAGGGCCTTGTCTGCATCCATCGCCTTGCGGTAGGGGCGATCTGCGGTCAAGGCATCGAAGATGTCGGCCACCGTCACAATGCGCGTCTCCCGCGCAATCTGGGCCGCCGCGAGGTGATGGGGATAGCCCGTGCCGTCCAGTTTTTCATGGTGCTGAAGGCCGATCGTGGCAATTTCGGCAAAGGCTGGAATGGCCGATAGAATGTTTCCCGAATGGATGGGATGCATCCTGACGACGGCAAATTCCTCTTCTGTCAGCTTGTCCGGCTTGTCGAGGATCGTGTTGCTGATTCCGAGCTTGCCGATGTCATGGAGGAGGGCGGCGCGGCGCAACATGCGCCGTGTGGCAGCGCTCTCGCCCAGTGCTTCGGCGATCAGGTCGGTGTAGACGGCCACGCGTTCGGAATGGCCGGAGGTGAAGGGGCTCTTGGCATCAATGACCTTGGCGAAGGCCAGCGCCACGTCATCGAGATAGGCGTCGTCGGCGGTGCGGAGAATGTCCTGTGGTTCGAGGGCCATGACACGCGCCGCAAGATCAGGCGATTTAAGCGTGGCCCAGAAGCCGTCATCATCGGCGAGCGAACCGAAAACATCAACAAGTGTGGGATCAAACCACGTCGTTGACCGGCTTGCAATTTCCTGCACGGCCGCTTGGCGTCCGCTCGACATGAAAAAAACATCGGCAACCTGCGCCAGCAGGGCGATTTGGGCCATCTGCGGAATGTTGCGCCGGTCATGGCCCGCCGGCTTGCCGCGACCATCCCAATGTTCGTCAAGGTTACGGATCGCGTCGCACACGGCAGGCGAAAAGCGCATGGCCCGGGCGATATCCGCACCCCGGTGGCAGCGCGCCTCGATCAGTTCACGGGAGATCTCGCCGCCGTTGCGCAGGATGGTGATGATGGCGCGAAAGCGATCAGCCATGTTGGCACTCAAACCCGTGTGGCCGAGCACAAAGCGCAAGGCCTGCGACAGGCTGCCATCGATCAGCTTGAAATCCTGTTTGAAGGCCAGATCGTCTGCCAGATAGAGTTGGCAGATGCGCGCGGCGTTGGACGAGCATCCCAGGTCTTTCAGCAACAGGGCATAAAACAGGTCCGAAAGTTCTTCCTGCGTATAGCCAATGGACTGACCGAGACTGAAACCGATCCAGCAACAACGGACGCTGTGTCCGCGTGGCTGTCCCTCGGTCATGTCAAGGGCATGGCTGAGGGCGCCAATCAGCTCGGCCAGCCTGATCTCACTGGGCACCGGGGCTGACAGTTTCAGTTCGTTTGATGTCATGTCGTGAATGCAGCACAGATCGGCTTAACGGAGGGTATAGGGTTCAGGCACCACGTGATTGCAGTGCTGCAAGCTGGCGGGTTTCCCGCAGGCGCCGCCAATAGCGCCGAAAATAAGCGCTCTTCCGCAGCCGCACCCGCGCATCGGTCGCATCCATGTCAACACAGAACCAGCCCACCTGTGGCGGCAGGCCGGTCGCCGGGCCGAGCGTGCGCATGAACTTGTCAACTGTGATGGATGGATCAAGTCCCTGCACTCTGAATCTTTGAAAATGGCCAACGGCACTGACGCGCTTGTCAATCTCACCTGCCGTGAGGAAAGAAGACAACTGGAAGTCTGAAAGCGGATGGCAAGACCTCCCGACCGGCGGCGCTCCCTGTGCCACAGCAGCAATTTCGCCTCGCACCAATGGCGGAACCCGGTGCAACAACAGTGCTGCACCCGCTTCGATCATGTCGTGAAGGAACGCCCCGTAGAGTTTGTGTCCGCGATAGGCGAGGGGCGACTGGCCGATGATGGCGCCCGTGTCGAACTCGCTTTCAACCACATGCATGGTGACGCCGGCACATTCAGCCACCGTGCCGTCCATCAGCATGGAGAGAACCGGGCTCGACCCGCGATAGGCCGGCAACAAGGCTGGGTGAATGTTGAGGACCGGGCAATCCAGCGCCGCAAGCACATGGGGTGGAATGCGCGCCATGAAAAACAGGCTGAGAACCACGTCGGGCGGGTTCGCTTTGCAGCGTTCCACAAAAACCGTCCAAGATGTCGCTCCGTCAATGTGCATCAGGTCCGTTTGTGCGAGCTTCGCCTGGGCTTGAAGCGAAATATTGGCACAATAGGAAGCGAGTTGCTCGTCCCGTTCCAGGCGCGAAGAGTTGCTTCCCAGCTTCGAAACATAGATGCCTTGCACGTGGTGCCCGGCACGGAGCCATGCAGCGACCATTCCCGCCGCCACCGTATCAGGTGTCGCCAGAATAGCAGCGGTCAGCGGCTGTGCGGTTGTTCCGGGCGCAGCTTCAGCAGCCACAGCCATCAGCGATGGGAACTATTGCAACTGAACCATGCGCAGTTTGAGCTTGCCGTAGTCCACGGCGTAATAGCCATCCTCGGACACCAAAACGGCATCAGGTTTGACGGTCAGCACGTCCTGAGCCATGACGCCGGCAAAAACTTCAGAACGCCCACGATAACTGAACGAATAGAGCGGCAGGCCCGTAAGCGTCTTGCCAATCCGTGTGATGTTTTCCTTGAGCCTTGCATCTGAAGGTTTTTTTGGCGGATCGTCATCATCGTGGCAGGCAGCCAGCAATGGAATGACACCGAGGGCCAAGGCCAGACGCATCATCAGGCGGCGGCGGGTTCCCAAAGGCGAAGCTGAGATTGCCGGACTGATTGCGACGCTGGCATGTGCCGCTCTGGCTTCGGCGTTGGGAGGAACAGGTGAAATGGTCTTGGCCATGATAGACTCTCCTCGAAATTGCGGAGGGAATGCTTAATGAAACACCGCGATTTGTCAATGTGGCGATCGGGTCGCTCGCCGCAGCCGCGCCACTTCCGATTTCACTTTCCTGCCACGAGCTACTATTCCTGCGCCATGGCATTCCATCCCCGAGTCCTGCCGGTGGTCATCGCGTCCGCGCTGTTCATGGAACAGATGGACTCGACCATCATTGCCACGTCGCTGCCTGACATCGCGAGGGACCTTGGCACCAGCCCGGTTTCGCTGAAGCTCGCGTTCACGACCTACCTGCTGGGTCTTACAGTTTTCCTGCCGATCAGCGGCTGGGCTGCCGACCGCTTCGGGGCCAAGCATGTTTTCCGCCTGGCCATTCTTCTGTTTACACTGGGGTCGGTGGCCTGCGGGTTTGCCCATTCGCTCGAATGGCTGGTGGCGGCGCGCGGATTGCAGGGCGTCGGTGGCGCCCTCATGGTGCCTGTGGGCCGGATCATCATTCTGCGCTCCGTCAAGAAATCAGAACTGCTGGATGCGCTGGCCTGGCTCACCATTCCGGCACTCATAGGGCCGGTCATTGGACCGCCGGTTGGTGGTTTTATTACAACAACTTATGACTGGCGATGGATCTTCTGGATGAACCTGCCATTTGGTGTTTTGGCAATGGCATTGGCGAGTTTCCTGATGCCAAACTTTAAGGCGGACGAACCTCCGCCACTGGATTGGAAGGGGTTCTTTCTGTCTGGCCTTGGCCTCGCACTTGCGGTGTTCGGGATGACGATCGTGGGGCGGGACATTTTCCCTTTGCCACACACCATCGCGATGATGGTTGTGGGCCTCGTGCTGCTCGTGGCCTATGCGCGGCACGCACTGTCCGTGCCGTCACCCATTCTGGATTTGCGCATGTTCCGCATTGCGACCTATCGCTACTCGATTGTGGGGGGCAGCATTTTCCGCATTGCCGTTGGCGCCACCCCCTTCATCCTGCCTTTGATGCTGCAGCTTGGCTTTGGCTATGATGCCTTTGAAACGGGGCTCGTCACGCTGGCCAGCGCCTTGGGTGCGCTGCTGATGAAGTTCAGCGTGGGGCCCATCGTCAGACGCTTTGGCTTCCGGGAGATGCTGGCCGTCAATGGCGCGCTTGCCTGCCTGTTCATCGCTTTGATGGCGGGGTTCACGGCCACGACGCCCTACCTGATCATGTTCGCCGTGATGCTGATTGCGGGCTTCATGCGCAGCCTGCAGTTTTCTTCACTCAACACTCTGGCCTATGCGGACGTGGAGCATGGCGAGATATCAAAGGCCAACGCACTCTATACGGTGCTGCAGCAGCTGTTTCTGGCGATTGGCGTTGCCGGTGCCGCCTTCCTGCTGGACGCCAGGCTGTGGTGGTCCGGGCGCAGTGACCTGGTGGCAGGCGATTTTTCCTTCGCCCTCATTGTCCTCGCCGGGATTTCGGCGCTGTCCGTCATCGCCTATTTGCGTCTGGAAAAGGGCGCAGGCGCAAGCGTGTCGGGCCGGATGGTGGGGTAAACCGCAACTCACGTTTGTTTGACCAAAGGGGCGGGCAATGTGAGTGATCATTTCAGGCAATTCGGCGTATCTCCTTTACCACAAGAGGAGATCCGATCATGAACCGCCGCTTTGCTTTGAAACTCTCGGGCCTTTCATTTTTCGCCCTTGCCACGGCAGCCCGGCACGGCCTTGCGGAAGGCGAGGTTTTTGAAATCATCAAAACCTCCGAGGACTGGCAGAAAATCCTGTCACCGGAGCAATATGCAACGCTGCGCGAAGAGGCGACGGAGAGGCCGTTCACCAGCGCACTCCTGGATGAGCACCGCAAGGGTACCTTCAACTGTGCAGGCTGCGACCTGCCCCTCTTTGCCTCGGAGACGAAATATGACTCAGGCACGGGATGGCCCAGTTTCTTTGATGTATTGACCAATGCCGTCGGCAAGAAGGAAGACAACACGCTGTTCTCCGCCCGGACGGAAGTGCATTGCAGCCGCTGCGGTGGACACCTCGGCCATGTTTTCGAAGATGGGCCAAAGCCCACGGGCTTGCGTTATTGCATGAATGGCGTTGCCCTGACGTTTGCGGCCGCCAGCACCTGAACGGACTGACGCCCAATTGAACGGCTTGCGGTTGCCGGTTTCATCCCGCAGAGTCGGGCCATGTTTTCCGGCGCGGTCGTGCACACCGTATTTGATCTCATGGCCGCCGTTGCCTCGTTGGGGGTGACGGTGGCTTGTTATCGCTGGCGGCTTCAAGGCGCGGCCCAGCGGATCGAACACGCCGGAATGGGCTATGTAGTGGCTCTCATCTGCGGCGCGGCATTGGGCGGCTACGGCTTTGGCACATTGAATCTGTGGGCTTCCGGAGAGGCGCAGATTGCCCGCAGCATTGTGGGGGCGCTGGCGGGGGCGATTGCGGCCATAGAGCTGTTCAAGTGGCGGAGAGGCCTTGCAGGTTCCACGGGGCTGATCTTCGTGCCGGCATTTGCCACAACCGTCGCCGTGGGGAGATGGGGATGCTTTCTCTCAGGCCTCGGCGACAAAACCCATGGCATCGCCACGGCCATGCCCTGGGGCGTGGACCTCGGCGATGGCGTGGCGCGCCACCCGGTGCAGCTCTATGAGTCTTTCGCGATGTTGGGTTTTCTCGTGGTGGCACTGCTGCTGATCGGGCGGCGGAATGCCTGGTTCATGGGCAACGGCTTCTATGCACTGGTTGCATTTTATGCCGGGCAAAGGTTTCTGTG
The DNA here is from genome assembly GCA_031431295.1 of Hyphomicrobiales bacterium. GTDB lineage: Bacteria > Pseudomonadota > Alphaproteobacteria > Rhizobiales > Aestuariivirgaceae > Aestuariivirga. Next base: position 3,895 of record JANPDD010000166.1, on the reverse strand, counting down.
GGAGTTCCTGAAGCCCTACGGGGCGGTCATTGGGCCGCTCAATCTGTTTCATCTTGTCTCACTTGGGCTTGTCGCCTACGCTTTCAAGATGATGCGGCACGATGATGCGGAAACACCATGAACGCGCCGATTCGCAAGCTTTCGCCTTACGTGTTCCACGGGCAGACAACCTCGCTGTGTCCGGAATGCTTCGCGCTGGTGCCTGCCAAGATCATTTTTGACGATGGCAATGTCTTTTATTTGAAGCGCTGCAAAACCCATGGGGTGTCGAAGGCGCTCGTCTCGACGGACATTCCATTTTATAAATTGGCGCAGGACTACATCAAACCCGGCGACAGGCCGCATGTTTTCCAGACGCGCACGGAAGAGGGCTGCCCCTATGACTGCGGGTTGTGCCCGGACCATGAGCAGCATTCGTGCTTGGGTCTCATTGATGTGAACGAGGCCTGCAACCTGACATGCCCCATGTGCTTCGCCTCGTCATCAACCGCAAAAACCTATCACCGGCCGCTGGCAGAAATCGAGAAGATGATGGATGCGCTGGTGGCTTCGGAAGGGGAGGCGGACCTGCTGCAATTGTCCGGAGGCGAGCCCACCATCCATCCGCAGATCATTGAGATCATCGAGGCAGCAAAGCGCCGACCCATCCGTCACATCATGCTCAACACCAACGGCATCCGGCTTGCCGAGGATGAAGCCTTTGTGGCGGGACTGGCGGCGTTCAAGCCGGGCTTTGAAGTCTATTTGCAATTCGATTCGCTCCGGCCTTCCGTGTTGAAGAATCTGCGTGGCGCAGACCTCACCAGAATTCGCAAGGATGCCTTGCAAAATCTTGAAAAACATAACATTTCAACGACACTAGTGGTGGTCGTGAAGCGCGGTCAGAACGAGGATGAGTTGGGCGACATCATCCGCTTTGCACTCACATGGAAGTGCGTGCGCGGCATCACCTTCCAGCCGGTGCAGGACGCGGGGCGGAACGAGAATTTTGATCCGTCGACGGATCGGTTTGTGCTCTCCGACATCCGCAAGGCGATCGTCGCTGCGGGCACCGCCTTCGAGGCGGGCGACATCATTCCGTTGCCGTGCAATCCGGAGTCCATCGCCATCGGATACGCACTCCGGAACGGCGAAAAAATTGCGCCCATCACGTCCTACTTTCCCAGGGACATGCTGGTGTCGGCGCTGCCCAATGCCATCACCTTTGAAAAATACCCCGAACTGCACAAGCAGATCCTGAATTTCTTTTCATTGGCAACGGTGGAGTGCAACAATCCGGAGCGGCTGGACGCGCTGCTCTGCTGCCTGCCGCAAATCCCTGTGCCCGAGGGCATGGGCTATGAAAACATCTTTCGCATTGCCATCGTCGAGTTTCTCGATGCCCATAATTTCTGCATCTCCAGGGTGAAACGCAGTTGCGTACATTTCGTGACCCCTGCCGGGCAGATCATCCCGTTTGACACCTACAATCTTTTTTACCGGGACGAAGCAGCGAAGCGACGCCTTGCGATGTCAAAGGGAGCGGCATGAAATACATTCTTGCCGCCATGTGCGGGCTGCTGGCCGTCTTCATGGGCGGGTGTGCCGTGCTGGCGCTGGCGGGCGGACCAGTGGCGGCAATTCCTGGTGGGTTGGCTTTCCTCAATGTGGCGATCATCGGCGCGTTGTTCGGATGGAAAGTGCAATGGAAACCTGCCTTCCATATACTTGGCGCACTTGACATTCTCGTGGCCATTGTTGCCGCTTTGATTGCGGGGTCCATGGGTCCCGCAGACCAGCCGATATTCTGGATTGCGGCTGCGGGTTTTGCCGTGAAGGGCGTCCTCAGCATTGTCTATGCCCGCCGGGTGGGAGTGCCGCCTTGATGTCTGAATTGCTTTTCCTCGTCCCCCTGGTGGTTGGCGTTGGCCTGTTCCTCTGGCTTTCGGCGCGGGAAAAGAAGCGGGCCGCAGAGGGGCAATCGAGGCTCGCAGTGTGGCGGCTCATACTTGCTGCCATTGCCGGGTTGGTGGTGCTGTTTTCCGGTGGATGCTCATTGATGCTGGTGCCAGATGCCATGAGCGGCAACCAGTATATCGACCCCATCGCCATTCTTGTCATCGGCGGCATTCCTTTTGGGGTGGCCGCCGTCATTTTGTGGTTGGCGCTGCGAAGGGGCAACGGCTAAACCACCGCAAGCACACGGGGACATTCATGTTTGCAGAACTGGGCCAGGAATTCGCGGAACTTTTCACCATCGGTGCATTGACAACGCTGGTCATCCTGACGGCATTGGAAACCGTTCTGGGCTTTGACAATCTTCTCTACATTTCAATCGAGGCAAAACGGGTGGCACCTGAACACCAGGCCCGGGTGCGCCGTCTGGGAACCCTGCTCGCCATCCTCCTGCGCATCGTCCTCCTCTTCGTGGTGTTGGCACTCATCAGCCTCTTTCAGACTCCCTGGTTTGAAGTCAGTATTCCCTGGCTGCACGCAAAATTCAGTGGTCATGCGCTGATTGTCCTGGTTGGCGGTCTTTTCCTCATCAAAACGGCCATGACCGAAATCCGCCACATGCTGGTGATCGATGATCTCGACCACGAAAGGCCGAAAGGACCGGCGCACCGGACGGTTGCACTGGCGCTGGTGTGGATCCTGCTGATGAACATCGTGTTTTCCTTCGACACGGTTCTCTCCGCCGTGGCGCTGACCAAGAATTTCATTGTCATGTCGCTCGCCATCATCATCTCCGGTGCGCTGATGGTGCTGCTGGCCGACCATGTGGCGCGCTTTCTGCAAAAGAACCGCATGTATGAAGTGCTGGGTCTTTTCGTGCTGCTGTTGGTGGGCCTCATGCTGACGGCGGAGGGCGCCCATATCGCGCATCTCGACCTCTTCGGTTATGAAATACATCCGATCGAAAAAGCCACATTCTACTTCGTTCTGGCCGCCTTGGTCATTGTCGATGTGTTGCAGGGGCGGTATCAGAAGAAGATTGATCAGGAAGTGTCCCGGGGCGGAACTGGCCACTGATGCGTCGGCCAATCAACGATCGGCGGGCTAGTCTGACCAAGGGGCAAAGCAGGAGAACTCAAAGCAATGGCCCATGTTCTGGACTCGCCGTTTCGTGCGGCGCTGACCACGCGCCACGGCAATTTGGCCGAAGGAGGGCCGCTGGCGTTGCGCTACCGGCTGGAAATTTCGCCCTTCGCTGCAGTGGTCGATGAGGGTCCGGACGGGCTTGCCGCAATGGCCTCGCTGATTGAACCTGATGGCTCGATCATGGTGTCGCGGGCCGGTGGAGGACACCCGGTGCCACCCGGCACGACCGTTGAGCATGAAGCGGCGGTTGTGCAAATGTGCGCGGATTCAGTGTCGGCACCGGATAAAACCTTTTCATTCGGCGCACTATCGGACGACGACGCGCCTGAGATGCTGGCCTTGGCGGAGTTGACAAAGCCTGGGCCTTACAGGGCGCGCAGCCATTTGTTTGGCGGCTACATCGGCATGCGCCATGACGGAAAGCTCGTGGCCATGGCCGGAGAGCGCCTGAAGGCGCCGGGCTTCACGGAAGTGAGCGCGGTGTGCACGCACCCGGATTTTCGCGGGCGCGGCTATGGCAGTTTCCTTTTGTTGACAGTGGCAGCGCGCATCCAGGCGCGGGGCGAAACGCCCTTCCTGCATGTTTATGCGAACAACGTGAACGCCATCCGGCTTTATGAAGCGCTTGGCTTTACGCACCGCGCTGACGTTGTGGCGTTGAGCCTGCGGCGAAGCTAGAGCACGATCTTGCTTGTTTGAATCGAAGTGGGATTCCCAAATCATCTTCTTTGTGATTCAAGATGTCGGCTGGATTGGAGGCTGGCATGGATGAGCAAGTACTATTCCCTTGATCTTCGCAGACGGGCGGCGCGCT
>JANPDD010000165.1:0-14208 GCA_031431295.1 Hyphomicrobiales bacterium | reverse complement strand
CAAATCGCTGCGCACGGGTAATGTCAATTTGGGTGAAGCCTATGCCGCGATGAAAGGCAGTGAACACTTTCTCATCAATTCCAATATTCCGGGTTACCGCGAGGCCAACCGCTTCAACCACGAACCCAAGCGGCCGCGGCGGCTGCTTCTGCACCGCAAGCAGATCGACCGCCTGGCCGTTGGGGTGTTGCGCGAGGGCCTGACCATTGTGCCGCTCAAGATATTTTTCAACCCGCGTGGCCGGGTGAAAGTGGATCTGGCTCTGGCACGCGGCAAGAAACTGAGCGACAAGCGCGACAGCATCAAGGCCCGGGATTGGAACCGGGAGAAGTCGCGCCTGCTGCGGGACCGGGGTTGACGCCGGGGCTGATGCCGAGGTTGAAACATGCGCCTTCCCGACGTGAAACTGCCAGACACCGCCGGTGGCACCCAGAATATGTCAACGTTGCCGGGCCGAACGGTTCTGGTGATTTACCCCTACACCGGAAAGCCAGGAGTTCCGGATCCGCCTGGTTGGGATGACATTCCGGGAGCCCATGGTTCTACGGCTCAACTCCTCGCCTATTCAAGGAGTTATGACGACTTTCTCAATGTTGGTGTGAAGCTCTTTGGTATTGGGCCACAGCACATGGACTGGCAGCGCGAATTCGTAAGCCGCATTGGCTTGCGCTTTCCGCTGCTCAGTGACGCGGAGCGGCACTTTGCAAATTCCGTCAACCTTGAAACATTTGTTGCGGGCAGCAAAACCTATTTCCGCCGCCGCACGCTGGTGACGGCTGCCTCCACCATCATCCATGACCGGCGCAATGTTGCAGTTCCGGAAGCTGACGCGAGCGATGTGTTGCGATGGCTGAAGGCCGCAACACCATGATCCTGATTGGCGTGGGCAGCAACATGGACGGTCCCTGGGGGTCGCCGCATGAGGCGGTGACACGCGCGATCCGCGAACTGGACCGTTGGCCCTGCGCTGTCACCGCGGCGTCAACCCTTCTGGTCACGCCGCCTTTTGGACGCAAGAACCAGCCGGATTTTGTGAACGCCGTCTTCGCCATCTCCACCAGCCTGCCGCCGGGCGGCCTGATGCGCCGTTTGCACATGCTTGAAAGGTCAGCGGGCCGAACACGCCGCATCCGCTGGGGGCCGCGCACGCTTGACTTGGATCTCTTGGACTACAATGGAGTGGTGTGCCGCCCCACGGGGAACTCCCACAAGCCTCTGTCTTTGCCCCACCCTGGCATCGCAGAAAGACTCTTCGTTCTCGAGCCGTTGGCAGAGATCGCCCCCCGTTGGCACCACCCCGTCAGCCGGGAAACGGCCATATTCACCATTCGGAAACTACGCCGCTTAAGCAGCACTTAAGCCTGAACATGCACCATGGTCAGTGAATGAAGCGGCGCTGCGGACACGCAACATGGTGCCGCAAAACCAGTGGATTGGGGATGCTGAAGTTTCTGATGACAAGTGCAATGTTTGCGACGGTGGCGGCAACAGGTGCCGAAGCCCGCAATCTGCACAATCCAGCACAGCACTTCGAAGTATTGGGGGCAATGAGCGGCAGTGACCCATCGGGCGCCGAAACCTATGGTGACCAGCAGGCCCTTCTTGCAGCACTGCCGTCGTCAAAGAAAGTGCGTCTGGAAAAACAGGTTGTTGACTTCACCCGGCCGATGGAACCCGGGTCCATACTTGTCGATACCCGACGGCGGAAACTCTATCTCGTAACATCCGGCGAAAAGGCAATCATGTATCCGATTGGCGTTGGCCGGGAGGGCTTCACCTGGAGCGGCACGGACAGGATCTCAAAGAAGTCTGCCTGGCCGGACTGGCGCCCACCAAACGCGATGATCCGCCGCGAAGCGGAACGGGGCCACTTCGTTCCGGCATTCATGCCAGGTGGCCCGCAAAATCCGCTCGGTGCGCGCGCCCTGTATATTGGCAGCACGGAGTTTCGCATTCACGGCACCACCCAGCCCTGGAGCATCGGCAGGGCCGTTTCATCAGGCTGCATCCGCATGCTGAATGAGCATGTCATTGAACTTTTTGATCAAGTTCGGGTCGGTGCGCAGGTTGTGGTTGAATGAAAAAACCTCGGAACAGTGTTTACCATAAACGCTCCCTTAACTTAAACGCGCCATTTTGATCCCAGTTGAGTTTGTGTGTTTCGGAGTATGAGTATGAGTATGAGTAAAAGCGTGTCACCGCGCCGTTGTCGCGGCCTTTTGGTGAAGGGTCTATTCACTGTTGCAGCTGCGGCGCTGCTGTCTGCCTGCTCGAATTCGGTGGATCGCTTCCAATCCGCTTACAGCAACCCATCCGATGCTGATCCCGTCTATACCGCCTCCGTGCCAAAATCGGTGCAGGTCCCTGCCTACCGCAAAAAACCATCGCTTGCCGCGGTCGACGATGCTGGAACCGTTGATGACGTGATCGATGAGAGCCCCGTTGCCCGTGCGCCACTGGGCACAGCACCTGCCTATGACTACACGGCCAACTACAAAAAGACCTACAAGCAGCCTTCCGCTGCATCGCCGCGTCGCTTCAACGCCCCGCAACCTTCCTATGAAGATGAAACCGATGTGGCCGACAATGCCGTGCCGGTTGCCCGTGGTGCCGTGGCGTCCTCGTCAGGCACTGTAACGGTAGCAAGCGGCATGACGCTCTATTCAGTTGCACGGGCCAACAGCCTCGATCCCATGACGCTTGCGTCCTACAATGGCATGAAGCCACCCTATCACGTCTTTACCGGCCAAAAGCTGCGCATTCCGGCGTCGGACGAGGCGTCAATGCCTCAAACATCGCGCAAGCCCAGGAAGCAGATGGCGCTTGTTGATGAAGCGCCACCAACCCGTCAAAAATCCGGCAAAACACACACGGTCTCAGGCGGTGAAACGCTTTACGCGCTGGGCCGCAAATACCATGTGTCTCCCTTTGTGATCGCTGATGCCAATGGCCTGTCCCATGACAAGGGTCTGCACATCGGCCAGAAGCTGAAAATTCCAGGTGCCAGGGCCCCAATGTCAAAGGCTCTCGTCGCCGAAGTTGATGCTGAGACCGAAATTTCAGCAACGCCAAAACCCCTCAAAAGGCGCGCCCCCTTGGCGCTGACCGAAGACGAGGACATGGCATCGGCGGATTCAAGCACTGATGACCCCGCATCGGACGAAATTGCTGAAGTACCAATGCCGCCCAAGGCAAAATTTAAGAAAGCCAGTCCTGAAGTGGACCAGGAGGTTGCGCAACTGCCCGCCACGACATCGCTCAGTCTGCGCTGGCCGCTCAAGGGCAAAGTCATTTCAAACTTCGGCCCCAAGTCGAGCGGCTTGAAAAACGAAGGCATCAACATTGCGGTGCCTGAAGGCACAAGCGTGCGCGCCGCCGAGAACGGCGTGGTTGCCTATGCCGGCAATGAATTGAAGGGCTATGGCAATCTCGTGCTCATCCGTCATGCTGGCGGCTATGTCACCGCCTATGCCCATGCCAAGGAACTGTTGGTCAAGCGTGGAGACAGCGTGAAGCGCGGCGAGGTTATCGCCAAGGCCGGCCAGACCGGCGCTGTGTCCAGTCCGCAACTGCATTTTGAAGTGAGAAAAGGCGCAACTGCCCTCGATCCCCTCAAGCACCTGTCGTCTGCAACGGCGATGAACTGAAAAAAAAGAAGTTACGCCCCTGCAAAGTCTAGGCCCGGGTCACGCCCGGGCCTTTTCATGAAGCGCGATCATTCCAGTGGTTGTCCCAGCTTTCCGGCAAGATCTTGCAGTAGCTGCCAAGCGACGCGGCCGGACCGCGCACCGCGCGTCACGGACCACTCCACAGCCGCAGCGCGCAGCGCTTCTCGCTTGATGTTCAGCTTATAGTGTTCGGCGTAAGCCTCTATCATCTCAAAGAATTCTTCCTGCGAGCAATTGTGGAAACCGAGCCACAGGCCGAAGCGATCCGAAAGTGACACCTTCTCCTGCACCGCCTCCGACGGGTTGATCGCGGTTGAGCGTTCATTCTCAATCATGTCCCGCGGCAGAAGATGGCGCCGATTGCTTGTGGCATAAAAGATCACATGCGCCGGGCGTCCTTCCAGGCCTCCGTCCAGGGCTGCCTTCAGGGACTTGAAAGAAGTGTCCTCAGCTTCAAATGACAGGTCATCGCAAAAGACGATGAAGCGGTACGTGTCCTGCAGCCGCAGCAGGGCCACCAGATCGGGGAGCGATCCGATGTCCTCGCGATGAATTTCGATGATCTTGAGCAAACCGCCGGTTTCGGCGGAAACGGTCTTGTGCGCGGCCTTGACGAGTGACGATTTCCCCATGCCGCGCGCGCCCCACAAAAGGGCGTTGTTGGCGGGCAACCCCCTGGCAAAGCGGCGTGTGTTTTCCAGAAGCTGGTCGCGGGTGAGGTCAATGCCCTTCAACAAACTGAGATCAACGCGGTTGATGTGCAAAATCGCCTCCAGGCCTGGCGGCGAGGCACGCCAGACAAATGCCTCGTGGGCGGCAAGCTTCGGGGCCGGGGGCAGGGCGGGGGCCAAACGCTCCAAAGCATCGGCAATCCGCTCCAGAAATTTCCTCTTTTTGCCCATTGGCGGTTCCCGAAAAAAGCTTTGGCTTCAACTTGCAATGGCCTAGTGCATCGTTATATCTAGCGCAACTTTGCAAATCAGGCCCCTTGGCCCCCCTTCACTTATTCCGGGAGCAGTTCATGTTCATCACTGATGCCTTTGCCCAAACCACGGGAGCGCCTGGCGCTGGCGATCTTCTGGGCATGGTTCTGCCCCTCGTCCTCATCATGGGCGTGTTCTATTTCCTGCTGATCCGCCCGCAGCAGCGCAAGGTGAAGGAACACCAGCAGATGCTGGGCAAGGTCGTGAAGGGTGACACAGTCGTTACGCAAGGCGGCCTCATCGGCAAGGTTGTGCGCGTTGTTGACGACAATGAGCTGCTCGTCGAAGTGGGCGAGAACATCAAGGTCCGTGTGCTCAAGTCCGGGTTGAGTGATGTGCGTGCCAAAGGCGACGTGGCGAAGTAAGGTTCACACGTGCTGCAATTTTCCCGCTGGAAAACCATTGCGATTGCGCTGACGGTCCTCGTCTCGGTTCTCTTTTCACTGCCTAACATTCTTTCCAGGGGCCTGCAGGATGTGTTGGCGCCCTATGGCATGCGGCCCATGACCCTGGGCCTTGATCTTCAAGGCGGAGTCAACGTGCTGTTGGAGGTCGACCGCAAGGACATGACGGCGAAGCTGCAGCAACAGCTGGCAAGCGACGTGCGTGCGGCCCTGCGGGATGCCAAGATTGCCTATGGCGGCATCCAGCGGATTGCCGGCGGAGTGTCGGTCAAGGTCACCAAGCCCGATGACATCGAACGGGCAAAAACAGTACTGCAAGGCCTGCAGCAACCATTGCAGGGGGGCGTCTTGAGTGCGGGCACCCCCAGCAACCTCTTTTCGCTCAGGGAAAGCGGGGGTGCCTTCACCCTGTCGCTCCAGGATGCTGGTTTTGCTGCCAAGATCTCTGCGGCATTGACGCAATCTGCCCAGATTTTCACCAACCGCATCAACAGCCTTGGCACCACGGAAGCAACGATCCAGCAGTATGGCGGAGACAAAATCCAGATCCAGTACCCGGGTCTTGACGACACCGGCAAACTCCTGCGGCTTCTATCGGGAACAGGAAAGCTGACGTTCCAGCTTGTCTGTGAAGAGCAGCCATCTGCCGCCAGCCAGCAACCACCACCGGACTGCGAAGCCTATCCCGAGAAGGACAACGTTGACGCAGCACTTGCCGCCAAACGCGCAAATGGCGGCGATGCGGCGCTCACGGAAGTGGAACTGAAGGCCCTGCCTCAAATGTGGGTCCAAACCGGCACGCGGGCCACAGTGGATGGTGCCGATCTCAACGACGCGCAACCTTCCTTTGACCAGAACAACCGCCCGGTGGTGAGCTTCCGCTTCAACCAGAAGGGTGCGTTGCGCTTCGGCAAACTGACCGCCGAGAACGTCAACAAGCCCTTTGCCATCGTGCTCGACAGCGTGGTGCAAAGCTCTCCCGTCATCAACGAGCCAATCCTGGGCGGCGCTGGCCAGATCTCCGGAAACTTCACGGTGGAATCGACAGGCGAGTTGGCCATTGTGTTGCGCTCCGGTGCCTTGCCCGCCAAATGGAACGTCACGCAGGAGACCCTTGTCGGGCCAAGTCTTGGCGCCGAGTCGGTGCGCGCCGGATTTCTTGCCTGCCTGATCGGCCTTATCGGCGTCATGCTGTTCATGCTCATTCCCTATGGCCTCTTTGGCGTGTTCGCCAATGTGGCCCTGTTGATGAACCTGCTGATGCTGATCGCAATCATGTCATTCTTCGGCTTTACGCTGACATTGCCCGGTATCGCCGGCATCCTGCTGACACTGGGCATGGCCGTTGACTCGAACGTCCTCATTTACGAGCGCATCCGCGAAGAATGGAAAAATGGCCGCAGCGCGCTGAGTGCCATCGAAGTCGGCTTCAAATCAGCGCTTGGCACAGTGCTGGATGCCAACGTCACCACATTGATCGCGGCGGTGGCGCTCTTTGGTGTCTCTTCGCCTGGAAGCCCGGTGCAGGGATTTGCCGTTACGCTGGCGCTCGGCATCTTCACGACCATGTTGACGGCCTTCACCTTCACGCGCCTTATGGTTGCGCTCTGGGTGCACTTGCGCCGTCCAAAGGAGATCAACCTCTGATGCGCTGGAAACCGATCCGCTTTGTGCCGGATGGCACCAAGTTGCCGTTCATGCGGTGGAGCCGCTACGGCTTCTCTTTGTCAGGCGTGCTGTGCATCCTGTCGGTCTATCTTTTTGTGGCCCATGGCCTCAACTATGGAATCGACTTCAAGGGTGGAACGGTCATGAACATCCGGTCCGAAAATGCCATTGTTGTCGACGATCTGCGCTCGACCCTTGGTGCGCTGGGGCTGGGTGATGTTGAAGTGCAAAAGGCCGGTGTCGGAAATGACGCCATCATTCGCCTTGAGGGTCAGGCAGGCGGCGATGAAGAGGAACGCAAGGCTGTCGAAAAGGTGAAGGAAGTGCTGGGGCAGGGAATCGAATACCGCAGCGTGGAGTTCATCGGCCCCAAGGTTTCGCAACGTCTTTCCGAGGAAGCCATTCTCGCCGTGGTCATGGCCATTGTTGGCGTTCTGGCCTATCTCTGGTTCCGCTTTGAATGGCAGTTTGCCATTGGAGGCGTCATTTCACTCTTGCATGATACCTTGTTGACAATTGGCTTGTTCAGCCTTTTGCGGCTGGAGTTCAACCTGTCCATCATCGCGGCCATTCTCACGATCATTGGCTATTCGCTGAACGACACTGTCGTGATCTTCGACCGCATCCGCGAGTTCCTGCGCAAATACAAGGCCATGCCGCTGGTTGACCTTCTTGACTTCTCGCTCAATTCGGTTTTGCCGCGCACCCTGCTCACCTCCGTGTGCACACTGATTGCGCTGGTTTCACTCTACATTTTCGGTGGCGACGTCATCCGCGGTTTCACCTTCACGATGATCTGGGGCGTCTTTGTCGGCACCTATTCGTCGATTTTTGTGGCGGCGCCCGTGCTCATCCTGTTGGGCACAAAGCGTGACTGGTCAACCACTGCGGCCAAGCAGGCGGCTGACGCGCGGCCCTGACGGCGGCGGTGGAAAAGTTCCTTCCGCGGCAGGCCACTATTGAACACTTCGGCGCGGGCGGCTTTCGCTTTGGGGGCATGTCGCACCAGGGCTCACTGCTCATCCTGCCGAGCGGCATGAGAGCCTGGCAGCCCACTGCGACCATTGACTTGACCCCGCAGGATTTCTCAGGACTGTTGACTGAGCGGGCCAGCTTTGACTTCCTGCTGATCGGCACGGGGCCCACCATGTCGCGCCTGCCACCTGCGGTCTCAACATTCCTGAAGTCCGAGCTCCCGCGATTTGACATCATGAGCACGAGCGCTGCCATCCACACCTACAATATAGTCCTTGCCGAAAAGCGCCGCATCGCTGCCGCACTGATTTTGGTTTCCAATGCCGTGGAAAAAGCTTCATGACCGGACTCGTCATGGACACGGTTCGGGGGGGCAACAAGGATGCCTTTCTCAGCATTCTGTTTGCGCCCGAAGCCGCCCGGCCACACCTGTTTGCACTCTACGCCTTTGCAACCGAGATTGCCCGCATTCCAGCCCTGGTCAGCGAACCGGCAATCGGTGAAATCCGGCTGCAATGGTGGCTGGATGCGCTTGTTGCGATTGGCCGGGGAGAGACCCAGTCACACCCGGTTGCGGCCGCCCTGGCAGATGCGGTGTCAGCGCACAATTTGCCAATTGCGCCGCTGTCCGATCTGGTCCAGGCCCACAAATTTGATCTGTATGCGGACAAAATGCAGAACATGAATGATGTGGAGGGCTATCTTGGTGAAACCTGCTCTGCATTGTTTCAGTTGTCCTGCCTTGTCCTTGACAGCACCGCAGCGCTTCAAACAGCAAGGGCCTCAGGTCTCGCGGGCGTCGCATTGGGCTTTTCCCGGATATTGTGCTCACCTGCCTTGAGTGAAAAAACCCTGCCTGCCGGCCAAGCGCCACGAGACGTCATTGCGCTTGCGGAAAGCCGCCTGGCCGATGCCCGCCAGCAGATCAGGGGCCTTCCGACGCACGTGTTACCTGCGTTTCTTCCCCTGAGTGTGGCTGACACCTATCTTGCTGCCGCCCGGCGCAGTGCAACATCAGTGCCGCAATGGAAACGCCAGTGGCGGATTTGGCGCGCCGCAAGATCGGGCAAAATCTGAACTGATCCTGAGGAGGAGAAGTTCAGTTCGCCTTGCCTTCGCGCAGGCGATACTGCCTGCGGGACTTGTCAAACCCGGCAAAATAGTCACGCACCTGGGGATGCCGCACAGGCAGCGACGACTCGTCGATCTGCAGGTTTTGCTCCGAAACATAGGCGACATATTCCGTCTCTTCGTTTTCGGCGAGGAGATGGTAGAATGGCTGGTCCTTGCGCGGCCGCACGTCCTCAGGAATGGAGTTGTACCATTCCTCGGTATTGCTGAAGGTGGGGTCAACATCGAAAATGACGCCCCTGAATTCAAAGAGCCGGTGTTTCACCACTTGGCCAATGCCGAATTTCGCAGGGGGAAGCCGTTCCATGCTCTTTGAATGCCAAGGTGCTGCGCCCATGGCAAGAGGCACAAAACCGCAACGCATTGTGACGCCAGAGCACGATCACTTTTGGTCGAGCCGACCATAAAGTGATAAACGTGCTCGCCAATTCAATTTCCGATCGCGTTTTGTCAGCTTTGATTGCCTAATGCAAAGCTGACCGCGATCTGGCACCTGCGGTTCTTCACCGCATGGTACGGGGCAGGTTTGCCTCTGGCGCAAGTCCCTGGCGCATGACCAAAGAGCGGAGCGGCGGAAACGATGAAATGAGCGACAGAGCGCCCACGCGCATGACATCAAGCGGCAGGAACTCGGCCAGCATTGATGTGTTCATGGCGCTGATCACCGCATGGCGCTCAAACACGTCGCGGCTGCGCTGCTGGTGATAGCCTTCAAGCACGCTTGTATCGCCCGCATCGTCACTCCCCAAGATGCAGTCCAATGCGTGGCCTATGTCGCGCATGGACAGGTTCAACCCTTGCGCCCCAATGGGGGGAAAGGCATGGGCCGCCTCACCCACCAGCAGGGTGCGTGCACCGGCAAACTGTTTTGCCTTGAGGCCACGCATGGGAAATGTCTTCGGCGGCGTAACACCGCTGATGAGGCCAAGGCTGCCGCGCGTGACCAGTTGGATTTCGCGCGCCAGTTCCTGGCCGGTGCGAAACACCAGGCTGTCAATCAGTGGGGGCTTGCCCATCCACACAAGGCTTGAATTGTTTCCAGGAAGGGGGACGGTCGTAAACGCGCCGCCTGGACGGTGGCGTTCGGTCGAAATACTGTTGTGCGGACCCGAGTGGGCGAATGACGCCACGAGTGCCGACTGGTCAAACGACCACTGGTCTACGGCAATGCCGGCCTCCTGGCGCAGTATCGAGTTTGCCCCGTCGGCAGCGATCAAGACCTCGGCGTAAAACCGGTCACCATTTTTTGTGTCGACGGCGACAACCGATCCCAGATCCTTGGAGGCCGTCACGCTGTCTGCAATCATGGCAATGCCGAGGGTGGCGACGGCCTGTTGAAGCTCAGCCACCAGGCCCGAAAGCGGAATGTTCCAGCCAAAGGCGTCCAACCCCGATTCATGGGCGGAAAATGCCAGTTTCGGCGCGCTGATCAGATTGCCCATGTCATCGATGATTTCGAGGTGCCGCAAGGGTGCTGAAATGAGCGAAAGCTGCCCAGGCCAGATCTCAAGGCCAGCCAGCATCCGCAGCGCCGGTTCCATGAGCGCAACGGTGCGGGGGTCGGCAACGGCTTGCGGTGCAATGAGCAATGTTTCCACGCCCTCCCGGCCCAGGAGTGCGGCTGCGGCAAGGCCGACCGGGCCACCGCCAACGACAATGACCTTTGCACTCAGGGCCTGGCTTTGGCTTGGGGCTTGCGGCATGTGTCAGCCTAGCGCATCGGGCGTGCAAATGAAATCATTTGCAAAGTGGAAGATGCGCCAAATTCACAATGCTACAGCAACTTGTCGGCGTTCAATTGAACGCGGGTTGCTGTAGTGGCCAGGCCTTCATGCTGGCGCGCGCGGAGAAATCCCTTTCAAACGCCGCAAGCATGGGGCGTCCCGTTCTCCAATCCAGTGAAGCATGGCGAAAATCGAGATAGGCAAGCATTGACGCGAGCGCGATGGTGCCAACATTGACTGCCGCGAGGCTGTCAACCCAGTTGCGCTCCACATCTTCCAATGTCGCTGTGAGCCTTGCGGCCAACCTTGCCATCAGGTCAGGCCAACGCAAGACCTCAGGCCGTTGCGCCTGTTCATAGCGCAGGGCCACGGCGGCGTCGGCTGCCCCCTGGGCCGTTGCAAGAAGTGTCAACACCCGGAAGCGCTTGACACCATCATCAGGGATCAAGTCGCTCCTGCCGGAAACATGGGCGATATACTCCATGATCACGCGGCTGTCGTGAATGGCATGGTGGTGGTCCGTCTCCAGTACCGGAACCTTTGCAATCGGCGAAAGCTTCTGCAATTCGGCATTGGTCTCAGCAGGTTTCACGGTTGTTTTCACAAATGCCAAACGGTCCTGCAGTCCTGCCTCATGGGCGGTCACCAGGCACATGCGCACAAAAGGGGAATTCACATCGCCGTAAATCTTCATGGTCCAACTCCTGCAGGACCAATGACTAGAGCATCGCGCGGTCAATTGGAATCAGAAGTATCAATTGAGCGCGAAAACGATGCTCGTAGATTCAATATGTCGGCACAACTTTCCGCCCTCAACCGCTACGCACTTGAGGGTCCGTTGCGCCAGCCCATCAAACTGGAAAATGAAATCAGAGGCGGGCGAAAGTCCGCGACAATGCAAGACAATCAATACTTCCGCAGCAGCCCCACCAGCTTGCCCTGTACCCGCACCCGGTCAGGTCCGAAAATCCGCGTCTCATAGGCGGCGTTGGCGGCTTCCAGCGCGATGGATTCACCCTTCTTGCGCAGGCGCTTCAGGGTTGCCTCCTCATCGTCAATCAGGGCCACAACGATGTCACCGTTGATCGCCGTGTCACCCTTGCGGATCAATATGGTGTCACCGTCGAAAATACCCGCGTCAATCATGGAATCGCCTTTGACTTCGAGCGCAAAATGTTCTCCACCGCCCAGCATTTCAGGCGGCACCGCAATATTGGCGGTGTGATCCTGGATTGCGGCAATCGGAACACCCGCCGCGATCCGCCCCATCATCGGCACAAATGTGCCTTGCCCCGTTCGGTCATTGGCAGGCGCCATGGGTTTGCCACGGCCCAAACTGCCATCAATGACATTGGGCCTGAAGTTGCCCTTCTTGGCGAGTGCCGGATTATGCGCATCAGGAAGTTTGATGACTTCAAGTGCGCGCGCACGGTTCGGCATGCGGCGGATGAAGCCCCGCTCCTCCAGTGCCACGATCAACCGGTGCACCCCCGACTTTGATTGCAGATCCAGTGCATCCTTCATCTCCTCGAAAGAGGGCGGAACGCCTTCTTCCTTCAGCCGCTGATTGATGAACAAAAGCAATTCAAGTTGTTTGCGCGTGAGCATTTTCGGTCCTGTGTAGCGAAAAGAATCGGAACAGATGCGCAACATGTGTAGCATGTTCCACTCCTGTTCGGCAACTGTTTTCGTTCTGGGCTAAAAATCAAGCAAGAGAACTGGCACAAGTTGGCCAATGGTTGCTGCTTCCGCATGGGGGGCGCGGATGATCAGGCACTGGGCCCCTTGCAGGGTCCGCTGCATGGATGAATCCTGTACAGCAATGGGTGCCACGTGCCGTCGGCCCTCGGCGGAATGGCGAAGTGTCGCCCGAACATAGTCCTGGCGACTGTCATTGGCTGGCATTGCGCGTTCAAGAACGGCATGCGTGATGTCCTCTGAGCGCGGCAAGCCATGCAGTGTGTCGACCAGCGGCTTGAGAAAAAGCCGCGCCGTGACAAGTGCTGAGACCGGGTTGCCGGGAAGTCCCATGACGTGGAGCTTGCCCTTGCGCCCATACTTGAACGGCTTTCCCGGCCGCATTGCGATTTTCCAGAACTGGAGCGTGATACCGCAAGCCTGGAAGGCTTCTTGCACGAAGTCATGGTCCCCAACCGAGGCCCCGCCGGTCGTAACCAATATGTCGGCGTCCATGGCCCTTCGGATGGCGGCCTTGGTGGCGGACAGTGAGTCCCGCACAATGCCGAGATTGCTGACCTCAGCGCCGAGGCTTGTGGCCATGGCCGCCAAGGCGCTGCTGTTTGATGACGTGATCTGATGGGTGCCGGGCCTGGCGCCAGGTCGCACCAGTTCGTCCCCAGTAGCGAAGAAGCTGATATGGGTCTTGCGGTGAACCCGCAGCCGCGCCGCATTGCCAGCCGCCGCGAGGCCGATATCGCGGGGCCGCAAGCGCTGTCCAGCCGCCAGCAAAAGATCGCCCCTCGCGAAGTCAAGGCCTTGCCGGCGAATATTCCTGCCGGGGACTGCCGCCTCAAGCACATGAAGCACGTCGCCCTCGCGGCTGGTGTTTTCCTGGATGACGACCGTGTCGGCACCGGGCGGTAGTGGTGCGCCGGTCATGATCCGCACCGCCTGTCCGGGCTTCAGCGTTTGCCGAAATCCACGACCGGCGGCAGATACACCGGCCACCTTGAGCACCGCCGGCACCTCAGCGAGGTCTGCATGGCGGACCGCATAACCATCCATGGCCGAGGCCGCAAACGGCGGTTGGTCGCGCTTGGCCATGACAGACTTTGCCAGCACCCGGCCAAGGGCCTCATCAATGGCAATTGTCTCGGGAGGAAGGGCAATGACGCCCTTCAGAATCTGGGTCAACGCCTGTTCAACCGGCAGCAGCGCCATATCTTCACTCCGCCGTGAAAGGCCCGGATTTGCCGCCGCTTTTTGCAACGACCCTGAGATCGGTGATGCGCATGCCGCGGTCCACCGCCTTCAGCATGTCATAAATCGTCAGGCAGGCAACGGAACAGGCCGTCAGCGCTTCCATTTCAACGCCGGTCTTGCCCTCCGATTTGACCGTCGCTTCCACCTCGATGTGGGTTTCCGCAAGCTGGAATTCCACGCTCACCTTGGAAAGCATCAGCGGGTGGCAAAGGGGGATCAGGGTTGATGTGTTCTTGGCCGCCATGATGCCGGCAATGCGCGCCGTTGCCAGGACGTCACCTTTCTTGGCGGCCCCCGAGGCAATGAGGGTCAGTGTTGCTTTTTCCGCCAAAACCCGTGCCCGCGCGGTGGCGCTGCGTGCCGTCACGTCCTTGGCTGATACGTCGACCATGTGGGCCTGGCCCCGTTCGTCGAGATGAGAGAGTTTGCTCATGCAGTGCTCATGGTTTGCGCAAAATCGCCGCCGTTGCGGTTGCCACATCTTGATGCTTCATCAGGCTTTCGCCAATCAAAAATGTCCGCGCGCCGGCCTTGTCAAGGCGGGAGAGATCATCCGGCGTGAACAATCCGCTTTCCGCAACGATGATGCGGTCAGGGGGAACCAGCGGAGCCAATGTCTCGGTCGTGGCAAGCGATACCTCAAAGCTGTGAAGGTTGCGGTTGTTGATGCCGACGAGCCGCGACTTCAGTCGGCAAGCCCGTTCCAGCTCTG
>JANPDD010000164.1:0-7979 GCA_031431295.1 Hyphomicrobiales bacterium | reverse complement strand
CCAGTTCTGGTCCCATGTCGAGTTTGAGCCTGTCAACCACGATGGCGGTGTATGCCGAATTCTGGCCAACCTTCACACCCGGGTCAACCAGGAGTTCCCCCCGGGGAAGATAGATTGTTCCCGTAAGCGTGTGCGCATTGCTGCTGCGGATGACATGTTTCCCAATGCTGGCGTTGCCCGGGTCGCCATAGATCAGCAGCCCCGCCATGATCCCGTCAGCCGGACCCGAAAGATCCACAGAAGTTGCGCCCACGAAGTAGAGTGTTGCATCGGCGCCTGACAAATAAAAGCCAACGTGTTTTCCCGTGAGTGAAGCCGTTTGGGAGAGCGAAAACTTTCCGTCCTTGATGACATAGATGCCCTCCTCCAGCGTCACCGCCGTATTGCCGCTGATGTCAATTCCGCCGCAATAGGTGCCGGGTGACAAGGTCACTGTGCCGCTGTTGACTGCCGTATTGGTGAAATTGCATCCCGCCACACTTGGTGTCGGCCGGCTTGCAAGCGGATCTTCCATCACTGGACAATCGGAAAGGCCGCTGGGCGTGATTGTTCCGGTGCTTGAAATGCCGCCAGCAGAACAGGTGAGGTCGGCGGAAATGACTGACTTGCCCTTCACAGAAAGCGCCGTGGGGCTTTTCGAATTGGCGTAGACGCTGCAGCCATTGGCCGTAATCGCACTCTTGTTCTGCAATGCCAGCGAACTTGACCCATCATCATCGAGCGTCAACACACAGGTGTTGTTCTGCCCGACAAGTTTTGCTGTGGCGGTCACCGAGATGGGTGTGATTTTTGCGCCAAGATAATGCGCGAAGAACGGCGTCCACGCCTCTCTGATCCTGACCTGCACCGTCGCGTTCTTGCGGTCTATCAAGGCAGTTGTCGATACCTCATCAGAAATGGCTGTCGCGACATAGGCTTCCGTGAGGGACTGCACCGCTGCGTCCGTTGAAGTGGAGATGGAAAGTTCCATGGCCGCCGCGATCGCTGAGGCATCCGCAGCCGACTGCATCGCCGATTGCTTGCTGGCGAATTGCGCAAAATCAGCAGCAAGACCAACCGCTCCCATCAACGCAGGAATTGACAGCGAGGCCGCAACCGTCACGTTGCCCCCTGCGTCGAACAGGAACCGCTTCATGCGGTCATAGAGGCAAGCACGATTTGCGGGATGTCCGTGGTCCTTCGCTGCAATCGATTGCGTCAACTTTCCCTCTCCTCTGCAGACGGACAGCCTTCCGGATGCATCTCAATTTTTAGTCAAGAGGAAATAATCTGAGCCTTACAATCATGCTTAAGGAAACCCTCCGCCGCGCGTGCGGTTGTGCACGAGATCCGGTTTTGGCGCGCCGCCGCCAATGCTTTGCCAGTGAGAAAGCCTGGGCACCGCAACCACCCCTGGCCTGCCAAGCCCCAAACATTAGCGGCCAATTAACCACTTCCTGTTTTTCGCCGCCGCAAATTCACGCGGTTGCAAGTGGCAATGGTGCACGGGTTCTCAATTCCACCGGAGGCACCAGGGAATCGGATCGTGGACAAGTCGCCTATCAAGTTTGGTATTGGCCGCCGCATTGCGACGTTGGTTTCCGTTGCCGTCGCGGCAACGGTCCTGTGTGTGGCGGGCATCCTTGCATCTTATGATATCAGTCAGGCTGTG
The DNA here is from genome assembly GCA_031431295.1 of Hyphomicrobiales bacterium. Classification (GTDB taxonomy): domain Bacteria; phylum Pseudomonadota; class Alphaproteobacteria; order Rhizobiales; family Aestuariivirgaceae; genus Aestuariivirga. The sequence continues at coordinate 6,328 of JANPDD010000164.1, read as the reverse complement.
GCGATGAAGCGCAGCGCCGTGGAAGGCATTGCCTATGTGTTTGCCTCTGCGGTTGCTGACCATGTCGAAGGACGCCGCACCCACGAAATCCGTGGCGTGCTGCGCTCGGTTGATCGCGTGCCAGGTGTCATATCGGCTTCGGTTTATGATGCAGATGGCGGCACGATCGCGTCCCTGGGGCAACGCGCCGTGTTGACCGAAAGCTTTGTCTCTGGCGATCCCGGATTTTGGGACATGATCAGCGTTGGCACCGTTCCTGTCTCGGTCGGCATCATCAAGAACGGACGGCCCGTCGGAACACTTGTGATCATCACGGATATTTCCGATGTGCGGACACGCTTCTTTCAAACCCTGATCGCCGCCTTCGCCGCATCGCTTGCGGCAGCGTTGCTTGGCGTCATGCTTTCCATCCCGCTGCAGCGCCGCATTACACGGCCGATCACAAAGCTGACAGAGACCATGCGTCGGCTGAAGGCCAGCCGCGACTACACAACGGACATAAAGGCGGAAGGAAGGGACGAAACCAGCTTCATGGTTGAGGCCTTCAACGGATTGATTTCCGACATCCGTGTGCGCGACGATTCATTGCAGAAACTTGCCTATTTTGATCCCCTGACCGGCCTGCCAAACCGCAGCAACTATCAAAAGACCTTGGATGAGCGTCTCGTGGTGGCCAGGCAGGACAAGAGTTCAATTGCCGTCCTGTCACTCAACATCGATTCCTTCCACACATTCAATGATGCATTTGGCCATTCAATTGGTGACGCCATCCTGCTCAGTGTCGCTGCCGTTCTGCGGGACGAGGCTGGTGCATCGGCTTTTATCGCGCGTGTCGGTGGCGACGAGTTCGGCATAATCGTGGTGGACAACGGCAACGGAGGAGAAGCCGAGACGGCGATTGCGCGGATCCAATCGGCATTTTTCAAGCCATTGCAATTCCTCGGACTGGAATTGCATGTCAGTATCACCATAGGCGCGACAATCCTTCCCCGTGACAGTGACACAACAGCCGACGCGCTGCGTCACGTTGACCTCGCGGCAAATGCCGCCAAGAAACTGGGTGCGGGAAGGGCCAGGTTCTTCACCCATGACATGGACGATATCGTCAAGAGTGAAACCGAGCTTTCGCAGCGGCTGCGCTTTGCCATCGACAACAACGAATTGCATGTCCACTACCAGCCACAGTATCACTTCGATAGCGGCAGGGTCGTTGGATATGAAGGTTTGCTGCGATGGCAGCACCCTGTGCTGGGAGATGTTCCGCCAACGAAGTTCGTGCCATTGGCGGAAAAATCCGGTGCCATCGTCGCAATCGGTGATTGGGTCTTGGAGGAATGCTGCAGGCAGGCGAACGACTGGATCGGCCAGGGTGAAGGGCAGCGCTCTGTTGCCGTCAATGTTTCACCAGCGCAAATACTGCAGTCCGGGTTTGTCAACAGGGTGCAGGCCGTTCTGCAAAGCACGGGCCTGCCTGCCAGTTTGCTTTGCCTTGAATTGACGGAAAGCCTGTTCATGGGGCGCTCGCTTCCGGCGGTGCGGGCAATACTTGATGAACTGCACGCCCTTGGCGTGACCCTGGCGCTCGATGATTTCGGCACCGGCTATTCTTCGCTGAGCTATCTCGCGCAGCTGCCGTTTGACAAGTTGAAGATTGACAGGTCGTTTGTTGACCGCGCCCATGACTCCACAGACCGGCTTGAGATTCTGCGTTCAATCATCGTCATGGCTCATTCACTCGGCATGGAAGTTGTGGCCGAGGGAGCTGAAACCGACGGTGAAATCGCGATGTTGCGTGATCTTCACGCAGACCAGGTCCAGGGTTTCGGTATTGCAAGGCCAGCACCTTCCCATGAAGCCCTGGCCATCACCCAGAGGATTGAAAAGTCGGCCGCCGCTCCGCATCTGTCCGTGGCATTGCAGGCCTGACGGGCCAACAAGGCCTCAATTCTCGGCAATGTCTTCCGCCCACAGTTCGGGCTTTTCCCGGATAAACCGCTGCATCAATGAAATGCAATCCGCATCATTGGCAATGACGACCTCAACGCCTCTCGATCTCAAAAGCTCCTCATTGCCGCCGAACGTCGTGTTCTCGCCCACAACAACACGCGGGATTCCAAACTGGATAATGGTTCCGGTGCACATCATGCAGGGCGAAAGTGAGGTGTAGAGAGTGGTATCGCGGTAGGTTTTCTGGCGTCCGGCCTTTCGCAACGCAGCCATTTCGCCGTGCGCAATGGGATCACCACCTTGAACACGCTGGTTGCGCCCCTGTGAAACCAGTGTTTCGCCCCGCGCCAGAACCGCGCCGATGGGACAGCCGCCTTCGTCAAATCCCGCTTTTGCCTCTTCATAGGCAACCCGCAAGAATTTCCTGTCGGTCTCGGTCAGCACGTCGTTCTCCTATCTCTCGCCCTTGCGGTACGGCACCATCAAGGCCCGAGGGTATGCCACCCGCCGTGACATGACAATGAGGGCAACGATGGAAAGCACAAAAGGCAACATCAGAAAAACCTGGTAGGGCACGACGGCGCCTGCCAGCTGCTGCAAGCGCAACTGGTAGGCATCAAACAGGCCGAACAGCACCGCGCCCATCAGGGCTTTCCCTGGCCGCCACGTCCCAAAAACAACAAGTGCTATGCAGATCCATCCCCGCCCGTTGGTCATCTCAAAGAAAAACGAGTTGAATGCAGAAAGCGTGATGAAGCTGCCACCGATACCCATGAGCGCGCTGCCGGCCATGACAGCGGCCATGCGGACCACCACAACATTGATGCCTTGCGCCTCTGCGGCTGCGGGGTTTTCACCAACCGTGCGCAGGGCAAGGCCGGCAGGCGTTTGATTGAGAAACCAGGCCACGAGTACCACCAGCAGAAACGCGAAGTAAGTGAGTGGCGTTTGCTGAAAGAGAGCCGGCCCGATGATGGGAAGATCGGCAAGGCCCGGAACAGCGACCACCTGGAATGGTTCGATCTTGGGCGGAGACGTCACTTCCGGAAATGCCAGCCTGTAGGCGTAATAGGAGAGCGACGTTGCCAGCAGGGTGATGCCGATGCCCGTGACATGCTGCGACAGGCCAAGCGGCACCACAAGAAATCCATGCAGCATGCCGAAGGCCGCACCCGTCAATGCCGCCACGAAAACGCCGAGCCACAGATCCCCACCCAGATAGACCGTCAGCCAGCCGGAAAATGCCCCAGCCGTCATGATGCCTTCGATACCGAGATTGAGCACCCCTGCCCGCTCGCAGATCAGTTCGCCGAGCGTGCCGAAGATCAGCGGCGATGCGATCCGTATGGCCGCCGCCCACAGGGACGCAGTGAAAAGGATTTCAATGGCCTCCAGCATGGTCAGCTCCAACGCAACCGAAAGCGCGTGAACATCAAGGCCGTCACCATGGACAATAGTGACACGGCAACCATCACCTGGGCGATGTAGCTTGGCACCCCCGCCGTCCTGCTCATGGCGTCGGCGCCGACAAAGACGGCTGCAACAAATATAGCGGATGCGACAACACCCAGGGGATGCAGCAGCGCCAGCATGGCGACGACAATTCCCGTGTAGCCAAAGCCCGGCGACAGATCGAGCGTCAGGTTGCCCTTGAGGCCCGTGACCTCGGACCAACCGGCCAATCCCGCCAGCCCGCCCGAGAGAAGGGCGGTCTTGGCAAGAACCACATTGACGGGAATGCCGGCATAGTGCGCGGCCTTCGCATTGTAGCCAACGGCACGCATTTCATAGCCCAAAGCCGCACGCCGGTCGATCAGCCAGAGCGCCAGAGCTGCGGCAATGGCAACGACAAATCCGAAATGCAGACGCTTGCCCTGCACCAGCTTTGGCAGTTGCGCTTCGGCGATCACCTTTTTCGATTGCGGCCAGCCAAGGCCTGACGGGTCCTTGAGCACGCCCTCCAAAAGCATCGACACAAACAGGATCACGATAAAGTTGAGCAGCAGCGTGGTGACGACTTCATCGACGCCAAAGCGCGTCTTGAGAAAGGTCGGCAACGCCAAAACCAAGGCACCGCCCATCATCGCAGCAACAAGCAGCACCGGCACCAGCAGCGGCGCAGGCAGCGGCAACAGCCCCGTTCCCAGAACAACTGTCATGACGGCGCCGATATAAAGCTGCGCCTCACCACCGATGTTCCAAAGCTTGGCGCGAAATGCGACTGCTGCGGCAAGGCCTGTGAAGATCAGTGGCGTGGCCCTGGTGAGCGTTTCGAGAAATGCAAATTGGGTTCCCATGGCCCCTTTCACCATGAGCCCCAGCACCTGATAGGGAGAGGCGCCGGAAAGCATCACCAACGCCGAGCACGTAATGACGGAAAATGCCAGCGCCGAGACGGGCAACAGGAACAGCAACAGCCAAGGCTGGTAGGGCCGGGGTTCAAGCCGCATCAACGTGCGTCCCGTCCGCAAGGCCATGCCCGGCCATCATCAAGCCAAGCTCCTGGATGTTCACCTTGTCGCGCGCCACCGGCACTGACATTTCACCACGGAACATCACTGCCACGCGGTCCGAAAGGGCCAACAGCTCGTCAAGATCCTCCGAGATCAGCAGGATGCCGGCCCCGCGCCGCCGCGCCTCGAGAAGTTGCTCATGCACATAGACAACAGCACCAACGTCAAGCCCCCGCGTGGGTTGGTTGGCCAACACAAGTTTTGGCGTCTGCGCCATCACGCGGCCCAAAATGAGCTTCTGCATGTTGCCCCCGGAAAGGAGCCTGACACGCGCATCGGGACCCGGACACTTGACGGCATAGTCATGGATGATCGCGGAGGCAAAAGACTTGGCCTTGCCCCAGTCGATCATGCCGAGGCGCAAAAAACGCCGGCCGCGATAGGATTCCGAAATCACGTTCTCGACGATGCTCATGTCGCCGATGAGTCCCTCCGCATGGCGGTCCTCCGGTATGCGCGCGACACCCCGCGCCACCACGGCACGCGCCGAAACATTCTTCACCACCTCACCATCAATCAGCATGTTGCCCGAAAAAGGTTTGCGCACGCCGCCCACCACATCGGCAAGCAGGGCCTGGCCATTGCCGGAAACCCCCGCGATGCCGACAATTTCCCCCGCGCCAACATCGAGATTGATGCCACGCAACGTGACGCGGCCCCCTCCAGCAGATATTGCCCGGAGCGAAAGAACAGCCGCACCAACCGCCTGTGGTTCGGCCTTCGCCTGGGGAATGGCGCGGCCCACCATGATCTCTGCCAACTCGTTCCGGGACACGCCGGCGATGGAGCGTTCCGCCACCAAACGGCCAGCCCGCAGGATGGCAACGCGGTGACAGGCCGCCAGAATTTCATTGAGCTTGTGGGAAATGAATATGATGGAAAGGCCCTTGTCCACAAAGCGGCGCAAGGTTTCAAACAGCGCCGCAGACTCCTGTGGTGTCAGCACCGCCGTTGGCTCGTCCAGGATCAGGATGCGCGCCTCCCGGTAAAGCGCTTTCAGGATTTCAACCCGTTGCCGCTCGCCGACGGAGAGGGTTGAGACAACCGCATCAGGATTGATAGAAAGGCCAAAGTCGTTTCCCAGTTGATTGATGCGGACCCTGGCGGCCGCACGGTTGCTCCGCATACGGAGCAGTGATTCCGTTCCAAGCGTGATATTGTCAAGAACCGTCAGGTTCTCCGCCAACGTGAAATGCTGGTGCACCATGCCAATGCCGGCCGCCAGCGCCGCCTTTGGCTCGCCGGGCGGAAGGACCTTGCCGCCAATCTCGATTGAACCCGCATCCGCCACATAGTGGCCGAACAGGATGTTCATCAACGTTGTCTTGCCAGCCCCGTTCTCGCCGAGCAGGCCCAGAATTTCCCCGCCTGCAAGGGCAAGCGAAATCCCGTCATTGGCCTTCAACGTGCCGAAGGTCTTGCTGATGCCTTGAAGCCGGAGAACGGCGGGCCGTTCTCCAGCTGTGCTGTTGGCCATCGCCTCTTACGACGACTTTGGTTCGTTATCGTCAATCGCAACTGTGAATGTTCCGGCCTTGATGGCCGCTTCCTTCTCCGCCACCATGGCCTTCACCTCTGCCGGAACCTTGCTGTCAAATGTGCCGAGCGGGGCAAGCGAGGAGCCGCCCGCCTTCATGAAGGAATACTGGCCATAGTCATCGGCCTTGAAGGTGCCAGCCTTCACGGCAGCAATGGCCGCATCCAATGTCGGCTCGAAGTGCCAGAGCGCTGAGGCGACGACCGTTTCCGGATAGTCTTTCTGCGTGTCGATCACATTGCCGATGGACAGAACCTTGCGCTCTTTCGCTGCATCCGAAACACCGAAGCGTTCGGCATACATCAGGTCCGCCCCGCCATCGATCATGGCG
>JANPDD010000163.1:0-43539 GCA_031431295.1 Hyphomicrobiales bacterium | reverse complement strand
GCGGCACAATGGCCATGGTCGTGCTGGGGAAGCGGGAAAGTCATGCTTGTTATATTATAACATTCGGGCAAAACTGCAACGGTCCCGTACCAGGTCTGGGCTGAAACAGGCGTTCAGGCCGCGTTCAAACTCTGGCATGCTAACTTTCGGGTCCAGTGGAGGAACACATGATGCGAATATTGATCGCCTTTGCCTTTGGCCTTGCTGCAGCGCCTGCTTTTGCCATTGACTTTGTCCCGTCGGACAATGGCCTGACTGAATTCGACATGCCCTCGCGCAACATTTGTTGTGCCTACAACCCGGATGGACCCGGCGGCCCCACGCTCACCTGCACACGGGTGCAGCCCAAATACTGGATTGTGGAGTTGCACAACTCCGGCATGATGACGGTGGTCAAGAATCCCGGCGAAGTGCCGGGCTGCGGCTATGGCGAGCCCCTGGGCAATATTTTTCGCTATGGCACGTCATGGAAGGACGGCGGCATCTCGTGCAAGTCGCGAACGACCGGACTTGAATGCCGCGCCAACGGCGCTGGCTTCAAACTGAACCGGGCAGGGCTGCAGCAGTTCGAATAGGCAATCTGGCCCTTGCAGAAGTCCACCTCTCGGCCTGAAACAGGCTCATGGACATTCTTGTTGTCAATGCCGGGTCTTCTTCACTCAAATTTGCCGTTTATGAAACGGCAAAGCTGTCCCTGAAGTGCCGGGGGCAGGTATCAGGCATCGGCAGCAACCCCAGACTTGATGTGCCGGGCAGCGCCCCAACGCCTTGCCCTGACGTAACCTCGCCCAGTGAGGGATTGGCGTTGTCACTGCGCTGGCTGACCCAAGCCGGATATTCCGACTTCGCAGGCATTGGCCATCGCATCGTGCATGGCGGCACACGGCATGTTTCCCCCACGGTGGTTGATGACGCAATCCAGCACGATCTGGAAAAAATGCGGGCCTTGGCACCGCTGCATTTGCCGTTTGGGTTGAGTGTGCTGAGGGACATGCGGAAGGCAGCTCCAAAGGTCCCCAACATCGCCTGCTTCGACACGGCCTTTCATGCCACGCAGCCTGAACTCGCGACGCGCCTGCCTATCCCAAGGCACTATTTCAAAAAGGGCTACAGGCGTTACGGCTTTCATGGCTTGAACTACGAACACGTGGTTGCAGCCCTGCCCCAGATCACCGGCAGGCCCCTGCCGCGGCGCATTCTCGCGGCCCACCTCGGCTCTGGAGCCTCCATGTGTGCCATTCTTGATGGCAAGAGCGTCGGCACAACCATGGGCTTTTCGACGGCCGATGGCCTTGTCATGGGAACACGCACGGGCTCAATCGATCCAGGCGTGCTGGTGGCCCTGATGCGCGATGAACACCTGACGCTCGAACAGCTTGAAGATTTGCTGTACCGCAAAAGCGGCCTTCTCGGCCTTTCCGGCATTTCCGCCGACATGAAAGAACTTCTCGCCAGTGACCGCATCGAGGCTGCGGAAGCGGTCGACTACTATTGTTATTCAGCGGCGCGGCACGCGGCCTCACTGGTGCCGGCGCTGGGCGGGCTTGATGCCATTATCTTTACGGGTGGCGTGGGTGAGAACGCAGGGTCCGTCAGGGCGCGCATTCTCTCACATCTCAAATGGCTGAATGTTCAGGAAGGCCAGGTGCATGTTGTGGCGGCCAACGAGGAACTGACCATCGCGCGCCACGTTTCACACCTGCTTGGGCAAAGACATTGAAAGCAACAGGACTGCAGTATCGACAATGTCAGCAACGCTGGCACCACGCGAAAGATCTGAAACCGGCTTGCTGAACCCTTGCAAAATGGGACCAATCGCCTGGGCGCCTGAAAGATACTGTATCAGCTTGTAGGCGATGTTGCCGGCATCGAGATCGGGAAACACCAGCACATTGGCCCTTCCCGCAACGTCGCCCGCCTCCTTCAACTTGCGCAGCGCAATGGCGGTCGAGAGTGCGGCATCACCCTGCAACTCGCCATCAATCAAGATATTCGGCGCGCGCAACTTTGCGATTGCGAGTGCGGCCACCACTTTTTCTGTGTCAGTGTGGTCGCCCGAACCCTTCGTGGAAAACGACAGCAGCGCCACACGCGGCGTATCATCGAGTATTGCTGCAGCACTCGCGGCCGAGGCAATGGCAATATCGGCAAGTTGTTCCGCTGTGGGCTGGATGTTGACGGCGCAATCTGCGAATATGAGGCGCTTGTCTGGCCATTGCATGAGAAAGAAGCTCGAAGGTAGTGCGATGCCTGGTGCCAATCCGATTGTCATGAGGGCTGCTTCAATCACCCGGGCTGTGGCATGGGCAGCGCCCGCAAGCATGGCATGGGCTTCACCCGCCGCAACCATGCCACCTGCCGCAAAAAGCGGCTTCAGCAAAAGTTTGCGGGCGATGGCGGGGGTGAGCTTTGGCCTCAAAGCCATGATACGTGCAAGGGCTGCATCAGAAGGCGTTGGTACCGACGCAACATCAAACACCATCACATCGCAAAGTCCAGCCTGCCGCAGCAGGCGGGCCGCTTCCGCGATCCGGGCGTCATCGCCCTCTGGCATGACCAATTTCAGGCCTCTGCCCTTGATTTTCGCCTTGGCTTCTTCAATCACGGACATCACAAACAATTCCAGGATCAGGCATGAGCAGCACTGAAAAAATTGAGATCCATCGCGGCCTCAAAGGGGTTTATTTCGAACGCTCTGCTTCAACCTTCATCGACGGCAAAGCGGGCGACCTGCGCTATCGGGGATACTCCATCCATGATCTGGCGCAACAGTCCAGTTTTGAGGAAACTGCCTATCTCCTGATCCACGGTGAATTGCCCAACGCCGACAAGCTCGCGGCATTCGATGCGGAACTGAAGGCGGCCCGCAACATACCAGGGCCTGTGACCGATCTCATCAAAAGCATGACCCATGCCCATCCGATGGATGTCTTGCGCACGGCCGTTTCGGCACTCGCGGCGTTTGATCCCCAGACACATGACAACAGCATCGGGGCCACACGCAGCAAGGGAACGAGACTGGCCGCACAAATTCCCGTCATCATCGGGACCCATGCAGCCCTCCGCTCCGGACGCGCCATTCCTGTTCCTGATGACACGCTCACCCACGCCGGCAATCTCCTTTGGCTGATAACCGGGCAAAAGCCTTCGACAGAGGCGGCGATGCTGATGGACCGTGACCTCATTTTGCATGCGGAGCACGGCAGCAATGCCTCGTCATTTGCGGCCCGTGTGGTGACGGGCACGGAGGCCCATCTGCATGCGGCCATCACTGCTGCAATCGCGGCGCTCTCTGGCCCTGCCCATGGCGGTGCTGCCGAGGATGTGATGAAAATGGCCATGGAAATCGCGGCACCCGAGCGCGCGGCAGGCTACGTCGCGGCAAGGCGCGCTGCGGGAGAGGCGGTCACAGGATTCGGCCACCGCGTTTACCGGACGGAAGACCCGCGGGCGCGCCACATGCGCGAAGGTGTTGAGCGCCTGTCACGCGAAATGGGCGAACCCAAGTGGTTCGCCATCCTGCAGGCCGTTGTTGACGCCATGAAACCCTATGCGCGTTTCGGCGTCAACGTGAACGTCGATTTCTATTCCGGCGCCGTCTACTACCTGAACGGCATCGCACCGGAACTCTTCGTGCCGATCTTCGCCGTGGGCCGGGTTCCGGGATGGACCGTGCAGTGCCTTGAGCAGTTGCAGAACAATATCCTGATCCGCCCGCTCACCCTTTATGATGGGCCAGAGCCCCGCCCATATGTGCCGATGGCCCAACGCACCTGAAGTCCGAAAAATTCGTAATTTCGCCCCGCCGGTGCCACAAAGCCGGTCGACATGTTAACCCGTGAGGGCGCTTCGGCCCTCTCCGGGACACGACGGGACGGCTTCATGCGGGGGAAGATGATGGGCATCATCAAGCCCTTTGTTGCTGTCTGTTTCGCGGTCGGAATTCTTGCAATTCCTGGCCATGCGCCTGCCTTGGCGGACGATCTGTCGGACCGGGCCAACCGCAAAACTGTGGGGCTGCTTGCCGCCGAGTCGCAGTGGTTCCCCCACTCCCTGTCGATTGCCGCAGCAGTGCAACACGACAATGGCATGCGGGTGCTGCCCATTCTCGGTTCCGGCACGCTGCAAAGCCTCATTGACCTCGCCCGGCTTGACAGCGTTGATGCGGCGCTGATCACACTTGATACATTGACCTATGCCAAAGCCCAGGGACTTCTGGACGGGATCAATGGCAAGGTCAGTTATCTCGCCCGGTTGCAACCCGTGTCATGGGCGCTTGTTGCGCCGAAGTCCGTTGCCTCAGTCGATGCGCTTTCGGGCAAACGCATTGCAACGGGTCCAACCGGAAGTGCCGGCTTTGTGGCAGGTGAACTTTTTTTCAATGCCAGTGATGTTTCGTTTTCCAGAGTGCCGAAACAGGGGAGCGACGGCCTTGTGATGCTGGCAAAGGGAACGGCGGATGCTGCCCTTGTCGACGTCTCCGTGTTGCGCAGCGCCAGGCTTGACCAGAGGAAGTTTCACATTTTGCCGCTGACTGTGCCCGAGGCGCTGAAATCCACCTACACACCCATCATCATGACCCAGACGGAAGCGCCGGGCTTGATCGCTGCGGGAAAAGACATTGAAACAATCGCGGCACCACTTGCCATCCTGGTCATATCCAACAAGCCGGCGCGGAGCCGCGAAAAACTCGCGGAATTCTCGGGCGCATTGTTCCGCAATGCCGCAAACCTGCGGATCAACAGCAACATCGCGGCCGATATTCCGGGGTGGACGCGGCACAGCGCTGCCGCCCAGGCCCTCAAGGACCTGCTTTCCCAGGTCAAATCCAACACAGACACTGAATTGCAGCAAGGAGACGGACAATGACAAGCCGTGGCAAAAAGCAGCGCAATGCAACCCTGGACAAGGCCGAAGAAACCGCCGCCGCCAAGCTGGAACTGACGCCGAGCTGGTTTTCCGGAGGGAACCCGGCAGAGGCTGCGGAAGACCTGGCACAGCGCTACCGCAGGGCGCGGGCCGACAACCCCGACGTGATGCTTTCAGGACCCGAAGCCTATGAGGCCTATCGCCGACGGCTGGAAGAACGCTTTCAAACAGCCAAGCGCATGGCCAATGACCTCGGTGGCGAAATAATGTCCAACATGGAACATGCCCAACCACCCTTGCGCCATGGACAGCACTCCGAAGATGAAGGCAGCAAGCGTTTTCAGGATTGGCAACGCAAGCTGGATGCCCGCAACGGGCGAAGCGAAAGGCGCAGTTCCACCGGGCGGTTGACAGTCGGCCGCGTTGTCGGCCTGTTTGCTGGCGCGTGCGCCCTTGGCGGGCTGGCGGGATTCGGAAGCGCCAACTTTGACGTTATCTCCCCGGCTGTCGGCAAAGGCCAAGTCCTGCTTTCTTCGGGCGCAGGCTGGATTGCCGGCAAGATCCCCGCGTGGACTTCAGCCGAAGGACAAGCCGCGCCAGACCAGCGAACCGCAGGTGTCGCCGCGAGAAACACGGTACTCACGAAAAAGCCCATCAAGATGGCGCGTGTGGCCGTGGCAGATGCGGCAGGTGTCTTGAATGAACCCATTCCGCTGGAACTGGAGGCGATCCCCAGCGACCCGAAGCTTCCACTTGCCCTCAAGATCACCGGCCTGCCGGAAGATGCCTACCTTACCCACGGCCGGAAATTGACAGACGGCGAATGGCTCCTGAAGTCGGCGGAGATTGATGGTGTGAAACTGGTCGTGCCAAAAGCGGAGCAGCCGCAACTTGACCTTTCGGTTGCCGGCGTCGAGGAGAACTCAGGGACTGCGGCAACGCCACCCCAGGAAATGACCGTCGCACTTGACTTGGGGTCAATCAAGGTCCTGCCTGCCAATGCACCACCTGAATTGCAATCACCAACCAACCAGTTGCTGCCGACCGCAATTCCACTGCCCATGGAAGCCCAGAACCCGGAAGCTGACGGGCTCAATGACAAGGCTGAGGCCCTGCTCAAGGCTGGCGACATTGTTTCGGCACGGCAGTTTTTCGTCAAGGCCCATTCATTGGGTTCCGCGAAGGCCGCATTTGGCGCAGGCCAGACCTATGATCCTGCCGTTTACGCCGCCATGAATGTGCTTGGTTTGAAGCCCGACAGGGCCAAAGCGCTGGACTGGTACAACAAGGCCGTTCTTGCCGGCAGCGCCGAAGCGCAGGCGGCCCTTGAGGTCCTGAACGTCAGCAACGAACCGTAGCGCGCTTATGGACTCAGGCCGTGCATTTCGGGCATGAGGGGCCAGCAAGACCCCCAATGCCGGAATCACCATGCGCGCCGCCGACCTCATTGTTCAATCGCTGAAGGCCCACAACATTCGACGGGTCTATTGCGTACCCGGCGAAAGCTATCTGGCGCTCCTTGATGGTCTTTATGACAGCGGCATTGACGTCATCGTCTGCCGCCATGAGGGTGGCGCCGGCTTCATGGCCTGCGCCGAGGCCAAGCTGACGGGCAAGCCCGCCGTTTTCATGGTGAGCCGCGGTCCCGGTGCCACCAACGCCGCAATCGCCATCCACATGGCCGACCAGGACGCCCTGCCCGTGATCTTGCTGATAGGGCAGGTGGCGCGTGACGAACGCAGCCGCGGTGTTTTCCAGGAGGTTGATTACAGCCAGTTTTTTGGCGGCATGACAAAAGCCGTCCATGAAGTCCATGACGGCCAGAAATTGCATGAGCTCATGCCACGGGCGCTGCGCATGGCGTGCGAGGGAACACCTGGTCCTGTGGTTTTTTCACTGCCCGAGGACATGCTGCGCGATGAGGTTGAAGACCGCACGCCAGTGGTTTTTCCGCCTGCGCGAATTGGCGGCGCAACGACCGAGCTTCCGCGCATTCAGGACCTGATCAACGGCAGTGAAAGGCCGGTGCTGATTGCAGGTGGGGCCTTGCGCTCTCCGTCTGGAACCGCCGCACTCAGGCGTTTTGCCGAAGCGCAGCACGTTCCAGTGGCGCTGACCTGGAAAAACCAGGATCTGTTCGACAATGGCTCGCCGCTCTATGCCGGGCATTTGGATTTTGGCACCACGGCGGCGCTGCGAAAAGTTCTGGGCGAAGCCGACCTCATTTTGGCCGTTGGCACGCGGTTGGGGGACGTCGCCAGCCTGCAATACACATTCCCCGAAGCACCTGAGCCCCGGCAAACGCTGGTTCACGTCTATCCCGATGGCAAGCCCATTGGTCTTGTCTTCCGCACTGATCTCGGGATTGTGGCTGATCCGGCAGCGGTCCTTCTCGGGCTTGCGCAGGATGCCCGCGTGGTCAATGCGGCGCGCGAGGGGTGGATCTCCAGGCTCAATGGGGCTGTGAAGGTCTCGCAGGCGTTCACGCCCGTCGCCACAAGCGATGGCATTGACTTTGGCATCGTTGTCGACGCGTTGGCCCGGCTGGCGCCTGGCAACGCCATCATCACAACGGATTCAGGCAACGTGTCCACTTGGGCGCACAGGCACTGGAAGATGACGCCCGCCAACACGCTGCTTGGCGCCATTGTCGGAGCCATGGGTTTTGGTGTTCCCGCCGCAGTCGTGGCAGCATTGGAACAACCGCAGCGTATGGCCATCTGCTTTGTGGGCGATGGCGGTGTGCTGATGACCGGACAGGAAATGGCCACCGCCATGGCCTATGGGGCCAAACCCAAGATTGTCATTTCCGACAACGGAATCTACGGCACCATCCGCACGCATCAGGAGAGGCATTTCCCCGGGCGGGTTTCAGGCACGATGTTGCACAATCCCGATTTCGCGGCCTGGGCGCGGTCCTTTGGTGCGGAGGCTTTCAGCATCACGCTTGGCGATGATGTTGACGCCATCGTTTCCGCTTTCCTGGCGAGCAGGGCACTGGCGGTGCTGCATGTGAAATCCAGCCGCGTTGCCCTTTCCGCAGGCGGCCAGTTGAAGACATGAACGTCCTGCTCATCGGATCGGGGGGGCGCGAACATGCGCTGGCCTGGTCGATTGCCGCAAGCCCGCTTCTCAAAAAATTGTATTGCGCGCCTGGCAATCCCGGCATTGCCAATCATGCGCAGTGTGTATCGATTGATGTTGCCGACCATCCACAAATTGTTTCCTTCTGCAGAGAGAATGCGATCGACCTTGTCGTCGTGGGGCCGGAGGTGCCGCTGGTGGCGGGCATTGTCGATGATCTCGCGGCGGCGGGCATCAGGGCCTTCGGGCCTTCGCGCCATGCGGCCCAGCTTGAAGGATCCAAGGGCTTCACCAAGGACATCTGCCGCGCCCATGGCATTCCAACAGCGGACTACGCGCGCTTTGATGCCCATGCTCCGGCACTTGCCTGTCTCCACCAAAAGGGCGTTCCGATTGTGATCAAGGCCGATGGGCTGGCGGCGGGAAAGGGTGTTACCGTTGCCATGGACATGGCAAGTGCGGAGGCGGCACTGCGTGATATTTTTGATGGCGGATTTGGTGGCGGACGTTGCGTGATTGAGGAATTTCTTGAGGGCGAGGAAGCAAGCTTCTTTGTGCTTTCGGACGGCCGCAACATCCTGCCGCTGACAACGGCGCAGGACCACAAGCGCCTGGGCGAGGGTGACACCGGCCCCAACACCGGTGGCATGGGGGCCTATTCGCCTGCCCCCTGCATGACGCCAGCCTTGTGCCATGAGGCCCTTGAGAAAATCGTGAGGCCCACGATTGCGGCACTTGCTGCGGTCGGCCACCCTTACAGGGGCGTGCTCTATGCAGGCCTGATCCTGACGCGCGATGGTCCCAAGCTCATCGAATACAATGCCCGCTTCGGCGATCCTGAAACGCAGGTCTTGGTGCTGCGCCTCAAGGATGACTTGCTGACCCTGCTTCTGGCAACGGTGGATGGCACGCTCGACAGGATGAGTGTGCGCTGGCGCGACGACGTCGCACTGACCGTTTGCCTGTGTGCCGAAGGCTATCCCGGAAGCTACGCAAAAGATCATCCGATCAAAGGCTTGGATCAAAACCTTGGACCTTCAGTTGAAGTTTTTCATGCCGGCACTGCACGGCGTGACGGGCAACTCGTTTCTGCGGGCGGGCGTGTGTTGAACGTGACTGCCATGGGCCGCGACGCCAGGGAGGCGCAAGCCAGAGCCTACGCAGCGGTCGACAAAATTGACTTTCCCAAAGGCTTCTGCCGCCGCGACATTGGCTGGCGGGCCATTTGAATTGCAGCCATTTCCGTCCTACATCCCAGCATGAACACCCGCCCCCCACCTCGCATTGGCCTTGCCTTGGGTGGCGGGGGCGCACGCGGCCTTGCCCATATCGCATTGCTTGAAGTGTTTGACGAAATGGATTTGCGCCCCGTCGTCATTGCCGGGTGCAGCATGGGTGCGCTTGTTGGTGCCTGCTACGCAGCGGGCATGACGGCGAAGGAGCTCCGCGCCCACGCGGAATCGCTGCTTTCCAACCGGGTTGATTTCGCCCGCTATGTTTTCGGCGCCCGCAAGACAAAACCGTTGGAGCTCCTGTCACGTGGCGGACTTGCATCACTGCATCTCGACGGCGAGCGGCTGGCGCATCTGGGCCTGCCGGACCATCTTTGCCAAAACATCGAAGACACGAAAATCCCGCTCAAGATTATTGCCACCGACTATGAGCGCATGGATGAGGTCGTGTTCGAATCCGGGTCCATGGCAACAGCGGTTGGGGCCTCAATCGCCATTCCGGGCTTGATCTCGGCACCGCGCATCAACGGCCGCATCCATGTGGATGGTGGCGTCGTAAACCCAGTGCCATTCGACCATGTGCGCGACAACGTGGACTTCGTTGTCGCGATTGATGTCACGGGAAGGCCAAGGCCCGCCGGTGGCGGCAAGATCGGCAACATGGAACTGGCGGTCGGCTCGCTGCTCATCATGTTCAACCGCCTGGCAGAATTGAAGCGCGCGCTTTCGCCGCCTGATATCTACATTGTGCCCAAATTGGACCAGTTCGGTTCAATGGATTTTTTCAAGGCAAAGGATATCATTTCTGCAGCCGAACAGTCGAAAGAGGAGCTGAGGAACAAGATCGACAAACACCTCCAGCAACTGGTGGATGTCATTTGACGTCAAATTTCAGTCGGTTGTTGTCGTCCCGGCGTGCCGAAAAAAAAGTCCGCAGCAAGCCTGCCGATTCCCGTTCGCCCATGCCGCCATAGACCTCGGGCGCATGGTGGCAGGTTGGTTGTGAAAAAAACCGGGGGCCGTGGTCAACGGCTCCCATTTTTTCATCACTCGCCCCGAAATAGATGCGCCTGATGCGTGCGAATGAAATGGCGGCGGCACACATGGCGCAGGGCTCCAGCGTGACATAGAGGTCGCAACCCGAGAGCCGTTCACTTGCCAGCCTGGCCGCCGCAGCGCGGATCACCAGCATCTCAGCATGGGCCGTGGGATCCTTCAGTTCCAGCGTGCGATTGCCCGCCACAGCCAGCACTTCGCCATCTGCCGCAACAATGGCAGCCCCCACCGGCACTTCGCCGCGCCCTGCCGCTGCGTGGGCCTCGGCCATGGCAAGCCGCATGGGACCCGAAAGACGGGGGGCTGAAATGCGAGGGGCTGGCAGTTTCTGTTTCACCGTGGCAGATGAACATGGAGAGCGTGTCCATTTCAAGGATAAGTAATGCGCATTGTCGGCGGCAAATTCAGGGGCCACACACTTGCAGGCCCGTCCTCGACAGCGACACGACCAACATCGGACCGGGTGCGGGAGTCGATTTTCAACATACTCGCGCATGGCATCGCGGATTTCGGGATCGAGGGTGCGCGCGTCATGGACCTGTTTGCGGGTACGGGTGCCTTGGGGTTGGAGGCGCTCTCGCGTGGTGCCAAGTTCTGCCAATTCGTCGATGAGGGAACGGAAGCCCGTGGCGTCATCCGCCGCAATGCGGACGCATTGGGGGCCATTGGCCTGTGCAAGATCTGGCGGCGGGACGCGACTGAACTCGGCCCCTGCGCTCCGCAATCGCCGTTCGACCTGGTGTTCTGCGACCCGCCCTATGACAAGGGCCTTGGTGAAAAGGCGCTGGCATCACTGGTGGAGGGCGGGTGGCTTTCGCCGGGGGCTGTTGTGGTGCTGGAAGAGGCGGAGGCTGCGGTGGTTGGCGAAGTGTCCGGACTTGCGCTGGTTGATACCCGCACCTATGGCGACACGCAGGTGCTGTTTTTCCGCGCCGTCTGATCAACTTCTGCCAAACAGGCGCTCAATATCCCCCAGTTTCAATTCGATGAACGTCGGCCGTCCATGGTTGCATTGCCCGGCGTTGGGGGTCACCTCCATTTGCCGCAACAGCGCGTTCATTTCCTCCACCCGCAGCACACGGCCAGCGCGGACGGAATGGTGGCAGGCAAATGTCGCCAGCATATGGTTGGCTTTTTCGGCGACACTTTGCAGGCTGCCCAGTTCCGACACTTCATCGGCCACCGCCTGCAGCAAGGATGGTAGATCGGCATGGGACAGGGCCGCCGGGATTTCGCGGACCACGAGTGATGTTTCGCCAAAACCATCCACCACGAAACCCGCCCCGATCAACATTTCCTGTACGGACAGCACAGCGGCAAACGTTGCGCCGTCCACTTCGATCACCTGCGGTACCAGCAGCGGCTGGGTGATGATGCCCTGGCCCTCCCGCTCCTGTTTCAGGCGCTCGTAGACAATGCGTTCATGGGCAGCGTGCTGGTCCACCAGGATCATGCCCTTGGCCGTTTGCGCCACGATATAATTGCCATGAAGCTGGGCGCGGGCAAGACCAAGCGGATATTCCATTGCTGCATCGGTGGCGGTTGCGGGCGCGCTGGCGATTGGCATCTGCATGCCGAATGCGGCCTGCCCGGCTTCCGCGAAATGGGGTTGGCTGTGCGGTGGCGTCCAACTTGGGGTCGCATGGCGAAACGCTGCCAAGGTGTCGCTGGCAATCCCGGTATCCGCCGTTGGCCTGTGCAATGCCAGGGTGCGGCGGATGGCAGAGACGATCAAGCCGCGCACAAATCCCTGATCGCGAAAGCGCACTTCGGTTTTTGCCGGATGCACATTGACGTCAACCCTGTCGGACGCACATCTGATATAAAGCGCCAGCGCCGGATAGCGCCCCGGCGGCAGCACATCGGCATAGGCCCCACGAATGGCCCCGCTGATCAGCTTGTCACGCACGGGTCTTCCGTTCACGAAGGCAAACTGCATTGTCGCCTGGGCCCGCGCCGCCGTCGGCAGTCCGGCGAAGCCTTCGATCACCACATCGTCGGCGGCATGGGAGACTGGCACGGCATTGTCCCAAAACGCGCGTCCCATGATGCGGGCCACGCGGTGTTCACGCGTTTCACCCGCCGGGCAATCGAGCCAGCGGCGCTCTTCGCTGGCGAAGGAAAAGCCGATGCCGGGGTTTGCCAATGCCAACCTTCGCACCACGTCCAGCGCTTCGGCGGTTTCGCTGCGGTCTGTCTTGAGAAACTTGAGGCGTGCAGGTGTGGCAAAAAACAGGTCGCGCACTTCCGCCTCGGTGCCTGCCTTGAGGCCGGCGGGGCGGACCTCGCCTTTGCGGCCAGCTTCGATCGCGAGCAGATGGGCCACAGCGCTGCCCTTGGCGCGGGAGGCAAGCGAAAAGCGCGACACGCTGGCAATGGAGGGCAGCGCTTCACCACGAAAACCCATGGTGCGGATGTTGGTAAGGTCGTCTTCGGCGAGCTTGGAGGTGGCATGGCGCTCGACCGCCAAGGACAATTCGTCCACCGTCATGCCATGGCCGTCATCGGACACGCGGATCAGGGATTTGCCGCCGCCGCGAAACACCACGTCGATGTGCGTGGCGCCAGCGTCGATTGCATTCTCCACCAGTTCCTTGACGGCACTGGCAGGACGCTCGATCACCTCGCCTGCGGCGATGCGGTTGATGGTGCCTTCACTGAGGCGGCGGATTCCCATGGGGTGAGGTTAGCGGGCGGGGCCGACCCTAACAAGTTTGACCGCCTCAAGTTCAGCCGTCAGTGAAAATCGCGCCAATGTTGCGGAAAGTACCGTAGCCGGGATTGGTGCGGCGTTTCTCAGCCAGCATGGCGGCCTTCAGCTCGGCGTCTAGTTCTGTCTTGGTCTTTCTCGTACCATCGGGCTTGTAAACCGAAATTCCGTATCTGGTATAGACGTCCTGGGTGGGTGCTGCCACTCCGGGCTGAGCGGACGCCGTGCCGTAAACGCCTTCCGCAGGTGCCGCAAGTGAAGGCGGTGGGGCGCGGTAAGTTGCCGTGCCAGGTGTTGCGAGCTGCAAATCCGGTGGCATGGCGAGGTTGCCGCCCGTCGGCACGCTTGTGGCCTGGGGTACCGCAGACTTGCGGTTGAGCAGTCCACCCAGAGTGCAGCCCTGCAGCAACAAGGCTGCGGCCAATACACAGAACACGGAGGGTGCCAGTTTCATCACGTTACCAACCTGAAGCCGAAATTCGGCAGAATAATGGCCCAATAATAGCCTTGGGCCAATGGCTTACGCCGCAGCCTTGGAGCGGAAACCATCATAGACCAGCAGCAGCACCCCGGCAACAATGGCAATATCGGCAACGTTGAAGACATACCAGCTCCAACTTCCCCAATGAAGGTGGACGAAATCCGCGACCGCCCCATGCAACAGCCTGTCAAGTGCATTGCCGATGGCACCACCGATGATGAGGCCGAGTGCGGCAGCCGCGATGGCTGCCGTTGCCCTGGCCAACCACATCAGCAGAACCGCGCAAATGAGCAGGCTCACAAGCACCAGAACGGGCTGCAGCCGGGTCGTGAGCAGGCCATAGGAGACGCCTTCGTTCCAGGCCATGAGCAAATCGAGAAACGGCGTGATCTGGATGGGGGGCCGTTCGTCAAGGTTTGCCACCTTCAGGATCCAGAACTTGCTGATCTGGTCGAGGGCAAAGACCCAAACCGCAAGGACGAAACCGAGGCGCGACAGCGGCCCCCAGAATTTGGCTTGCAATCTGCCCTGCAGACTGATTTCCATCAAACCGTCTTCCCGAACCGTGTCTGCCATTCGCGCACGGCTTCGGCATCGCGGGGCGTGATGTCCGGGAAGTCAGGATCAGAGCCAATGTCCTTGGAGATTTTCCAAGAGCGGGCGCATTTGGCACCCTCAGCTTTGGCGAAGACAACACCAACATTTTTCACACTGTCGATCTTGAAAACCCCTGCAGGTGCCTCGCCTTCCACAATATCAATGGCTGACGTGATGCACACTTCGGCGAAGTCATTGGCCTTGAGCGCTTCAATGTCCGCCTTGTCCACAGACACGTAGACGCTTGGCGCGGCCTCCAGCGACGAGCCGATGGTCTTGTTGGCGCGTTCGATTTCAAGGGCACCTGTGACAACGCTGCGCACATCGCGGATTTTTTCCCACTTGGCGGCCAACGCATCATCGCCCCATTCGTCTGGCGCTTTGGCAAAGGGCATGAGGTGGACGGACGAACCTTCGCCGCCAAAGCGCTGCAACCACACTTCCTCCATGGTGAAGACGAGGATCGGGGCCCACCAGGTCGTCAGGCAATGGAACAACTGGTCGATGACCGAGCGGCAGGATTTTCGCTTCAGGCTCGACCACGGATCGCAATAGAGCGCGTCCTTGCGGATATCGAAATAGAAGGCAGACAAGTCCGCGTTCATGAACTGCGTGAGTGCTGCGAAGATGCGCTTGTAGTCATAAACCTTGTAAGCGCCGCGAACGATGCCATCCAGTTCCCAGAGCTTGTGCAGGATGTAGCGTTCCAGCTCTGGCATGTCCTTCGCGGGCACCTGCTCCCAATCCTTCAAGCCATCAACCGCCCCCAGCATGTAGCGGAAGGTGTTGCGGAGCTTGCGGTAGTGCTCGACGTTGGACTTGATGATCTCCGGACCGATGCGCATGTCGTCGGAGTAGTCGGACGAGGCCACCCAGAGGCGGAGGATATCAGCACCACTCGTTTTCATCACATCCTGCGGGGCCACGACGTTGCCAAGCGACTTCGACATCTTGCGGCCGTCCTCGGCCATGATGAAGCCGTGGGTGAGCACTTGATCGTAAGGCGCGCGGCCACGCGTACCGCAGGATTCGAGCAGCGAGGAATGGAACCAGCCGCGGTGCTGGTCAGAGCCTTCAAGATAAATGTCGGCGGGCCATTTCAGTTCGGGGTTGCCTTCCAGCGTGAAGACATGGGTGCAGCCTGAATCAAACCACACATCGAGAATGTCGCGGACCTGTTCATAGTCATCCGGGTTGAGGTCCGGTTTCAAGTAGCGGGAGGACGCACCATCGGCAAACCAGGCGTCCGCACCCTCTTCAACAAAGGAGTCACAAATCCGCTGGTTAACTTTGGAATCATTGAGGATTTTTCCCGTGGACTTCTCAACAAATACGGCAATGGGTACACCCCAGGCGCGCTGGCGCGAGATCACCCAATCCGGCCGATCCTGGATCATGCCGCGCAAGCGGTTCTGTCCGGTGGGCGGGAAAAATTGTGTTTGCTCGATGGCGGCGAGGGCCTTGTTGCGCAGTGAGTCTGACTTGCCATCGCCCATGGAAATGAACCACTGCGGCGTGTTGCGGAAAATGATCGGTTTCTTGGAGCGCCATGAGTGCGGGTATTGGTGCTTCAACCGTTCCCGCGCGACCAACATGCCAGCATCCTTCAGAGCCGCAATGACAGCCTCGTTGGCATCACCCTTTTCGCCCTTGTCGTTGATTACAACTCTGCCTTCAAATCCCGGTGCGTCCTTGGTAAAGCGGCCATCGGCATCGACCGTTGCAGGGATAGCTGTCTCAATGCCACGCTCACGCAGCGCCTTCTGGTTTGCCGTCCAGATGTTGTAGTCATCGGCACCGTGACCGGGAGCCGTATGGACAAAGCCCGTACCCGCGTCGTCAGTGACGTGGTCGCCATCAAGGAGCGGAATCTCGAACGTATAGTCTTTGCCATGCAAAGGGTGGGACGCGCTACGTAAGTCGGTCTTTGGATTGACAGACCGAAGTTTTTTGAAATCTGTCGCGGCGATCTTTGCTGAAGACAGTACTTTCTCGGCCAGATTGTCAGCTAAAATGAGTTTTTCGCCCGCTCGAAGCCAGTTTCCGTCTAGAGCTGCGGTCACTTCATAGAGTCCATAGTCGATGCGGTCAGAGTAACTGATCGCGCGGTTGCCCGGGATTGTCCAGGGCGTTGTGGTCCAAATGACAACACTAGCCTGCATGAGTTGTTCTAAGTTCTCATTTCCTGCGGCACCAGCGTGCTGAACCGGAAACTTCACATAAATCGCATCGCTGGTGTAATCGTGATACTCGACCTCGGCCTCCGCCAGAGCCGTCTTTTCCACCACACTCCACATCACCGGCTTTGAGCCACGATAAAGCTGATCCGTTTCCGCGAATTTCATCAGTTCGCGGGCAATCACCGCCTCGCTCTCGAACTTCATCGTGGTGTAGGGATTATCCCAATCGCCTTCCACGCCGAGGCGCTTGAATTCCTCGCGCTGCACGTCAATCCAGCCCGCCGCGAATTCCCGGCACTCTTTCCTGAATTCATTGATGGGCACCGCATCCTTGTTCTTGCCCTTGGCGCGGTATTGCTCCTCGATCTTCCATTCGATGGGAAGGCCGTGGCAATCCCAGCCCGGCACATAATGCGAGTCATAGCCCGCCATCTGGGCCGAGCGCGACACCATGTCTTTCAGGATTTTGTTGAGCGCATGGCCGATGTGGATGTTGCCGTTGGCGTAGGGCGGGCCATCGTGGAGCACGAATTTCTCGCGACCCTTCGCCTGCGCCCGCATTTGGCTGAACAGCCCCATGTCCTTCCAACGCTTCAAGAGTTGCGGCTCACGCTCCGGCAACCCTGCTTTCATGGGAAAGTCGGTTTTCGGCAGGAACACCGTGTCGCGGTAGCGGTCAGTTTTCTTTTCGGGTTTTGGAGGAGCGTCATTCATGGTGGCGGGCTTCTAGAGCAAATCCCGCCAAAGTGGAAACCACTTTGGCGAAAAGGATTTGCTCCAAATATTGAAGTGGCGCGATTCCTTTTCGGAAAGCCGCAACGGGCTTTCCGGGAAGCGCGCTAGAAGCTTGGTTTTGCGGAAGGAAGGGTTACTCGGGCCACTTCTTGCGCATCGTCACCAGTTCCTCCGCCGCCGTCGGGTGGATCGCCATGGTGGCATCGAACTGTGCCTTTGTGGCCCCGCAGGTGAGCGCTATCCCTAAAAGTTGGGCCATTTCGCCCGCATCCATGCCCGCAATGTGGCAGCCGAGCACGCGGTCCGTTTCGCCATCCACCACCAGTTTCATGAACATGCGCTCGTCGCGGCCCGACAGCGTGTGCTTCATGGGGCGGAAGTTGGTCTTGTAGATATCGACCTTCGCGTGGGATTCGCGGGCTTGCGCCTCCGTCAGGCCCACGGTTCCCAGTTCCGGCTGCGAAAAGACCGCCGTGGGGATCAGACTGTGGTTGACTGTCACCGGCGTGCTGCCAAACACTGTTTCGGCAAAGGCATGGCCTTCGCGGATGGCCACCGGCGTCAGGTTCACGCGGTTTGTGACATCGCCCACGGCATAGATCGAATCCACCTTCGTTTTCGACCAGGCGTCCACGTCAACGGCACCATGGGGTGTGCCGTGCAGGCCCACATTCTCAAGGCCTATACCTTGCGAATTGGGAATGCGACCGGTGGCAAACATGATCTGGCCTGCGCCAATGGCCGTGCCGTCGGTCAAAGTCACGCGCACGCCATCACCAGATCTGACGATTTCTGACACGTCTACCTTGGTTCGAATCTCAACACCCTTTTTTACCATTTCCGCGGCAAGGTGATTGCGCAGGTCATCATCGAAGCCCCGCAAGATCTGCTCTCCGCGATAGAGAAGCACCGTTTCAACGCCAAGCCCGTTGAAAATGCCGGCGAACTCCACGGCGATATAACCGCCACCGACGATCACCATGCGGCGCGGCAGCCGTTCCAGGTGAAAGGCCTCGTTGGACGTGATGGCGAGGTCCCGGCCGGCCAGGTGCTGCGGCACGAAGGGGCGCGCGCCTGTGGCAATCAGGATATATTTTGCGCTGATCTTGCGCCCCGACGACAGCTCCACCGTATGGGGATCAAGGATGACGGCCCGCTCGAGGATCAGCTCGGCATTGGCATTCTCAAGGCCGCGGATATAGGCCATGTTCAGGCGGTCGATTTCCGTGTCCTTGTTTTCGATGAGCCTCGCCCAGTCGAAAGAGACCTTCTCCGTGGTCCAGCCAAAGCCCACGGCATCCTCGAAATCCTCTGCAAAGCGCGCGGCATAGACAAAGAGTTTCTTGGGCGTGCAGCCGCAGATGACGCAGGTGCCACCCACCCGGTATTCCTCGGCAATGGCAACTTTCGCGCCCAGCTTGCCCGCGATCCGGGCCGCGCGCACGCCACCCGAACCGGCTCCGATGATAAAGAGGTCGTAGTCGAATGCAGTCACTTGCGCTTGATTTCCTCAACACCCTTGGCGCCCGCGACGAGAATGCCGCTGGCAATGCCAATGAACAGGCCATTATTGACCACGCCCGGAATGTTGTTCAGGACAATTTCAAGACGGTCGGGATCGTCAATCGTGCCGCAGGCCGCGTCAATGATGACATTGCCGGAATCAGTGCGAAACACGGCATCGTCCTTGCGCCGCAGTGTCAGTTTCGGCGACATCTTGAACAATTGGAAGGCGCGTTCAAGTTTCCAGCCCGTGGCCCTGACACCCGTGTTCACGACTTCAATGGGAAGCGGAAAGGCGCCCAACTTCTTCACGCGCTTGCTTTCATCGGCGATGATCAGAACCTGCTTGGCCGAAGACGCGACGATCTTCTCGATCAAAAGGGCGCCACCGCCGCCCTTGATCAGCCGAAGCTCGGGATCAAACTCGTCTGTGCCGTCCACGCAGAGATCGAGAAACGGGTTCTCGCCAAGCGTCGTCAGGGGAATGCCAAGTTCCTTTGCCAATGCGGCGGTGGCCCGCGAGGTCGGCACACATTTGACGGCCAAACCCTTCTTCACCTTTGCGGCCAGTGCACGGATAAAGTGATTGGCCGTGGATCCGGTACCCAGGCCGATGTTCATGCCATCATTGACATGCTTCAGCGCTGCGACGGCGGCGGCCTTCTTCAATGCGTCGGCGTCAACGACCCATTTCGCACTCATTTCCCCAAACCACCCATCAGCATGTATTTGATCTCCAGATACTCCTCGAGGCCGTGGTGCGAGCCCTCGCGGCCAAGGCCACTTTCCTTCACGCCACCAAACGGCGCTTCCGCCGTTGAAATGATGCCCTCATTGATGCCGACCATGCCATATTCCAGCGCCTCGCCCACGCGCCAGACGCGGCCAATGTCGCGGGTGTAGAAATAGCAGGCAAGGCCGAATTCCGTGGCGTTTGCCATGGCGACGGCCTCTTCCTCGGTCTTGAACCTGAACAGGGGTGCCACGGGGCCAAATGTTTCCTCGCGGGCGACCGCCATGTCGCTGGTCACACCCGTGATGATCGTCGGCTCAAAGAAGTTTCCGCCCAAAGCCTTGCCGCCCATTGCGAGCTTGCCGCCCTTGGAAAGCGCGTCGGCAACATGCTCCTCAACCTTCCTGACGGCGGCAGCATTGATGAGTGGGCCGGTCGTGACGCCGTCAGAAGCGCCATTGCCGACCTTCAATTGCCTGACGGCTGCCGCAAGTTTTCCGGCGAAGGCATCATATACGCCTTCCTGGACGAGGATGCGGTTGGCGCAGACGCAAGTTTGCCCGGCATTGCGGTATTTGGAGGCCATGGCACCGGCAACGGCGGCATCCAAATCCGCATCATCAAAGACGATGAAGGGGGCGTTGCCTCCCAATTCAAGACCCATTTTCTTGATGGTGGGGGCGCACTGCTGCATCAGGAGGCGGCCAATTTCGGTTGATCCCGTAAACGTCAGTCCACGGACAATCGGGTTTGACGTCATTTCCGCGCCGATGGCGCGGGCAGAACCCGTCACCACGGAAAAGAGCTTGGCGGGGAGCCCCGCGCGCGCCGCCAGTTCAGCCAGCGCGAGGGCGGAGAGCGGTGTTTCGCTTGCGGGTTTCACCACCATGGCACAGCCCGCAGCCAACGCAGCTCCGGCCTTGCGGGTGATCATGGCGTTGGGAAAATTCCACGGTGTGATGGCGGCGATGACACCGACGGGCTGCTTGATGACCACGATGCGGCCATTGGGCCACGGCGAGGGAATGGTCTCGCCATAGATGCGGCGTGCCTCCTCGGCAAAGAATTCGACGAAAGAGGCGCCATAGGCCACTTCGCCACGGGATTCGGAAAGCGGCTTGCCCTGTTCGGCCGTCATGATCTGGGCCAGGTCTTCCTGGTTCTCCATCATCAGGGTGAACCATTTGCGCATGAGCGCGGCACGCTCCTTGGCGGGCGTCCTGGCCCATGATTTTTGCGCCGTTTCGGCAGCCGCAATGGCTTCGCGGGTTTCCTTTGCACCGAGGTTCGGCACGCTGCCAACCACGCGTCCATCAACCGGATTGGTGACGTCAATCGATGTGTCACCGCTCACCCATGCACCCGCGATGTAACATTTGTCCTTGAGAAGGGACTTGTCTTTCAATAAGTCGCTGAGCGCCCGGCTCTTTGCAATATCCATGTGAAACTCCAAAATGTTGCGGCGGCTTAGCATGGG
The DNA here is from genome assembly GCA_031431295.1 of Hyphomicrobiales bacterium. Classification (GTDB taxonomy): domain Bacteria; phylum Pseudomonadota; class Alphaproteobacteria; order Rhizobiales; family Aestuariivirgaceae; genus Aestuariivirga. The sequence goes on along the minus strand of JANPDD010000163.1, from coordinate 22,882 downwards.
TTCAAGGCCCGTACAAACAGCCAGAAAGTGGTAACGAAAATGCCAATTGAGGCCCTGATTTTTGACCTGGACGGCACGCTGGTCGATACCGCGCCTGACCTTCACGCCGCCACAAACCACGTGCTGTCAACGCTGAAACGCCGCACCATCAGCCTGGAGGAGGTGCGGGCCTTTGTGGGCCACGGGGCGCGGGCGCTGATTGCCCGTGGCTGCGAAGCAACGGGAGAACCCGTCGATCCGCGGGCCATCGAAACGCTGTACCAGGAATTTGTCATCCACTATGCCGCCAACATCGCGGCCAACAGCAAGCCCTATCCCGGCGTTGTCGACCTGCTCGACCGCGCCAAGGCCCGTGGCCTGGCCTTGGGTGTGTGCACCAACAAGCTTGAGAGCCTGTCCTTGCGCCTGCTCGAAGCACTGGACATGCGAAATTATTTTGGCGCCATCGTGGGGCCTGATACCATCGGCATCGCCAAGCCCGATGCGCGGCCCTATCGGGAAACACTGAACCGGCTGGGGCGCGGGGGTGCCGCCTCCCTGATGCTGGGGGACAGTGAAACAGACATCCGCACCGCGCAGAACGCCGGCGTGCCTGTCATCGCCGTTACTTTTGGCTACACGCCGGAACACGTCAGGAATTTCAACCCCACGCACACCATTGACCACTATCACGAAGCGTGGGCCATCGTTCAGTCATACCTTTGAAAGAAGGTAACAACATCATTGAGCACCGGAGCATTACCCCGGAATGGCTTCGCCAGCGCCAGCATGATGCCGACATGGCCCATGTCATCATACAGTTTGAGTTCAGTTTGGCGCCGCGCTGCAACCAGCCTCGCATGCATGTTGCGGCTGTTGTGGGGACCTACAGTTGTGTCCCCGGCGCCGTGCAGCAGCAAAATGGGTGGTGTCGTCGAAAGCACCTGATTGACCGGCTGCGTTGAGAAGAAATCTCCTGCGGCGGCGAATGCCGCTGCAATTTTGGGCGAGTGATCCAACTGGAAATCGAGCGGCGCCGCCAACACCGCGATGGCATTGACCTTGTCTTGCAAACCATTCCGCAATACCGCCTGCACAATATTGTAAGCTCCGGCAGAATGGCCTGCGGCAAAAAGGCGGTGCGGGTCTCCACCATGGTTTGCTGCTTGTTCCGAAAGCCAGTTGATCGCCAATGCGGCGTCATCGACAAAGTCCGGATAGTGGGCCCGCGGAACAAGCCGGTAGTCGGCGATTGCCGTGAGATAGCCTCTTGCGGCAAAGGCCCGTCCCACGAAGGCGTAATCTTCCTTGTGGCCGGAATCCCAAGAGCCACCGTAGAGGAAGAGCAGAACAGGAAAGTCCCCGTCTCCTTTGGGCCGGTAGAGATCAAGGGATTGCCGCGGGCTTGGCCCATAGGCGATGCCGGAGGCGAGGCGGAAGCTGCCTTCATCCTTCGGCACAAGGGCGTTGAAGACCGCAAGGGCCGCAAAGTGATAGAGAAGCCCCATCACAATGAGGCTGCCAGCAAGACCATAAAGAAAAAGACGCATGGTTTCCCTACGGTTGCGGTGTCGCTTTGGTTGATTGTTTATGCCCGCCATGTGACGTCACGCTGGCCGGTTGACTTGGGAAGTGCTTCGACACTATAGCGAAGCACCCCAAATGAATATGGGAGATTAGCTCAGTTGGTAGAGCACTGTGTTCACATCGCAGGGGTCGCTGGTTCGAGTCCAGTATCTCCCACCAGCCTTCGCTGCTCCGCAGCTTCGGCTTGGCAAGCCACACAATAAGCGAAGGCTGCCGCGCCGAAGCTTCAGCGTAGGCGGGCGAAAGAAATGACGTGAAATACGTTTAAATTCAAAAACCATGCTGATCTAAGCCACAACGTCTGGCTGGAAAGTTTGCAATCCTTCGTCAGGCCGCAACGGCTACACGCCGGACCAACTGGTAACCCAGATATCTCTGCATATCGATGGGGTCATGGCCCAACTCAGCGCGAAGTTTCTTGCGCAGCTTGCTGATGTGGCTTTCAACGACACACTCCTCCACGCGGTCGTCGAACATGCCGTAGACAGAGGCAAATATTTGCGCCCGTGTCGAGCGTCGGCCCTTGTTGGCCGCAAGGTGCTCGAGAATGCGAAGCTCCCGGCGGGGAATCTGGAATTCGCAGCCGTTGATTTCGGGGTTGCGTCCTCCGCCGTAGACCTCGAGGCCATCAACGGACCACAATGCCTGCCGCTCGACTTGGGGCCGACGCTGGATCGCCGCAATCCTGGCGATGATCTCCCTTGCGTGCACAGGCTTGCGGACGACGTCGTCAATGCCGGCGTTGAATAGCCGGAGCGTGGCCTCCAGGGCCCCTATATCATTGAGCGCAATGGTTGGAATGGTGAGCTTTCTCCTGACGCTTTTTGCAACTTGCTCCCGGTTCTCAAACTCCCCCAAAACCAGGGCGTCAACGGCTTCGAGATCAAATCCTGCCAGCGTTTGGAACCAAGCGACAAACTCGCTTGGGCTCAATGACGTCACGGAATATCCCTCCCGTCCGATCGAACTCTTGTAAGCTTGGGAAACGTCCTCTCGCTCGTCCACCACAACAATCATCACATTCTCCTGATCATACGCCCGGGATGTTTGCGTTGATCGGAATGCTAGGATTGACATGGTTAATGAATGCTTAAGTCGTCGATTTTTATCCTTTTATCTCAATGCGTTAAGTAAATAAAGTGGAGTTTCATCGACCAGACGTCAGCACCGGCATCACATCCAGGAATTGACAGCAAGGTTACGTGCCTCAGCCAAGTTTAATGACCCCGTGACCCGGCACTGCCCGGGTGAAGTTGTACCGGCTCAGGCCGTCACTCAGCCGGCGCTTCTGGCGATCTGCTCGGCCTTTGAGACCAACACCTCCGCCTGGCGGATTGATGCATAGTCGATGAGGCGTCCATCGAGTGACACTGCGCCCTTGCCTTGCGCTTGTGCCTCACTCATCGCGGCAATGATGCGGCGCGCCTTCGAGACGTCCGTTTCCGAGGGGCTCATCACGTCATTGGCGAGTGCCACCTGCGAAGGATGGATGGCCCACTTCCCTTCGCAACCCAGTACGGCCGCCCGCGCAGCTGCGGCTTTGTAGCCCTCTGCGTCAGTGAAATTCCCGAACGGGCCGTCAACTGGCCGCAGCCCACTGGCGCGGGCCGCAACCACCATTTGCGAAATGGCATAGTGCCACATGTCCCCCCAATGGGTTTCACGCCTGCCGTCCGCCAGCGGCTCGGTGAGCACCGCATAGTCAGCGTTGGCACCGCCGATCGATGTTGTTCTGGCCCGCGTCGAGGCGGCGTAGTCGGCAACGCCAAAATGCAGTGACTCATTGCGTTTTGATGCAGCAGCGATGGCGCCGATATTCTGCATGCCCAGCGCTGTTTCGATGATCAGCTCAAATCCCACCGGTTTCTTGCGGTTCTTCGCCGTTTCAATCTGGGTACACAGCATGTCGAGCGCATAAACATCTGCCGCCGTGCCGACCTTCGGTATCATGATCAGGTCAAGCCGGCCGCTGGCCTGTTCCAACACATCAACAACGTCGCGGTACATGAAGTGGGTATCAAGCCCGTTGACGCGCACCGACAGCGCCTTCCTGCCCCAATCGACATCACCGATTGCCTGAATGATGTTTTGACGCGCCTTCACCTTGTCATCTGGTGCGACGGCGTCTTCGAGATCAAGAAATATGATGTCAGCGTTGGAACGGGCAGCCTTCTCAAACAACTGGGGCTGGCTCCCCGGCACGGCGAGTTCGCTGCGATTGAGCCGGGTAGGTGCCTGCCCGATGGTCTGAAAACTCATGAGTGACTCCTCATCCGCGACACGCCCGCAGCAATTGGTTTCGACTACCCGTCGAAGGCGTGCATTGCAATGCCATCAGATGATCGCTTTTTCCCGGAACGGCCGGTTGGCGGGAATCCGTTCGAAACTGAAGGGCGTCATGTCCAGGCTGCGGTATTCTCCGTAGGTCAGCCATTCGGCTGTGGCACGGCCCACGGCGGGGGACTGTTGCAGGCCATGGCCGGAAAAACCGTTCTGGAACACGAAATTTCTGACGTCAGGGTGGGGTCCCATGATGGCATTCTGGTCAAACACATTGTAGTCATAGTGACCCACCCATTCGCGCGTCACCCTGATGGACTCGAATTGCGGAATGCGCTGGGCGATATGGGGCCAGATGTGATCCTGCCACAATGCATGGTCCATTTCGAAGTCGTCAAATGCCGGTGCCGGGTCAATGTCGGAATGCCCCCCCGCCAAGTATGAATTCCTGCCATCCTGGCGAACATGAACGCCCGACGGATCAATGGTCAGGGGCAGTTCGCGATCAAGCGGACTTTCTGCCGTAAATACGTAAGTGAAGCGCTTGCGCGGCTCGACAGGCAAGTCAATTCCCGCCATGCGGGATGTCAGTCCGGCGCGGGGGCCCGACGCGTTGACAACTTGGCCACACCCAATGATTTCGCCTGTTGCAAGCGTGACACTGTCAACACGGTCGCCAGCGGCATTCCTGGCCATGGTGACAACCTCATTGGCCACATATTCGACCCCGCGTTCGCGGGCCAACTTCCGCAACCAGTCAAAGACCGTGATGCCTTCCCAGTAGCCTTCGTCAACGGTGTTGATGCTGCCGGCCACGATATCATCGACATTGTAGAAGGGCCACTCGCGCCTGATCTCCTCGGCGGATAGGATGCGTGTTCCGGCACCGGCAGCGAGCTGCACCTTCTGGTTTTCCCGCAACACCTGAACGGAAGCTTCATTGCTTGCGAGATAGAGATAGCCAAAATTCTGTATGCGCAGCTCTGGCACCCGCTCGTCATTGCCCATGTGGCGGCGCAGGTTCTTGATGAAGTCGGCACCAAACTGCGAAATGCGGACGTTAAGCTCGGCCGAGAACTGCTGACGTATGCAGGAATTGGAATGGCTGGTTGAACAAAATTCATAGCTCGGGTCGCGCTCGACCACGAGAACGCTTCCCTTGAAGTCCGGATTGTCAGTGAGGAACCAGGCGGTCGAAGAGCCCATGATGGCGCCGCCCACGATGACAACATCGTAGTTTTTGCGTTTTGGCGCGCCATAGGCATTGGCCATGAAAAATTTCCCTCTTCGCGCTTTCCATGCCACAGAGTTTCGAAGAAGTCTCGTGCCAGTCTAGGGCAGGATTGCGCCGCGCACGCCGATCACCCGGCAGGCCATGTCATGGGCGGCATGGGCAGCGCCCACAATATCGCCCGGAGCCATGAGGTAGTGCGCCAGGAACGTGCCGTTGAAACTGTCACCGGCCCCCGTTGTGTCAAGGCTGAGGGGTGCGGGCGCAAAAGTTTCGTCCAATGCCGTGCCGGAAGGCGACAGGATATGCGGTCCACGTTGTCCTCGTTTCAAGACGCACAGGGACATTCCGTAGCCGCTCAACCTCGCAGTGGTGGCTTTGGCGGATTCTGCAAAAAGCGCCAACTCATCGTCGAGCGATGGAAAGCCGAGATCGGTGATTGCCCACGCGCGGCCGACAATCTGGCATGCCACGCTTTGGCTCTCCCACAGGCGCGGGCGGTAGTTGCTGTCAAATGCAACCCGCAAGCCACTCTTGCGGCGATGGGCCAGTTCCAAAAGAAGCTGGTCGCGGGCGGCAGGAGACAGGATGGCAAGTGTGATCGCAGACAGAAACACTACGTCAGCACCGTCCAGGATGGAATAGTCCAGCCGGTCATCCGGGCCGAACATGACGCGGGCCGCGGACATGCTGCGCCAATAGGTGAAGGAACGCTCGCCTGCGGCATCAACACTGACAGAGTAAAGGCCAGCCGCACGCTCTGCCACTTTTCCCACTGCATGACAATTGATGCCATGCTCTCGCGCAAAATTGATGATGCGCCCGGAAAACGGATCGCTGCCCAATGCCGAGGCAAAGGCAACGGTGTGGCTGGCGGACAGCCCGCGCCGCAGATAGATCGCGGTGTTGAGAACGTCGCCGGCCACGCCCACGGTGGCGGATTTTCCATCTGCCGAGGGCAGCAACTCGATCATCGCTTCGCCCACACACAGGATCTTCACCTTGGCACCCCCTCAATAGGTTGCACGGCCACCCGACAGATCAAACACCGCGCCTGTCGTGAAAGAGTTCTCTGCCGAGGCAATCCACAACACCATGCTGGCGATTTCATCCACGCTGACAAAGCGGCCCCTCGGAATTTTGGACAGCATGTAGCCAATAAACTCCTGGCTCAATTGATCGAGGATGCGCGTCTTGGCGGTGGCCGGCGTGATGCAATTGACCGCAATGTCGTGGGTTGCAAGCTCCTTGCCCAGTGATTTGGTCAAGGCAATGACCGCCGCCTTTGAGGCGGAATAGGCAGAGGCGTTGGGGTTGCCTTCCTTGCCCGCAATCGATGCGATGTTGACGATGCGGCCAAAGTTGCGCGCCACCATGCCCGGCACGACAACCCGGCAGCAATGGAATGTGCCATCAAGGTTGACCTGTTGCACCTTGCGCCACATCTCGACCGGGTAGTTTGCGAGCGTGCTGGTGGGCCCGGCGATGCCCGCACTGTTCACCAGCACATCGACGCGCGGAAATTTCCTCTCTGTCGCGGCAAAGGCGGATTCAACGCTGGCGAGATCGCTGACGTCAACCTGGACAAGTGCACAGCTTTGCGCAGGCAATGCGGCAATGCGGGCCTCCGGCTTGGCGATATCCATGTCCCAGATGGCGACCATGGCGCCGGATTGCACGAGCCGTTCCGCGACGGCAGCACCAATGCCGTTGGCACCGCCAGTGACGACGGCGACCCTGCCGCGAAAATCATAACTGTTCATCCAGGAACTCCCGCCCAATGCCAATTTTGCCAAAACATGCTCTCGCTGTGTAAGCAAAAACAAGCGCCCCGGTCCAGTGCCGTGGGCGCGGGCGATTGTTACCCGCTGCCCAGAATTCCGGGCAGGTTCAGTTGATGTTCACGGGCGCAGGCGATGGCGATGTCGTAGCCGGCATCAGCATGGCGCATGACGCCGGTTGCCGGGTCGTTCCACAACACATTGTTGAGGCGGCGCGCAGCATCCTTCGTGCCGTCGGCCACGACCACCATGCCTGAGTGCTGGCTGAAGCCCATGCCGACGCCACCGCCGTGATGCAAGCTCACCCAGGTGGCACCCGATGCGGTGTTCAAGAGCGCGTTGAGCAATGGCCAGTCCGAAACGGCGTCGGAGCCATCCTTCATGGCTTCCGTCTCGCGGTTTGGACTGGCAACCGAGCCGGAATCGAGATGGTCGCGGCCAATGACAATCGGCGCCTTCAGTTCACCCTTCGAAACCATGTCGTTGAACATCAGTCCGGCCCGGTGGCGGTCGCCCAAGCCGATCCAGCAGATGCGTGCGGGAAGTCCCTGGAAGGCAATGCGCTCACGGGCCATGTCCAGCCAGCGGTGGAGATGCGTGTTCTCCGGAAAGAGCCTCTTCATCGCGGCATCGGTCTTGTAGATGTCTTCGGGATCGCCTGACAAGGCGCACCAACGGAAAGGCCCGATGCCGCGGCAGAACAGCGGACGGATGTAGGCTGGAACAAAGCCGGGAAAGGCGAAAGCGTTTTCAAACCCCTCATCCTTGGCCACCTGACGGATGTTGTTGCCATAGTCGAGGGTCGGCACGCCGTGATCGTGAAACGCCACCATCGCTTCCACGTGCTTTCGCATGGCCTGACGGGCGGCGCGTTCAACAGCCTTGGGATCACTCTCCTGCTTTGCCCGCCACTCAGACACAGACCAGCCCAGCGGCAGGTAGCCATGCAGCGGATCATGGGCGGAAGTCTGGTCCGTGACGATGTCGGGCCGTGGTCCACCTGCCTTCATGCGCGCCAGAATGTCCGGAAATATTTCGCCGGCATTGCCGAGAAGGCCGACGGACTTGGCCTCGCCCTTCGATGTCCAATCGGCAATCATCGCCAAGGCTTCATCGAGTGTTCGCGCCTTGGCATCAACATAGCGGGTGCGCAGGCGAAAATCGATCCGCGTTTCATCACACTCAACTGCAAGGCAGCAGGCGCCCGCCATCACTGCGGCCAGGGGCTGGGCCCCGCCCATGCCGCCGAGCCCGCCCGTCAATATCCACTTGCCGGTGAGATTGCCGCCATAGTGCTGGCGGCCCGCTTCGGCAAAGGTCTCATAGGTTCCCTGCACGATGCCCTGCGTGCCGATGTAGATCCACGATCCCGCAGTCATCTGGCCATACATGGCAAGACCCTTGCGATCGAGTTCATTGAAATGGTCCCACGTCGCCCAATGCGGCACGAGATTGGAATTGGCGATCAGCACACGGGGCGCGTCCTTGTGGGTACGGAAAATGCCCACCGGCTTTCCCGACTGCACGAGCAGAGTCTGGTCATCCTCGAGTTCCTTGAGTGAAGCGACAATCTGGTCGAAATCTTTCCACGTCCGCGCCGCCCTGCCGATGCCGCCATAGACCACCAGCTCATGGGGATTTTCAGCAACATCAGGATGCAAATTGTTCATGAGCATCCGCATGGGCGCTTCCGTCAGCCAACTCTTGGCCGTGATCGTTGGCCCGGTTGGCGGAAAAATATCGCGCTGGTTGTGGCGTGGATTGTTCATGTCGATCTTTCCAGTTGTGGCGCAAGGGCGGAGATTGCAGCGAGCATTTTGCCAAGGTGCCGCCGCAGCCGTTCGGCCTCAGTGTCATCGTATGCCCACGGCGGGGCCTCTGATTTCAGATAGGCGCGCTGGGCAATTTCCATCTGTATGGCGTGCCAATTCTGGCGCGGTTGCCCATAGTGCCGCGTCGTCCAGCCGCCCTTGAAGCGTCCGTTGAGGACAAAGTCATATACCTTTGCTTCTTCACATATAACAGCAACCGCATTTTCAACTGCGGGGGCACAGGTTTCACCGTTGTTGGTGCCTATGTTGAGGGTTGGCAACTGCCCTTCGAAGAGGAAAGGAATGCGCGACCGGATGGAGTGACAATCCCAGAGAATAGCCACGCCGTGCGCAAGTCTGACCCTCTGCATCTCGGCAACCAGCGCGGCGTGATAGGGCGCGTGATAGGTTGCAAGGCGCTGTTCAATGTCCGCCGCATCGGGTGCCACGTTCCAAATGTCATGGCCATCAAAATCAGTGTACGGAACAAGCCCAGTGGTATTCTGACCAGGGTAGAGGCTTGTGCCTGTGGGATCGCGATTGGCGTCGATGACATAGCGGTGAAAAATGGCCCGCACCGTCGTTGCGCCAGGCAGCAGGCCTGCATAGAGCCTTTCAATGTGCCAGTCCGTGTCATCGAGTGCGCGTCCCCGCGCATCCAGCTTCGCATGGATTTCCGGTGGCAGAAACGTGCCGGTGTGCGGCAATCCCAAAACAACCGGTCCATCACCACGGATGACGTCGACCGGATTCATGCGGCGAGTTCCGGCAATGGCGTTTGGGCGGCACGGGCAACGTCGCCACTGCCCACCAGCACGGCGGCGCGCTCCAGATCCGGTGCCAGATAGCGATCATCCGTCAGCGTCGTCACATCGGCACGCAATCTTGCGACGACGCGGGCGAGTGCCGCGCTGGTCTTGAGTGGAGCGCGAAACTCAATGCCCTGTGCGGCACAGAGAAGTTCGACGCCCAGGATGTGATTGAGGTTCTCGATCATGGGACCCAGGCGGCGGGCGCCGTGGGCCGCCATGCTGACGTGGTCCTCCTGGTTGGCGCTTGTCGGCGTGCTGTCCGTGACGCACGGGTTGGCCAGATGCTTGTTCTCGCTCATGAGTGCTGCCGTTGTCACTTCGGCGATCATAAAACCTGAATTCAGACCGGGGGCCGGCGTGAGAAAGGGCGGCAGCTTGTGGCTCAAGACAGGATCAACAATGAGCGCCACGCGGCGCTGGGCGATTGAACCAATTTCAGCGATGGCCAGGGCAATCATGTCGGCGGCGAAACCAACGGGCTCGGCGTGAAAATTCCCGCCGGAGACAATGAGGCCGGCACCAGTCAGAACGAGGGGATTGTCTGTTGCCGCATTGGCCTCAATCTCCAGGGTGCGCGCCGCCATGCGCAACACATCCATTGCGGCACCCGTCACCTGCGGCTGGCACCGGATGCAATAGGGGTCCTGCACACGCGCATCGCCCGCCAGATGGTTTTCGCGGATTTCAGAGCCCGCGAGCAGGTCGCCCATGGCGCGCGCTGCATCGATTTGGCCAGCATGGCCGCGCAATGCATGGATTTCGGGCTGCAGCGGTGCGGTGGACCCCATGATGGCGTCGGTGGACAGGGCGGAGGTCACAAGTGCTGCCTGTGCCGCGCGCCAGGCGGCAAACAAGCCAGCCAAGGCGAAGGCCGTGCTGAACTGCGTGCCATTGATGAGGGCCAGCCCCTCCTTGGGGCCAAGCACAATGGGCTTCAACCCGGCCCTGGCGAGAGCTTCGCCACCGCGCAGGATCGCGCCTTCAAATTCCGCCTCGCCTTCCCCCATCATCACCGCCGCCATGTGGGCCAGTGGCGCCAGATCACCTGAGGCACCAACCGAACCTTGCGCAGGAACAACCGGTGTCACACCGCAGGCCAGCATGTCTTCGATCGACCTGATAATGTCGAGCCTCACACCGGAAGCACCGCGCCCCAGGCTCAGCAGCTTGAGCGCCATCATCAGGCGGGCATGGCGACGCGAGATCGGGGCTCCAACACCGCAGCAATGTGACAGAATGAGATTACGCTGCAATGTGGCGGTGTCCTTCGCCTCGATCTTGACACTCGCCAGTTTTCCAAAGCCGGTGTTCACGCCATAGACAGCATCGCCTCCTGCCGCCGCCGCCGCAATGTGCGCGTGGGCTTTCAATATGTCCGGGTGGCAGGCGGGATCAAGGCGTACCGCCAACTCCTCCCAGTAGACACGTTCCAGATCGGACAGGCTTGCATGTCCTGGCCTCAGAGTGAGTGAAGTCAATTTACGCCTCCAAATATGCGGCTGTGGAGTGGGTTGAAGCCAATGCGATAAGCCAATTCAGCCGGGTGTTCGACGTTCCACACCGCAAGGTCGGCCCGCATGCCCGCCGCAATCGAACCGCAATCTTTCAGGCCCAGGGCGCGCGCCGCGTTCACCGTCACGCCCCTCAGGGCCTCAAGTGGCGTCAGGCGGAAAAGCGTGCAGGCCATGTTCATGGCGAGCAGCAGGGAGCTGAGCGGCGATGAACCGGGGTTGCAGTCTGTGGCCACGGCGACCGCCACACCGTGGCGGCGAAAGGCGGCGATGGGCGGCACTTGTGTTTCGCGCAACGCATAGAAGGCACCAGGCAGCAGCACGGCCACCGTGCCTGCGCGTGCAACAGCCACGACGCCCTCCTCATCAAGATACTCGACATGATCAACGGAAAGCGCGCCAAAGGACGCGGCGAGCTTCGCGCCGCCAAGGTTTGAAAGTTGTTCAGCGTGGAGTTTGACGGGAAGGGAAAGCGATTTTGCGGCTTCAAAAACCCGGGCGATCTGTGGTGGCGAAAAACCGATGCCTTCGCAAAAACCGTCAACCGCATCGACCAATCCTTCCGCATGCGCAGCGCGCAGCGTGGGGATGCAAACGTCATCAATATAGGCATCGGCCCTGCCCTTGTATTCGGGCGGCACCGCATGGGCACCGAGGAAACTTGTGACCACGCGCACCGGTCGCTTCGTCGCAATCGCACGGGCGGCGCGCAACATGCGCAGCTCGGTTTCCGTATCAAGGCCATAGCCCGACTTGACTTCGACAACGCAAACGCCCTCGGCCAACAGGGCATCGACGCGGGGCAAGGCGCTCTCCAGCAGGTCCTGTTCTGATGCGAGGCGCGTGGCCCTGACCGTTGAGACAATGCCACCGCCCGCCCGCGCCACGTCTTCGTAGCTCGCGCCATTCAATCTCATCTCGAATTCGTTGGCGCGGTTTCCGGCAAAGACCACATGGGTGTGGCAATCGATCAGGGCCGGCGTCACCAATCGGCCTGCCATTGGATTTTTCGCCAGTCTGTCAAAGTGCCGTGGCACCTCGTTCTCCGGCCCCACCCAGGCGATGCGCCCGGCCTCCAGCGCCAGTGCGCCTTTCTCGATCACGCCACAGGATACATCACTGCGGGCCGGGCCGTCGGCCAGCGTCGCTATCCGCACCTGCGTCAAGAGTTGGTCTTGCAACGGATCATCCATTTCTTGGAGCCACGCGATTTCCCTTGTGTCATAGGCAACAATCCGTATTATGTCTAGACATAAAATTCATGAAGGGGAGTGGCCCTTGATATTTGCGAAGAAAGCGCTGCTCGTTTCCGGCTGGACCGACAATGTCCGCCTGGTTCTGGAACAGGAAAGGATCAGCGCGGTGGTGCCGGGCATCACAGCCATGGCGGGGGATGTGCGTGTTGACACGCTGCTTCCGGCACTCGGCAATCTTCACAGCCACAGCTTTCAGCGCGCCATGGCAGGCATGACTGAATGCCGCACAGCGGGCCGGGACAGTTTCTGGACCTGGCGCGAACAGATGTATCGGTTTGTTGATCGGCTGACCCCCGAACACGTCGAGGCCATTGCGGCCCGGGTATTCCTTGAAATGCAGGAAGCGGGCTTCGCATCGGTCGGCGAATTCCACTATGTGCACCACCAGCGCGGCGGCAACCCCTACGCCAACATGGCCGAACTTTCGGCCCGCGTCATGGCGGCAGCACTGGCTACCGGCATTGGCCTCACGCATCTGCCTGTCCTCTATACCTATGGCGGTGCCGGACAGCAGGCCCTGGCGACGCGGCAATTGCGCTTTGGCAACAGTGTGGACTCATTCCTGCGGCTGACGGAGCAGGCCCGCAGCGGCCTCGCCCATCTTCCCGCAGACGCACGGATGGGCATGGCGCCACATTCATTGCGGGCAACTTCGCCGACGGAGCTTGCGGCCTTGCTCGCCCAGCGCAGTGGCGGGCCAGTGCACATTCATGTGGCGGAGCAACCGCAAGAGGTGAATGACATCAAGGCCTGGCTGGGTGCGAGGCCCGTCGAATGGCTGCTGGCAAATGCCGCCGTCAATCATGACTGGTGCCTGGTGCACGCAACCCACATGACGCAGGAAGAAACTTTGGCCATGGCGCAGTCTGGTGCCGTCGCCGGGCTTTGCCCGATCACAGAAGCAAACCTCGGTGACGGGCCGTTCAACGGTCCGGCCTATTTGAAGGCTGGAGGCGGCTTTGGCATCGGTTCGGATTCCAATGTCAATATTTCACTGACAGAGGAATTGCGGACACTCGAGTATTCACAGCGGCTGCGTGAACTTTCCCGCAATGTCATGGTCAAGACCGAAGGCTCGGTTGGTGAATGCCTTTACAAGGGGGCCGCAGCCGGTGGCGCCCAGGCACTTGGCCGGGACGCCGGTTCAATCGAGGTTGGAAAACTGGCCGACCTTGTTGCAATCGACAGTGAAGCACCCGCACTTTGCGCCTTGCAGCCACATCAGCTTCTCGACGGGCTGGTTTTTGCAGCGAAAGACAATGTCGTCACTGATCTCTGGTCGGCGGGGCGCCATTGTGTGCGCGGGGGGCAGCATGTCAAGCGTGACGTGATCACCCGGTCGTACCGGACCGCCATCCTCGACCTGTTGCATTCCGATTAGGTGAGTAGCGTGATATTGACCAGCAACATCGCCGACCCCAATCCCAATTCGAGGATCAGTGGATCTGTCCCAGCAAGTGCTGTGTCGCGCACGGCAAGTGTTTCCCTGCGGTCAATCCGGACTTCGCCGGCGAGACAGTGGACGGCAAAACTGGTGCGTTGCAACGGCAGCAATGCGTGGCGGCAAGGTCCCTCCAGCCGCACCACGCCGCCCTTGCACAGGCTGGAATCAAATATGAGGTTGAGATCCTTCACAGGTCCGTTTGCGAGCCGGGCCATGATCGCAAGTCCGCCATCAAAAGTCACCGGAACGCTAAGCGGCGCGTTCAACGTCACTCCGTTGCCAATGAGGTCCATGCCATTGCCGTCAATGACCGTGAGGATCCGCGTCATGCCATCAAAGCGCGAAAACGGACCGTCGCTCTCAACGTCGGCCATGCTGAGCCGCCAGACAATTGCCTCGCCTTGGCGTTGTGCCGCGATTTCGCGGGTCACACCTCCGCCATTGCGCCACGGCACTGCAAGCAATTCAGATTCACGTATGATCTTCGGCCTGGACATCAACTCCACTCCTGCATTCGGGTCCGGAAGATGACAGAGAAGATGGGATATCGCGACGTCAAAGATGACATTTTCAGGCGTATCCGCGCCCAGGAGTGGGCACCAGGAGAGCGGCTGCCAGGTGAAGTGCAGCTTGCCGCCGCATTCGGCTGCGCCCGCGCCACGGTCAACCGGGCCATGCAGGCCTTGTCCGAGGACGGCATCATCGAAAGGCGGCGCAAGGGCGGCAGCCATGTCAAACTCATGCCGGTCCGCCAGATCAAGTTCAAGATTCCGGTGGTGCGCGCCGAGATCGAGGCCAAAGGAGCCCGCTATGGCTACAAGCTGATTTCAACGGCACTGGCCGGGGCGCCACGCTGGTTGCAATCGAAATTCTCGCTTGCCGGCCCCGCAGCGGTGCGACACGTCAAGTGCCTGCACTTTGCCGACGATACTCCCTATCAATATGAGGACCGGTGGATCAACCTCGCGGCTGTTCCCCACGCGGCAACGGCGGATTTTGCGAGTCTGGGCCCCAATGAATGGCTGCTGCGCGAAGTTCCCTACAGCAATGCCGAAGTCAGGTTTTCGGCGTTCCCGGCAGATGCGGTTGCGGCAAGGCGGCTAGCGATCGGCACCGGCGAACCGCTGTTCCTCGCCGAACGTTCAACCTGGCACAATGGATTACCGGTCACTTTTGTGCGCCTGCTCTTTGCCCCGGGCTACCAGATGGTTGCGCGCTATTAAGCCTTGCTTGCAAAAGCACGCTGTTGGACGCAGTCTCCCATGAACGCATGAAATTCTCCTACGTCAGGGTGTTGCTTCTTGCCTTCCTTGCCATCATGGCATTTGCGGGCAACTCACTCTTGACCCGGGCGGCATTTGTGCAGACCTCCATTGATGTTGTGGATTTCGCCGGTATCCGCATCCTGTCGGGTGCTGTCATGCTTGCCGCGTTGGCCTGGCGGACACCCGGTGAGATCATACCCGGCAAGGACGGCATCATCGGCGTCGTCTCGCTGTTTGCCTATGCTGCGGCCTTTACGATTGCCTATGTGAACCTCAATGCCGCCTCCGGCGCGCTCATCCTTTTTGCGACCGTGCAGTTGACGCTTGCGGCAGTGTCCCTATGGCAGGGCAAGCGGTTCACCTATCTTGAAATCCTTGGCAATGCCACGGCGTTTGGCGGTCTGGCCTGGCTGTTGGCACCGCGGGCGGAAGCACCTTCGCCCCTGCCTGCGCTGCTCATGTTCATCGCCGGTGTGGCGTGGGGAGCATACACACTCGTCGGCAAGCGGGCGACCCGACCCTTCATCAACACCGCACGCAGCTTCGTCGGGGCGGCGCCGCTGGCACTCCTTGCCATGCTGGTATTTTCAACGGGGCCCAAGGACGTGACCGGCATCGCACTCGCTGTTGCATCGGGTGCCATCACGTCGGCGCTGGGTTATGTGATCTGGTATGCCGCGCTGCCACAGCTCAGCATTGCAACGGCAGGAGCGGCCCAGCTTCTTGTTCCCATCGTCGCCGCCGTCGGTGGCTCACTCTGGATCGGAGAGAGACTGTCGGCACACCTTCTGCTGGGCAGCGCGTTTGTTTTGGGCGGAACGGGTCTTACCATCCTCTCGCAGTATGCGAGAAACAAGAAGCCACCCAATCCTGTCAAGTCATAACCATCAGGCAACTCATCGAAGACCTGGCGGCCGCGCATCTGTCCATTTTCCGCCGGCGCGCGCTGATTCAACAGCCGCGTTGATGGCCGCGATGGATCGCAGACCATCCATGGCCGTGGGAAACTGCAGGGCAAGCGGATTTGCGGCAACGCCCCTGGCGCGGGCCTCTATGACCTCCGCCATGTCGGCATAGATATTTGCAAAGGCCACCAACATGCCTTCCGAATGCCCGGTGGCGATGCGTGTGGCGCGCGCCGCCTCCGGTGACAGGCCGCCCATGCCGCGCTCAAGTGTTTCCGTGCGGCCATTGAGTGGCGTCCACTGTAGCTGATCAGGCCATTGTTGCGCCCAGCGCAAACCGCCCTTCTCGCCAAAGACGCGGATGTTGAGGCCATGGAAACTTCCCACCGCCACTGAACTTGTCCACAGGCGGACAGTTGTGCCGCCGTCCATGCGGACGTTCAGCATGGCATCGTCCTCCAACTGCCGGCCTGCCACAGCGGAAACAAAGTCGGCGGAAAGTTCGCGCGCTTCCTGGCCTGACACATAGCTTGCCATGTTCAAGGCATGGATGCCGCAATCGGCAAATTGCCCGGAAACTCCCGCTTGGGCGGGATCGTAGCGCCAGCGCATCCGGGGATTTTCCGCATCGGCTGCATCGGCATGAAAACCATGGGCAAACTCCACGACGATAAGACGCACCTTGCCCAGATCACCACGAGCGATCATGGCGCGCATGTGCCGGACCAGCGCATAGCCGGTGTAGCCATAGTTGACGGCGCAGATCGCACCGTAGCGTTTTTCGGCCGCAACAATGTCCTCTGCCTCTGCAACTGTCACCGTCATGGGTTTTTCGCAAAGCACGTTGATCCCTGCTTCGAGAAACGCCTTGGCGATGGCATGGTGTGTGGCGTTGGGTGTGGCGATCGTTACAAGGTCAATGGGATCCTTGCGGGTCTTTTCGCCTGCCAGCATCTCCTTCCAGTCGCCATAGGCACGGTCCGCAGGCAAACCCAGTTGTACCGCATAGGCGCGGCCCTTGGCGGGATCAGCATCAAGTGCGCCTGCGCGAAACTCAAATGCCGCATCAAGTGCAGAACTGATGCGGTGTACGGGTCCGATCTGGCTGCCCTCGCCGCCGCCGATCATGCCCCAACTCAATCGTGTCATCTTGAAGTCCTGGTGTTAGAGGTCGATGGATGGAGATAATTTTGTTCGGCCATGTACCAGCCATCGCAGCCTTTTTCCAGCATGTATCCGGCAGAGGCACGGCAGGGGGCATCCTGTGGGCCAACCGGCAAGACTTCGACTGCTTCTTGGTTGCCAAGACGCCTCCCAATCATGCGGTGGTTCACCGGGGATGACGTCAGCCCCGGCATCCCCGACATCAATGTATAGTTCGCGAAACGGCCCATGCCAAATTGCCAAATGTGGTCAACCCAAAATGCGACGCCCTATGCCCCATCACCGGCGACAAGGCACACAGCCGTCGCATCATCGGCCGGCTTGAAACGCAAATGCTGCCTGCATTCGGGATCAGCCGCCTCCACGGACCTGATGCGCGCCAGCACATCGGCAACGCCACCGGGCCTCGAACATTCCGCCATCAGCGTTTCGCAATCGATAAATCCATATGTATCCACGGCACGAAAAAAACCATCGCTACACAACAGTATTGATCTGGGATCTCCCAGGTCAGCAATCTGGGGGAACAGCTTTGCCTTGGGGTCGGCGGCGAGGATGCTGTAACTTCCGGGGTTGTTCCGGCTGCGGCGGTTTTCGCGTAAGTGCGGCTCAAACTCCGCAAGCAATTCCTTGAAGTCAAGAAACCCTGTCTCGCGGCGGCGGGCGGCCTCCGTGCGCAGCATGCTTTCCAGTGCCGCAAGATTGCTCGGTGGTGCCGGAAGCAGCTTGGTGATGCCATCATTGCGCAAGAGGATTGAGTCTCCCAGCCGAAGGACCTGCCATCCGCCATCATAGCGCTTCGCAAGCAACAGGCAGGCCGCAGGCGGCTCAAAATCAGATGGAAAATCAATGCCGTGCGAAACGATCCTCCAGCTTTCAATCAATTCGTCCACAAGCTGCGACAAGATCTGCGTGAGTGGCAGATCCAGTGCCGCCAAGACTTGAAGCCACCGCTGTGCCTCGCCCACGAACCACGCGGCATCCGATGCGGCGGGCAGACAATTGCGGGCGTTGATGCCGGTCACACCATCGAAGACCCAGGCGGCGCTGACAACACCGCTCCGCTCGATCAGGCCGCAACCATCTTCATTGTGTGCACCACCCGCCGCGCTGATGGCACCTGCCAGCCTCACAGCGCAACGACCCTGCCTGATCTCACGCTTTCGTCGGCGGCCAAAACAATGCAAAGGGAATTGATGGCCTCCTCGACATGGCGCGCCATGTCCCGGTCATTCACGATCGCATCAAGGAACAGGGCCTGCTCGCGATTGCACAGCTCCTGGTGGCCCGGCTCATCGGCCATGGCGATCATGTCATCTGCGCGCGAGAATTTTCCCTCCGGCGTCAATCCGGCATGGTGCACACGCAAAGCGCTGGTCCTGGTGTGGCCATCCACATCCGACGAGGCGGTTTTCGATTCATCCATGGCGATCGAGACTGACCCTTTTGGCCCGATCATGTCCTTCACAAAAAATGCAGTCTCGCTCATCATCGGTCCCCAGCCTGCCTCGTACCAGCCGACCGAACCGTCATCGAATGTCACCTGCAGCTGCCCGTAGTTGTACATGTGTTCGTCCACCTCGGGCGTCAGGCGCACACCGATGGCGTGGACGGAAACGGGCCTCGCCCCGGTCACCTGGCACATCACGTCCACATAGTGGACACCACAATCGACAAGCGGTGAGATCGACTTCATCAACTGCTTGTGGACTTCCCATTGCGTGGCGGACGATTGCTGGTTCAGGTTCATGCGCATGACCAGAGGTTTCCCCAGGGTCTTGCCGATCTCCACAAACTTGATCCACGAAGGATGAACCCGCAGAATGTAGCCGATGACGATCTTGAGGCCCTTTGCTTTGGCAAGGTCCGCAATCTCTTGCGCCCCCGCCACGGTGGCGGCAATCGGCTTTTCAATGAACACATGGCAGCCGGCGTTCAGGGCCTGCTTGGCATAGTCCGCATGGGTATCAGGCCATGTGTTGATTGAAACAGCATCGGGCCGTGCTGCGGCGAGGGCTTCAGAAAAATTGTCGAACAGCGGACAGGCCGGAAATTCCTGCTTCATATCTGCGCGTTTGTTGATGCCACGACTGCACAGGCCAACAATTTCAAACCCGTGATTTTGGGCATAGGCACGGGCATGGGACAGTCCCATGTTGCCGATGCCGACCACAAGCACCCTGATTTTTTTCATTGTCCCTCAATCCAGGTTCTTTGCACGGCCAGTTTGTCGTCAAGATGGACAAGGCTGGCAAGGGCGCCCGGTGTGATGCAACCCAGCTCGGCGTGCAAGCCGAGGAAGCGGGCGGGATTGCGTGATGCCATTTGCAAGGCAGTCGGCAATGCAACGCCCAGTGTGTTGACGCAATAGCGAAGGGCCTCATCCATGGTGAGGTTCGATCCGGCAAGCGTGCCGTCCTCGAGCTCCAACCGGCCATTGACCCGCGTCACAGCCCTGCCCTGCAGCATGAAATCCGGTGGCCCACCGGCGGCCGGCGGCATGGCGTCGCTCACTAGCATGAATCGGTTGGCGGACGTGGAAGCAAGGGCCACACGAAGTGCTGCATCGTGGACATGGTGGCCATCAGCAATGATGCCGAGGAAGCTCGCAGTGTCCGCCAATGCGGCACCCACCATGCCGGGTTCACGCCCGTTCATCTGGCTCATGGCGTTGAACAGATGGGTGAAGCCCGTGGCCCCGGCATCAAGGGCGACACGCACTTCGGCGAAAGTTGCCTCGGCGTGGCCAAGGCTCACATGAATGCCGCGCCCGACAAACTGCCTGATCAGGCTTGCGGAAACGATGCCGGGCGCCAGCGTCAGCATGACGCTGCCACAATCGGCCTCTGCCAGCATGTCAATGTCGGCAGCCGTTGGCATGCGGATGAACTGCGCATCATGGGCGCCCTTGCGGGCCGGATCGAGAAACGGTCCTTCAATGTGGATACCGAGCACACCCGGTACACCTGCTGCCCGTGCCGCACGCACAGCTGCGATGGCTGCCGCAGTGATGTGCGGTGCGTCTGTTATGACGGTTGGCAAAAGGCCCACAGTGCCGAATTTCCGGTGCGCGTCCGCAATGCGGCGCACGACTTCGATGGTTGGAGCGCTGTTCATCAGCGCACCGCCGCCGCCGTTCACCTGCACGTCGACAAAGCCCGGTGCCAGCAGACCACCCTTGAGTTCGATACGCCGGATCGCAGGTGCAATGGCATTTTCCGGCACGAGCGAGACAACGTGGCGCCCGTCGACAACAACCGCCTGGTTGTCATGAAATGACGTGCCGTCGAAAACCCGCGCGCCAACGAGTGCAAATGCCGTCACGTGGTCTCCGTCACTTTCTTGAGCAGCCGAGGCCGATCCGGGTCCCGCCCGCGCAGCCTCGCCAGTTCCGCAATCGCGAGATAGGTCGAGGGGATCATGGCAATGGGTTCGAGCAAGGGGTTGCCCGTATTCGCGTGGGGCAAGCCACCGCTGCCCACCAGGCAAAGTTCAGCGCCCATCTTCCGCATTCTTGCCGTTGCCTCTTTTGTCATCTCAAATGCGGCATCCCCCTGGGCATAGACCAGCACGGGAAACCCCTCACCCAGAAGTTCAAGCGGGCCGTGCATCACCTCGGCCACGGAATAGGCCTCGGCATGAATGGCGCAGGTTTCCTTGAGCTTCAGCGCCGTTTCCGCAGCGATCGGCAGAGACGGGCCGCGCCCCAGAACGTAAAGCGACTCCGCCTCGCGGGCCATGGCCACAAATGCGGGCCAGGCGATTTGCAATGCCTTGTCGAGTGCCTGCGGAATGTCCTCGATTGCCCGTGCCAGCGCATCATCGCCTGTCCAGGCCGCGACAATCGCTGCCCCCGCCGCAAGGGAGGCGATGAACGATTTTGTGGCAGCAACGCTGTTTTCAGGCCCGGCACAGAGCGGCAGGCAAATATCGGCACTCTTTGCGGCGGGCGACCCCTCTACATTGACGATGGCGATGGTCAGAGCCCCTGCGCGCCTTGCTTCCTCTTGAAGTGATACAATGTCAGGGCTCTGGCCCGATTGTGAAATGGTCAATGCCACGCAGTTTCTGGCTTGCAGCTTTGCGCCATAGACCGAGACGACGGAGGCACCAATTGAGGCACAGGGTACGCCGGTTCTGATTTCTGCCAGGTATTTGAAATAGGAGGCGGCATGATCAGAACTGCCACGCGCCGAGGTCAGCAGCGCTGGCGGGGACCGCTTTCTCAGTTGCACGCCAATTTCCGCCAAAGCCGCCCGATTGCGCGCAAGGAAGCGGGTAACCACTTCCGGCGCCTCGCGGGTCTCGCGTTCCATGTAACTCGGGGCATTGGACGGCATCAGGGGTTCTCCGGGGCAAGTGAAAGCTCGGCGACAAAATCATAGGTGTCGCCGCGATAGTGTGAGGAGGTGAATTCAACCGTCCGGCCGTCGGCCAGATAGGAGATGCGTTCGATGAACAGTGCCGGACTGCCAGTGGGAAGGCCGAGCAGTGCTGCAGCATCGGTTTTCAAGGCGGTTGCGTGCAGGCGTTGCAAGGCGCGGACCGGGCGAAACCCGCGCGCTTCCAGCGCATCATAGAGCGAGGTGCCAACGGCTGCCGGATCGTCCAGAAACCGGCAGGGAATGACGGCGTGCTCGATGGCCAACGGCAAGCCATCGGCCCGGCGCAGGCGATGAAAGCGGCACACGCGCTCACTGGGTGAAAGGGAAAGTTTCATCGCTTCTTCCGGCGTCGCCAGGCCCATGGAGCGGTCCAACCAGTCGGCATCAGTTTTGATCCCGCGCAGTTTCATGTCGTCGCTGAAACTTGTGAGCCGCGACAGCGGCTGTTCAATGCGGGTGATTGCGCCGCGCACAAAGGTGCCGGAGCCGCGGCGCTGGCGCAGCACGCCATCACCCACCAATTCGGCAAATGCCTTGCGCACCGTGACCCGGCTCACCTCCAGCAATTGGGCCACTTCGCGTTCGCTGGGAATGGCGTCATCGCGCTGCAAGTCGCCTGCAAGAACCGCGTCCTGAACGAGCTTTTTGATACGCAAATAGAGGGGGGCGCTCTCGTCCCTGTCGAGGCGGATGCGGCTGAAGAGCCGTTTCGTCTGGGTCATGACCAGCGCTCCGGCAAGCCTTGGGCCTTTCGCGCCATCATGATGGCGCCATCCACGGCATCGGCTTCGGCGGGTGCGAGGGCCGCGCGCACGTCAGCATCGAGATAAGGTGGGTAAACGCCGGACAACCCGCCCAGCAGACACAGCCGCTTTGCGCCCCGGGCGAGAAGTGCATGGCCCAATTTGGATATGGCGCTGGCACCCTCAATCACAATGGTCATGCCTTGCACGTCGGCCAAACTCGCATGTTTGAACACCAGGGGAGCAAAGGCGGCATAGTCTTTCGGCATTGCCGTCTCCGACCAGCGCGACAATTCCCGGCGGCTCCGCCCCGTCTTTTGCAACACGTCATCGATAAGGCCGGTTGGCTGCAACAATCCGTCAAGCGCCAGTGCGGCACGGCGCACGGCGTGGTGACCGAGCCAGGCACCTGAGCCATGGTCGCCCAGCGCAAAGCCCCACCCGCCCACCATGTGGCGCTGGCCATCCACCAATCCCAAACCGATGGAGCCTGTGCCCGCGATGACGATGCCCCCATTCGCGCCGGAAAACGCACCGATGCACGCGGCGTAGGCATCATTGTCCGCCGTCACACTGGCGAATGGCAGTTCAGCCTGGTTGATCTCGTCGGCGCCGACGGATGTGACAATGCCTGCAAGGCCAAGGCCTGCGTGAAGCGATGACAGTGGAAAACGTGCTGGCGCGGCAGCGCGGGCAGCCGCCACGATATTGGCAAGCGAGCCAGTGAA
>JANPDD010000162.1:0-1601 GCA_031431295.1 Hyphomicrobiales bacterium | reverse complement strand
CGATCAAGCAGCAAAGTCCAGTGCAAAGGCAACGCTGTCTTTGGCGACTCGATGGTGCGGATAACGCCAGCGAGATCGGCGCGATTCATAAATACATCGAGCCCCTTGTGACCCGTCGTCAGCAACACGCGGGCCCCGGCTGGCAGCACGTCTGCCGCCTCCTGCACCGATTGAACATGGTGCCAGTTGTCACCGTCCTGCGGGTTCCAGGCTGGCCGTTCAAGACGCATGAGCGGCAGATGAAGCTGCTGACAGGCCTCATGGGCCTGTCGCGACATTTGGGCTGCAAAGGGATGGGTGGCGTCGATGACCGAGGTGACATGCGACGAAACGAGATAGTCCACCAGACCTGTCGTACCGCCAAAGCCGCCCACATGAATTTCACCCGCCGGCAACAGCGGGTTCTTGGTGACACCGGCAAATGATGTGATCACGTCGATGCCCTTGGCATGAAGCGCGTTGGCAAGTTCGCGGGCTTCACCAGTGCCTGCCAGAATGAGAATGCGGCTATGCGGCATGGGCAATGGTAACTCCCTTGCGGTCAACGATCATCACATCGGCCGCAATGCCGCTGCCCTTGAGCATCGCATCAACGCGCGCCAGCGCTTCACCAGCGACCCGCACCGCGAGATCAGCGCCAGCAATTTCCAGAACATGTTGCGCCGTGTTGGCGGCAAGAATGTCAGTCCGCAAATTCATTGGCGCAAGTTCAGCGAGCCACGCCATGTCCACCTGGCTGCGCCCGGAATGGAGATCCATGGCACCTTGCGCGAGCTTGGTGATTTTCCCGAAACCACCTCCGATCGTCACGCGCGGCACCGGATGGAGCTTGAGATATTTGAGCAGACCACCGGCGAAATCTCCCATGTCGAGCGTGGCCTCAAGCGGCAAACCAAAATGTGCCCGCACCGCATCTTCCGACGTGGAGCCCGTGCAGCCCGCCACATGCGTGAACCCTGAGGCCCTTGCCACGTCGATGCCGCGGTGGATGGAGGCAATCCACGCCGCACAGGAAAACGGATTGACGATGCCCGTGGTGCCGAGGATCGAAAGCCCGCCGATGATGCCAAGGCGTCCATTCCAGGTTTTCTCCGCCAAAGCGGCACCACCAGGAATGGAGATTTCGATATCAGCACCACCACCTAATTCCGCAACAACTTCAGTCATCATGCGGCGCGGGACTGGATTGATGGCAGGTTCGCCGACTGCGATGGGAAGACCCGGCTTGGTGACCGTGCCAATGCCCTCGCCCGCCGTGAAAGTAACGCCTGATCCTGTCCGCCGGACTTTGGCGATGACTGTGCAGCCATGGGTGACATCGGGATCGTCTCCTGCATCTTTTACTATGCCGGCCCTTGCCCAGTCCTCGCCCAATTCTTCCAGCGCCAGCGCAAAGGATACGACCTCGCCCTTGGGCAACGTGATGGTCACGGGATCGGGGAATTGCCCTGTGGCGAGCGCCGTAAGGGCCGCCTTGGTTGCGGCAGTCGCACAGGCCCCTGTCGTCCAGCCGCGCCTCAACGTCTGTTCTGGCTTTTCCAATCGCATGCAGGCTAGCTATAAGGGGCCATGAGCCACACGCCAACCAAAAGCACCAAGCC
>JANPDD010000161.1:0-1762 GCA_031431295.1 Hyphomicrobiales bacterium | reverse complement strand
GAAAGTTTGCGCGCGACGTGTCAACATAGCGACCGCGGAGTTCGGCCTTGTCGGAAAAACCGATGGCGTGCACCAGAAAGTCGATCTTGCCCCAAAGCCTTTGCAGATGCCCGAACAGCGCATCCATCGACTCTTCGCTTGCTACATCACACTCAATGAACTCGGACATGCCGATCGAGGCGGCGAGGGGCTCGACCCGCTTTTTCAGCGCCTCACCCTGATAGGAGAAGGCGATCTCGGCGCCATGTTCAGCCAAGGCACGCGCTATCCCCCAGGCGATGGATTTATCATTGGCGAGCCCCATGATGAGGCCGCGCTTGCCTTGCATTAGTCCGGTTGACATTCGGTCTTCCCCGCCCACCATGAATGTGAGGTTGACGTGTAGGCGATAGACGCGCCTGCATCAAGTGCAGGGAAAGGCATGGCGATGGACAGAGGCGGTATCTTTGCGGGAACTGACCCGTTTCAGATTGCAAAGGCATGGTTGAAGGATGCGACGGCGCAAGAACCCAATGATCCGAACGCCATTGCTCTGGCTACGGTGGATTCCACAGGGATGCCCAATGTGCGAATGGTCTTGCTGAAAGAGATCGAGCCCGAAGGATTTGTTTTCTACACCAATTATGAAAGTGCCAAGGGGCAGGAGATCATCGCTTCGGGCCGCGCGGCGTTTGTCGTGCACTGGAAGTCGATCCGACGCCAGATCCGGGTGCGTGGGCTGGTCAGCCGGGAGGACGGGCCGTTGGCAGACGGCTATTTCGCTTCGCGCAGTCTGTCCTCCCGGCTTGGGGCCTGGGCATCACGGCAGTCCCGCCCTTTGGCGTCGCGGGGGGCTCTTTTGGCAGAGGTTGCAAAAGTAACGGCGCGGCTGGGCACAACGCCCGCGCGGCCACCCTTTTGGGGCGGGTTTCGCATTCAACCCTTGGAGATAGAATTCTGGGCGGATGGGGCATTCAGGTTGCACGATCGGTTTCGATGGTCGCGGGCCTCGGCCGGCGAGGATTGGGAAACCAGCCGGTTGAATCCTTGATTTTGCGCTTCGTGAATGGAAGTATGCGAGAACGCAGATAAAAATGGGCTTGCAACTTTTCGAGTATTGGCATCAAGTTGAGAGACTTGGGGCTTATCCGGGGAACGGCTCTGGCATGACGGAAGAAGAGAAGGCCGAGCAAATTGTTCATGGCCATGTAAAATGGTTTGATCCTGTAAAAGGGTTCGGTTTTATCGTCACTGAAGATCAGCAAGCTGATATCTTGTTGCACGCGAATGTTTTACGCAACTACGGGCAAAGCTCGGTCGCCGATGGCGCGGGTATCACCGTGTTGGTTCAGCAGACACAGCGCGGCATCCAGGCGGTCGAAGTGTTGGAAATTGATGCGCCTTTGGGGGCGTTCTTTCCTGCCGGCGAAGAGGGTGTGGAAGCCACCGCCGAAGAGATGGCGCAACTGCCGCTGGAGCCGGCGCGCGTGAAGTGGTTCGACAAGGGTAAAGGCTTTGGTTTCGCCAATGTCTTTGGCAGGCCGGAGGATGTGTTCGTGCATGTCGAAGTGCTGCGCATGTCAGGTTTTGCCGATCTGGGCGCGGGCGAGGCGGTGTGCCTGCGGATCATCGAAGGCAAACGCGGGCGGATGGCGGTACAGGTGGTATCATGGGAATCGGCGACACGATCGCATCATTTGCCGGAATAGTGCTGCTGTCTGGCCCCGCGATGGCCAGTTGTCGCGCTGATGTGGTGGAATTGCAGGGTGCGGGCGGCAAGGCG
>JANPDD010000160.1:0-5080 GCA_031431295.1 Hyphomicrobiales bacterium | reverse complement strand
GCGGTGCCGGAATGGATACGATCAGTTATTCCAAATTGCGCGCCAATCTGAAATACGCACTCGACAAGGTGTCGGACGATCATGAGGTCATTGTGGTGGAGCGGCCCAAAAGCAGCGATGTAGTTCTGGTCGCAAGGGATGACTATGATTCACTTGCGGAGACGGCCTATCTTCTGCGTTCGCCTGCCAATGCCAAGCGATTGATTGAAGCGGCGCGCCGTCCCGCGAGGCTGCGGAAAACCTATTCGTCCGCGAAGGCGCTCAAAGATGAAGTTGGTCTTTGATCCCCACGCTCTGGAAGACTTGAAACACTGGATCGCCACGGATCGCCGCAAGGCGATCAAAATCCTCGACTTGATCGAAAATGTCGTGCGCAGCCCGTTTGAGGGGATTGGAAAGCCTGAGCCTTTGAAGTTTGATCTGGCAGGGTGCTGGTCGCGGCGCATCGATCAGGAACACCGATTGGTATACAAGGTTGAGAAAGACAGCCTCGTTGTTTTGGCCTGCCGGTTTCACTACCAGTGAGCATGCGTGGGCGTTGATGTGGGATTGGGCACGAACCACATCTCACATCTCCAGAACACTCTCCACTGCCACGACCTTGTGTTCGCCATAGCCGTTGAAGCGCGTTGATGTTGCGAGCCCATAGGCTCCCAGCGTTCCGAATTCGATGTAGTCGCCTTCCTTGATCCCTTCATAGAGATCGAGGCGGTGGGGCAGCACGTCCATGGGATCGCAGGTCGGGCCAAAGACCTTCCAGGACTTGGCGTGGCCTTCCAGTTCCCTTCCGTCACGGAAAATGCGGAAGGGTGGCTTCAGGTCCGGCACCTGCATGTATTCCATGAGGCCGCCGTAAACGCCGTCATTGATGAAGATGTCATCGCCATCCGTGCACACGAGCTTGATGCGGGTCAGCAGTGACATGCAGGTTGCGACAAGGCCCCGGCCGGGTTCACATTCGAGTTTGGGCCGGTCCGAGCCGAAAGTACGGACCACAGCATTTTCGATGGCGCGGAAGAAGACTTCCGGTTCCGGTGCCGTTGAGAGTTCATAGTTGGCGGGAAAACCACCACCGACATTGAGCGTACCGACTTTCACGCCTGCCGTTCTGGCAATGCGGGCGGCGGCTTCGATGTGGCGCACATAGACCTGCGGTTCCTTGCTTTGTGAGCCGGGATGAAAGGTGAGAACCGGCTGATAGCCGAGGGCAACGGCTTTTTGCAGCAATTCGACGCAGATGTGTTCGGGTGCACCGAACTTGGTGGAGAAGTCATGGGCGGATGAACCTCGGTCCCGGGGCAAGACGAGGCGCACCGCGATTTCGACGGTTGGATCAGTGCCGACGACATCATGAATCTTTTGCAGTTCTTCGCGGCAGTCCACGACAAAGCGGCGGCAATTGTAGATGCGGTTTGCATCCTCAATTTCGCGGCGTGATTTGACCGGGTTGTGATAGTGATAGAGCGCCCGGGGTTGCGCCGCATGGACAGCCGCCATTTCATGGACGCTGGCGACATCCCAATGTGTGACACCCGTTTCAGCCAATGCGGCGATCACTTCACGCGATGGATTGCATTTGACGGCGTAGGAAACCGTGCCTGGAAAGAGCGAGAGGAAGACTTGCGCGCGGGATTTCAGCTCAGCGGCGGAAAAGAGGAACACCGGTTCATCCGGTTGAAGGGCTTCAGCCACCTCGCCCGCATGCTCAAAGGGTTTGCGCTCAAATTTTGGAGCAAGAACGGTGGCTGCTGACATGATTCCCTCCACAGATTGCCCCCTCCATATCCCGCAAAATCATGACGGCTGAAAGACGGCAATGTGTTGCTATTCGCCGAATATTCCGTCACATAGACGGCAGTTTCGTCGAGGTGATCAAGAATGAACACGGACAAGGACAATGCGTTGCTCGGCCTTCTCAGTCTCAATGCGCGCGAACCCGTCGCCTCGCTCGCCCGCAAACTGGGGCTTTCACGCACCACCGTGCAAGATCGCTTGAAGCGCCTGGAGGACAATGGCGCCATCGCCGGTTATTCAGTCAAGCTGGGTGCGCATTCTGCCGCCGGAATTTCCGCCTTGATTTCGCTCGGTGTTGAACCCAAAAAGCAGGCCGATGTGGCCAAGGCCGTGTCACGCATTCCACAGGTCGAGACTTTGCATGCAGTCAGCGGAAAATTTGACTATGTTGCGCTGGTGCGCGCTGCCACGGCAGAGGCCATCGACAAATTGATTGACCAGATGACGGTTCTTCCCGGGGTCACGGATGTGGAAACGTCTGTCATCTTGTCAACAAAACTGGACCGCAGATAAGCCGGTTCAAAGACCAGTCCATGCAAGGATAGCGAAATGACCATAAAATTGATTCTGGCAGTGCTTGCGGCATTTGTTGTTGCGGTGCCGGTTGCGGCCCAAAGCAAGCAAGTGCCCGACAGCAGTGCGGAAATAACACTTTCGTTTGCGCCCCTGGTCAAACGCAGTGCACCTGCAGTGGTCAATGTCTATGCCAAAACGCTTGTGGTGCAGCGTGATTCAGGCTTCACGACCGATCCATTTTTCCGGCGGTTCTTTGGCGAGGACGGCAGTTTTGGCAGACCCCGCGAACGGGTGCAGAACTCGCTGGGTTCCGGTGTGCTCGTTGAAAGCAGCGGTATCATCGTCACCAACAACCATGTGGTCAAGAACGCCACTGACATGCGCGTTGTCCTTGCGGACAGGCGCGAATTTGAGGCGAAGCTGTTGCTGGCGGATGAACGCACGGACCTTGCCATTCTCAAGATTGATGCCGGTGACGAGGAGCTTGCGGCGCTGCCGCTGGCAAATTCGGACGATCTTGAGGTGGGAGACCTCGTGCTCGCCATTGGCAATCCCTTCGGCGTTGGCCAAACGGTGACCAGTGGCATTGTGTCGGCCCTGGCGCGCACCCAGGTCGGCATCACCGACTACCAGTTTTTCATCCAGACTGATGCCGCCATCAATCCCGGCAATTCGGGTGGTGCGTTGGTCAACATGCAAGGTGAACTCGTTGGCATCAACACGGCCATTTTTTCGCGGTCCGGCGGCTCCATTGGCATCGGCTTTTCCATTCCCTCCAACATGGTGCAGCGGGTCGTCGAAAGCGCACAGTCCGGCGACAAGCGCATCCAGCGGCCCTGGCTTGGCGTTGCCCTGCAGGACGTGACGCCGGACCTTGCCGAAAGCCTGGGATTTGCACGGCCGGAAGGTGCCCTCATCAGCAAGCTTCATTCACAAAGCCCGTTGGCGACCGCCGGTCTCAAGCGGGGCGATGTTGTTGTCGGGTTTGACGGCCGGGCCATCGAGAATTCGCAGGAATTCGGGTTTCGGGTTGGCACCGTGCGGATCGGTGAAAGCCGCATGGTGGAATACCGCCGCGGCAACCAGGACCTGGAGGCGAGCCTGCGGATGATCGGCGCGCCGGAAACAACCCCGCGCGCGACCTTTGCAATCGCCTTGGGTACGCCTTTTGATGGCATGGTGGTCGAGAACCTGTCACCTGCCGTCGCGGAAGAAATTGGCCTGGGGGCTGAAGCAAGCGGCGTGGCCGCAGTTGATGTGCGCAAAGGCCCGGCCCAGCGCTTCTTCAAAAAGGGTGATATTCTGCTGCTCGTCAACAACCAGGAGATCCGCAGCGTTGATGACTTGCGAAAGGCAGTCGCAGAGGACCCGGGCCAGTGGCGCATTGCGGTCGAGCGCGGGGGCAAGAAGTTTCTGCTCCGCCTGCGCTGATGGCGAGCCTCTTTGAGGCAAGCGGCATGCTGGCAGAGGGTCCGCGCCCGCTTGCCGACCGCATGCGGCCGCAGCGTCTTGCCGACGTAGTGGGGCAGGACAACCTTGTAGGGGAGGAAGGCGTACTCACGCGGATGCTGGCCGGGGGCCGCATCCCTTCAATCATTCTGTGGGGGCCACCGGGTACGGGTAAAACCACTTTGGCGCGGCTGCTGGCTGGGGAGGCGGGGCTCATCTTCGAACAGATGTCAGCCGTATTTTCCGGTGTCGCTGATCTCAAGAAGGTCTTTGACCAAGCCCGCATGCGCCGCGAGCAGGGTCGGTCAACGCTGCTGTTTGTCGATGAGATCCACCGTTTCAACAAATCACAGCAGGACTCGTTTCTGCCCTTCGTCGAAAATGGCATGATCACGCTCGTCGGGGCGACGACGGAAAATCCGTCGTTCGAATTGAATGGAGCGCTTCTGTCGCGCTGTCAGGTGCTCACCCTCAACAGGTTGGATGAAGATGCGCTTGAGGCCCTGTTGCGCCGGGCCGAGATTTTTGAGATGCGGAAGCTGCCGCTCGATGATGATGCGCGGCTGGCCTTGCTGGCCATGGCAGATGGCGACGGCCGGTATCTGCTCAATCTGGTTGAGGAGATTTTCGCTGGTGTGCCGGAAGCGGGCGTACCGCTCACGACCGGACAACTGGCGAAGACTGTTTCAAAACGTCTGCCGCTCTATGACAAGGCGGCTGACGGCCACTACAATCTCATTTCGGCGCTGCACAAGTCAGTGCGCGGGTCCGATCCTGATGCCGCACTTTACTATTTGGCGCGGATGCTTGTGGCGGGTGAAGACCCTCTGTTCATCGCCCGTCGCCTGGTGCGGATGGCTGTTGAGGATGTTGGGCTTGCTGATCCTGAGGCCCTGCAGCAGGCCCTTGCCGCCAAGGACACCTATGACTTTCTGGGTTCGCCCGAGGGTGAGTTGGCCCTGGCCCAGGCCACGACCTATATCGCCACAGCGCCCAAATCCAATGCGCTCTATACGGGCTTCAAGGCGGCCATGGAGAAGGCCAGGGAAACAGGCTCGCTGATGCCGCCGAAAATCATTCTCAATGCGCCGACAAAAATGATGCGTGAGCAGGAATATGGTGCGGGCTACCGCTATGACCATGACGCGCCGGAAGCTTTTTCAGGCCAAAGCTATTTCCCCGACGCCATGGGACGGCAGCGCTTCTATGAACCGGTGGAACGGGGCTTTGAACGCGAAATAAAGAAGCGGTTGGAGTACTGGGAGAAGCTGCGCCGGGAACGGGGCTAGAGCACGATCTTGCTTGTTTGAATCGAAGTGGG
>JANPDD010000159.1:0-12143 GCA_031431295.1 Hyphomicrobiales bacterium | reverse complement strand
TTCCAACGTCTGGCGCGGGCCAGATCTGCGGCATTGGCCGGCGCATAGCCAACCGTGTTGCCGCTGTTGCGCTTCAGTTCGCGAGCAATGCTCGATGGCGCGCGATCCACAGCTGCAGCGATTTGCCGGATCGAATGCCCCTCGGCTTGTAGATGGGCAATCGTACAGCGCTCTTCCAATGAGAAATGTCGATAATCTCGTTCCATGGCAACACCTTAATCTGGTGTTGCACTTCGTTTGTGAACTCAGGGGACCATTTGCTCGCCCGTTGCTCTAGCTCTATCGCTTGCAGGCGCTGTTCTGCACAGCAGCCAATGTGACGGGACGGAAAATCGGATCTGATACCGGAACCCAAACGACCGCGATGCCCTTCACTTCCGGTGTTTGCACACGCCAGCCGGCGCTGCCAATGGCCTCACCCTCGCCGCCATCGTCCAGTGCCCCCTTGATTTGCGCCAGCAGGTCAGGCGACTGCGACAGTTCAACGGTAAAGGCATTCTCACCCGCCTGCGCATCGGTCACAGAATAAACCTGGCGCCCTTTCACGGTGAAGATCGTGAATGTCCAATAGCCCCGCGGCAGCTTGGCTGTCACCTCCAACGGGCCAAGCGACAAGTCATAACGGCACAGGGCCACAATGTCCGACTGGGCATAGGCGGGGAACAGGCGGGCAATCTGCGTCTGGTCCAGCAAGGTCATTTTGTTGAGCCTGCCAGGCCCCACAATTGCTGCCACTTGCGAGTCGAACTTGTAGCCGGGGTAGTACAAGACATAGGCCGCATGGGTCGCCAGTGCCGTGGCAATGAAGAGCAGGAGCCAGTAAAAGCGGCCCATGTCAGCACCTCACGCGTTTGATGCCGGGCAGCACAAGCGGCACGTCAGTCACTTGCGGGTCATGGACCGTGAGCGACAACACGGGTGCGGCATTGGCAGCAAACGACAGCCGGTTGCCGGGGAGCGGCTGCGCCGACACATAGACCGCGACACTGCCATCAGGCTCATAGACGATTTCGCCCGCCCCCAAGGTCGAGACAGTCTGTTCATTGGCTGATACGGCAATGGACCAGCGCCGTGCTGCGGGCAGCCTGCCGCTGACGAGATAGACGCATTCAGGACGGAACAGGCTGCCGTCCTCATCAGTTGTCCTGACAAAATGGCGGGCCGTGAGCGGCGGTGGAACCTGGCCCTGGTTGACGAAATATCCAAATGCGTAAGGTGCGGCAGGGTGGTCCAGGGCACTGCGGCGCTCGCGCCATTGCGGATTGGCGGCAACAGACTCCAAGCCATAGTTCTGAATCAGGCCAACCGCACTGATCCAGCCGGTGGCAACGCCCGCAACGATGGCAAACAACATGTGAAGAAAGCCGCGCATGGCCCCGCCCTTACACTGCCAAACGCCAAAGGCCAACAGCGCCCGTCAGCTGTCCAGAGCATCGCGCGGTCAATTGGAATCAGAAGCGTCAATTGACCGCGACAACGATGCTCGTAGATTCAATAAGTTGGCGCAACCTTCCATTCCCAAATCGTTCCGATTTGATCGTCCGTTGCGCTAAAAATCTGCCGTTTCCTTCTTTTTCTTTTTGCCAAAGAGGCGATCAATCAGTGTCTTGCGCTCAACTTCAACAGGGCGTGGCTTGCCCAGCCCGGTGTTGGTTTTTGGCAGTTTCAGCGAGCCTGGCATTGCGTCACTGTCAGCAAGGATATTTTTGGAGGACGGCTGGCTTCCCGGGCGCTGCTTTTTTTCAAACAGCTCGAACATGCTGTTGAGAACATTCTTGACATCATCTGGCTGCTCCGGCGGCGAATCAATTGTGATGTCCGGGGCCTCCTCATCAATTGCCGCGATTGCTGCCGCTTCCGGCTCCTTTGGAGCGACTTGAACGTAAGAAGCATCGAGCGGGATGCCCAGAAGACCCGTTGGCCTTTTCCCACGGTCGGCAAATTCATGCACGCGCTTCCATATGGGTGCGGGAACGCTGCCGCCGGTAATGTTGTTCATGGGGGTGAAGTCGTCATTGCCCACCCATACGCCCGTGACATTGTGGGCGGTGAAACCCACATACCATGCGTCACGATAACTCTGGTTGGTGCCGGTTTTTCCGCCCTGCGGCGCGGTGAGAAGGTCAGCCTTGCGGGCTGTGCCTGCCTTTACGACTCCTGCCAACATGCTGTTGAGCTCGGCAATCTTGTCGGCCGGAACAACGCGCGGCGCATCCACGCTGCTGCGGGCGCGGCTGTAGATGATTTCCCCCGTCGGTCGCCTGATTTCAAGGACTGAATAGGGCTTTGAGAGTATGCCGCCGGCGGCAAACGTCGCATAGCCGGTCGAAAGGTCAAGCAAGGTCAGGGAACTCGTGCCGAGCACCATGGGGGCCCAGGTTTCGAGCTCGCCCTGGATGCCGACGTCATGGGCGGTTTTGATGATTGCCGGTCGGCCAACGACAATTGACAGCTTCACGGGCACGGAATTGTAGGATTTCGCAAGTGCCGTTTTCAGGTTCGTTCTGCCCACCCATTCGCCCTTGTAGTTGCGGGGCGACCAGCCGCCAATCGAAACCGGACCGTCGACAATGCTGTCATCGGGCTTGAAGCCGTCAAGCAGGGCGGCCAGATAAACAAATGGCTTGAAGGCGGAACCCGTCTGGCGCTTGGCGCTGGTGGCCCGGTTGAACTGGCTTTCATCATAGTCGCGGCCGCCGATGATGGCGCGGACGGCACCGTCCGGTGCCATGGTGACAGAGGCACCTTGCGAGAATTTCCCTGCCGTTCCCTCAAGTGCGATGAACTCGTTGATGACCTTCTGGCTTTCCTCCTGCAACTCGCGGTCAACCGTGGTCTTGACCTCAATCACATACTCGCCCGTCAAGCGGTGCTGTTGCAGGACGGAAAGAGTGTCTTCATAGGCCCAGTCCAGAAACCAGTCGGGTGCGGCACCGCCCCGCTTGGCAACAATTGCTGGCGTCGTGCGGCGGGCCTGGAGCATTTCGCCCTGGGTGATGAAGCCGGAGTCCAGCATGCGGTAAAGAACAACATTCGTGCGGGCGCGGGAGGCCTCCGGATTGGCGTGGGGAGCGTAGCTGGTGGGGGCCTTGAAGAGGCCAGCCAGTGTTGACGCCTCGATCAGGTTGATATCGCGCACCGACTTGCCGAAATAGAATTGCGAGGCTGCCTCGACACCATAGGAGCCGCCACCCAGGTAAGAGCGGTCGAGATAGAGCTTGAGGATCTCTTCCTTGCTGAGGCGCGCCTCGATCCAAAGCGACAGGAAGGCCTCGTGGACTTTGCGGCGGATCGTGCGTTCAGGTGACAGGAACAGGTTTTTTGCGACCTGCTGGGTGATCGATGAACCGCCCTGGCGCACGCCATCGGCGCGGGCATTGCGCAAGAGGGCACGCATGGTGCCAAAAACGTCGACGCCGAAATGTTCAAAGAAACGCACATCTTCTGTTGCCAGTACAGCCTTGATCAGGACCGGCGGAATCTCATCCAAGGGAATGGCATCATCCTGCCGGATGCCGCGCTGGCCAATGATTTCGCTCTCTGAATCCGTGAACGTGACGGCATATTCCCGGCCACGGTTCCACCAGTCGCCGGTGCCGGCAAAGGGCGGCAGCGCGTAGGCCAGGAGCAGGAAGGCAAATGCGGTGCCGAACGTTGCCAAGTCGTCGACCAGATCAATGAAGGGCCGGATCAGGCGCGGCAGGTTGCAGTGGCGGTGCAGAAACGACGAATAGGCAGAGGCACCGCGCTTGATGCCGTCCCAGATTTCAAACAACAGGCTGGAAAAGGCGGCATCGCCCTTCCAGACAGAGCGGATAATCAGAAATCGGGTCGGCAGTTTGGCCAATGGTCACACCTGGAATTGTGCCAATAGTTGTTTCGCGCCGGGGCCGCAAGCCGGGTGTGGGTTGTTGTCATATCGTGGCAGTGCAGGCATGGCGCTTTTATGACCGCCCCGGGCGTGATCAAGTGGTTTGCCCGGAATGTGGGCAAATATCCGGCGGCAAGAGAGGTTCTGGCCCCGCTGACCCATGACGTGATATTGGGGGGCATGTCCACCGCGCCATTCTGGAAGACCAAGTCCTTTGCTGAGATGTCGCGCAGCGAATGGGAGAGCTTGTGTGACGGTTGTGGCCGTTGCTGCCTCAACAAATTGGAAGACGAGGACACGGGCCGCTTTCTCTATACGCGGACGGCCTGTAAACTGCTTGACCTCAAGACCTGCCGCTGCACTGATTATCCAAACCGCTCAACGCGGGTGCCGGACTGCGTGACGCTGACGCCGGACGTCATCGGCAGCCTTGGCTGGCTTCCTGATACCTGCGCCTATCGCTTGCTGGATGAAAACAAACCCCTGGCCTGGTGGCATCCGCTGGTCTCCGGGCGCCAGGAGACAGTGGCCGAGGCCGGCATCAGTGTTTCAGGAACCGCCTATTCGGAAGAAGGCATCGCCGTCGACGACCTGATCGAGCACCTGTGGAAACTGCCGAAGGCAAGACGGAAGCAGCGCTAGAGCACGATCACTTTTGGTCGAGTCGACCAAAAGTGATAAACGTGCTCGCCAGATCAATTTCCGATCGCGTCTTGTCGACTTTGAATGCCTCATTCAAAGCCGACCGCGATCTAGTTCAATATGTTGGCGCAACCTTCCTCTCTCAAATCGCTCCGATTTGATCGTCCGTTGCGCTAAACACTCATCTGCATGCCGAGCTCGACCACGCGGTCCGGCGGAATACGGAAAAACTCAATGGCCCTGGCCGACTGGTTTGCCAGCATGATGAAGATGCGTTGTTGCCAGAACGGCATGCCCGAGCGGGGCGACATGCGGAACGAGCGGCGCCCCAGGAAATAGCTGGCCTGGCGCGGATCAATTTCGAGACCCTGGGGCGCGCAGGCACGCAAGGCGGCTGGCACATCAGGCTGCTCCATGTAGCCAAAGCGGGCCTCCACGATCCAGGCCCCCAGCGATGTTTGCCGGGCCGTGACGCGGTCGCCGGAATGGCGCGGCTCATCGGTGGTTTCAACGGTGACGAAGACCAGAATGTCATGCAGCACGCGATTGTGCTTGAGGTTGTGCATGAGGGCCGAAGGCGCATATTTCGCATCCGTTTGCATGAACACGGCGGCACCGGCAACGCGCGCCGGCGAGCGCCGCTCCAACGACTCGAGCAGGCCTTCCAGTTCAATCGATTCCTTGACCAGTTTGCGGGCGAGAAGACTGCGGCCGCGCATCCACGTCACCATCAACAGGATGATTGTCGCGCTGATCAACACAGGCATGTAGCCGCCGTGCAGGATTTTCAGCGCATTGGCCAGGCCGAATGTCAGTTCAATCAGCAGAATCACCAGGAGAGCGGGAATGGCGATGTAACGCGGCAGGTTCCGGGATTTCCAGAAAAAGATGAGTGCCAGCATCGTATCCACGATCATCGAGGTGTTGACGGCAACACCATAGGCCGATGCCAGATTGGACGATGTCTTGAACACCAGCACCAGGATGATGACGCCGATCAGGATGAGCCAGTTGATCTGTCCCACGTAGATCTGGCCCTGTTCTTCCTCACTCGTATGGGTGATTGACATGCGCGGCAAAAGGCCGAGCGACATGGCTTGCTGGGCGATGGAAAAGGCACCTGTAATGACGGCCTGCGATGCAATGACGGTGACAAGCGTTGCGAGGATGACGAGCGGCACGAGGCCCCAGCTCGGCGCCATGAGGAACAGCGGGTTCTCGACGGCCTCGGGATGCGAGATCACAAAGGCACCCTGACCGAGGTAGTTCAGAACGAGCCCGGGAAGAACAACAAACGCCCAGGCCATGCGGATGGGATTCTTGCCGAAATGGCCCATGTCGGCATAGAGCGCCTCGCCGCCCGTGACAGCGAGGAACACGCCACCGAAGACGAGCAGTGCCAGCCCCGGCTGTTCCACCAGCATGCGGAAACCATAACCGGGATTGAAGGCGAGGAAAATCTGGAAGTCATCAAAGATATGGAGGAAGCCGAGTATGCCGAGGATCGCAAACCAGATCAGGGTGATCGGCGCGAAGAGAGAGGCCACACCCGCCGTCCCCTTGTACTGGAAAACGAAGAGCGAAATCAGGATGGCAAGGGTCAAGGGGACAACGACCGGTTCGAAGCTGGTGTTGATGACAGACAGGCCTTCAACCGCCGAAAGCACGGACATGGCGGGTGTGATCATGGCATCACCGAAGAAAAACGCCGCTCCAATGATGCCAAGGGCCAGGACAAAGCCGCCCTTGCGCTTCAACAAGGTTTCGACAAGCACGACGAGCGAGAGAATGCCGCCCTCGCCGCGATTGTCAGCGCGCATCAGCATGATCACATATTTGAGTGTGACGACGATCAGCAGCGCCCAGATCAGCAGCGAGACAACGCCGAGGACCGCCAATCGCAAGTCACCGCCCGCCGCCACGACCGGGTGCAAGGCTTCGCGCATGGCATAGAGCGGGCTCGTCCCGATATCACCATAGACAACACCAAGCGTGGCAAAGGCAAGCTTCAACCGGGTCTGGTTTTTTTCCGCCTCCGCAGCATCTGCCACTGGCGGTCCTGGTGTCGCGACCGCCGGTTCTGTCTCTTGAGGATTGTTCATGATAGCCCACCCCCAGCGAGCTTCTCAAAGGTTGCAGCGCCGGGAGCATAATGCGTCAAGACGGAATTGTCTTGGTGGCAACATTGTGCTCCAACATATTGTTGACGATCAGCTTTTCTGAACCTTGATGGTTCCATCAAAGTTCAGGCTGATCTACTGCGCGGCGATAACTGCGCGGCATTCAGCAGGTAGGCCAGAGAGTGTCAAGGCCGGTGGTGGCTTGGGCCTCGGGCCTGGCGGACGGGGCTTTGGATCCGGCTTCTTGGGTTTCCACGGCACGTCACTCATCCAATAGGCAAGTTCGGCGCCGCAGCCGGTGCCGTCCGTGGGTTTTGGTGTCCACTGATCCTTGCACCCCGCCAGACCCTCCGGGCATTTCATGCGGATGTGGAAGTGGTAGTTGTGGCCATAGAGCGGCCGGACCTTGGCCAGCCACTTGCGGTCGCCAGTTGCCCATTTGCACAGCTCGGCCTTGATGGGGGGATGCACGAAAATGCGCGCGACGCGGTCATAGTTCGCAGCGCGCCTGATGAGCTTGGCGTGGTTTTCGGTCCAGACCTTTGCGTCGATTTCCTTGCGGTTCTTGGTGACAATGGTGGCACTGATGTTTTCGCGCTCCGTCGCGGTCAGTGTGCGGCTCGGCATGGGCGTCAGCCAGATATCCGCATCCAGCCCGATCTGGTGGCTGGCGTGGCCGGACAACATGGGGCCGCCGCGCGGCTGCGACAAATCGCCAACGAGCAGGCCGTTCCAATCTCCGGCCCTCCTGGATTCCATCGCCAGCCGTTCGACCAGCGCAATGAGGTCGGGGTGGCCCCAGTTGCGATTGCGCGACAGGCGCATGACCTGCCAGGCGTCGCCATCAATGGGGACGGGCTTGGCGCCC
Source organism: Hyphomicrobiales bacterium (assembly GCA_031431295.1). Classification (GTDB taxonomy): domain Bacteria; phylum Pseudomonadota; class Alphaproteobacteria; order Rhizobiales; family Aestuariivirgaceae; genus Aestuariivirga. The sequence continues at coordinate 4,642 of JANPDD010000159.1, read as the reverse complement.
GCAAGGCAGCCCTTGGCATAGGAGCCGATGGCGCGGGGCCTGAGGTCTGCAGGCCCTTTCTGGCGGCCAAACAGTCTCTTGGCGGGAATCTTGTAGGCATCAGGCGGCAGACCAGCGGCAGATGTCGGTTGCACCTTGCCCTGGACCGTTTTGTCTTGGGCCATTTTTGCCAAAGACTCCTGGTCAGCCGGGCTTTGCGCCTGGCTGCGATCAACGGCAGGCGCCAGCATCAAGGGCAGGGCCAGGAGCAGTGTGAGGCTGATTGCGCCGCTATTTCTTGCGGAAAGAATCAAGTGAAATCACCTTCGTTTGTTCAACTGTTGGGTCCGCATTTTCGTCGGCCCCGGCGGCAGCATTGTGGTCGTCCGGACCCGAAGGCTGCTTTGGCGGTTGACCGGCCTGCCGCCCCTCCGCGTCTGCCCCGGCTGCCTGTTCCTCCACGGGCACCACTTCGAATTGCAGTCCAAACTGGACGTATGGATCAAGGAAACCCTTAACCGCATTGAACGGAACTATCAATTTCTCGGGAATGTTGTCGAACGACAGTTCAACCTCAAACCATGTGTCGTGGACCTTGAGGTTCCAATACTGGTGCTGCAGCACGATGGTCATTTCCCGCGGGTAGCGCTCCATGGTGCGGGCCGAGACGATGACGCCGGGAAAGCGGGTGTTGAAGGCGATGTAGAAATGATGCTCCCCCGGCAGGCCTTCGCGCTCGACACGGCGCAGGGCCTCGCGCACGACGCCGCGCAGCGCCAATTGCGCCAGCTGGTCATATCGCATCAGGTCTTCGGGCATTGGGTCCTCGGCCGGTTCGAATCGAGCGCCAACTTAGGCGCAGAGGCGGGGCAGAGTCACGCATTGGGGTGCCGTTGTGACGGGAAACAGTTGCCGTTCACGCCGGAAGAAATGCGACATTTCCCTGGGCCGAAGCCTTCATGCGTGTCGCTTGCTCAAAAATGAAAGATTGGGCGGCTTACAGTCACTTTTGGTCAGCTTTTTTGATGCCATCCCACACAACTCGGCCTAATCTCGCCCCCATTCGGGAGCGTGACAATGAAGGCCGATTCAATTTCAGCAAAGCGCACGGGCAGGACCTTTCTCAAGGCCGAGGATTGCCGGCTTGGGGATTTGGCAGCACTGACGGAACAGTCGGTTGAGCTTGCCAACTATCCCTTCGCGGCAGACGTGCAGAAAAAAGTGCTGATCTACGATTGCAACGCCATCCGCAAGACAATTGCAGATGCCGATGGCCGCAAGGCGGTCATGGCGGAATGGGCAGACGCGCTGAACAGCGGCCCAGGTGTTGTGGTGTTGAAACACGCCGAAACGGACCATGCCATGCTGGACCGGGTGAGTGACATGTTCCGTGACATCATCAGTGAGCAGCACCGGACAGGAGAGGGCGGGGGAGATCATTTTGCCAAGCCCGGTGCCAACGACCGGGTGTGGAATTCCCTGGGCAAGCACTGCCTGAAAGACCCGGAGGGCTTCGCCGCTTATTATGGCAATGCCATGCTGGCGCTGATCAGCGAAGCCTGGCTGGGGCCGCATTATCAGGTGACGGCGCAGTTGAACGTGGTCAATCCAGGGGGTGCCGCACAAGCGCCGCACCGGGATTATCATCTGGGGTTCCTTTCAGCCGCTGATGTGGAGCGCAATCCGCTGCACGTGCAGCTTTTCTCGCCGATGCTGACACTGCAGGGTGCCATTTCACACATCGATGCGCCACTGGAAACCGGCCCCACGCTGCTATTGCCGTTCAGTCAGGCCTATGCGGCGGGTTACCTCGCGGTGAACCGCCCTGACTTCAAGGCGTTTTTTGAGGCCAATCACGTGCAATTGCCGCTGGCCAAGGGCGACATGCTGTTTTTTTCGCCAGCACTTTTCCACGCGGCTGGCACGAACCGCTCAAAGGATGTGAAACGCATGGTCAACCTTTTCCAGGTGGGGTCGGCCTATGGCCGCTCGATCGAGGCGGTTGACCGCACGGCCATGTGCAAGGCGCTTTACCCGGTGCTGGCGAAGGCCGCAGGAAAATTCACGCCCGCGCAGGTTGACTGTGCCATTGCCGCTTGTGCTGAAGGCTATGCTTTTCCCACCAACCTGGACACTGATCCGCCGCTGGGCGGGCTGGCGCCGAAATCCCAGGCAGGACTGTTTCGCGAGGCGCTCGCGGCAGGCTGGCCAGTAGACAAATTTTCGCAAGCGCTGGATGAAATGGCAGCGCGCAAGATTGCCTGAGAGCGGGCGCAGCGGCAGGTTTGTGCCGCCACGCCCTCAATTTTATGCCATCGGTGGCTTGTAGTTTCCAGAAATCTTGCCAGCCATTGCCATGGCGGCCATGGCATCCGCAGCGGTCATGAGTTTCACGGTGTTTGATCCGGACACCGTGCCGCTTGCACCAACCGTGGCTGCCACCGCCATCATCACCTTGTCATCAGGCGCTTCGATCAGGCAAATGACGTCATACCTGCCAAAAGCAAAGAACAGATGGTGGAGCTTGCCGCCAGCGCCCTCGATTGCCTTGCGTGCGGCCGCCTCGCGGTCTGACGGTTTGGCAACCATCGCTTTGATCGCTTCGGCTGAATAAGTGAGCTGATAGAGGTAATACGCCATGATTCATTCCTCCTGTTAGGTTGGCGACAGGCCCCCCCTTGCTGTCTTCTTATAGCATCGTGCGGACAATTGGAATTATTGAACGAGACAACGATGCCCGTGAATCAATGGGTCTTCAGTCATTGGGTCCCCTGTCGGTCCGAACCGAGCCAAAACTTGGCCGCTGAAAGGGGAGCGGAGTCACGCCTTGGGGGAAGCAGGCTTTCCACGCGATTTTTTGGCCTGCGTCGTCGCTGGCGGCACATAGGCCGCGACCGCGGGTTTCTCGCTTATCAAGACTTCGTCCACAAAGGCCGCGAATTCCGCGTTGAAGCGGTTTTTCACCATTGGCCAGGCTGTCTGCGTGCCAGGTGTTGAAAAGAACGAGTGCAGATCGGCAGTACTGGCTTTCCAGTCACTTCCACGCAGTGTACCGATCTTGTGCTGGAACCAGGCGTTTTCAAAACCCTTGACGTAGCCCATGACAATGAAACGGAAGCGTGCCTTTTCAACGCGGTTGAGGGCGGAAAAGTCGTCCATGCCGCGCAGCATGATGCCGGTCGTCTCGCCATTGTGTCCCATCGAAAGCCAACCCTGCAATGAGATGACACTTAGCTGTTGATAAGTGGCAGCCCGAACCGCGCGGGCATTGTTGCGGATTTGAATGCCGACATAGACAATCGACGCGATGACGCCGATGCCACCGAGGATTTGGGCCGTTTCCTGCAGGGTCATTTTTTCGGTCTTTTTGCTTTTACCGGAATGACCGGCAGAGGTGGCGGTACATAGGCCGCGGCCACGGCTAACTGGCGTTTCAGGACATCATCCACAAATGCAACGAATTCCGCATTGAAGCGGCTTTTGACCAACGGCCAAGCGGCATGGGAGCCAGGGGCTGAGAATAACGAGTCCATATCCCCTGTGATGGCTTTCCAGTCACTTTCGCGCAAGGTGCCGATATTCCGTTGAAACCAGGCATTTTCAAAGCCTTTTGCATAAGTCATGAGACTGAACCTGAAGCGGGCTTTTTCAACGCGGCTGAGAGCCGAGAAATCATCCATGCCGCGCAAAACGATGCTTGTCGCTTCGCCATTGAGCGCCAACGCCGTCCAGCCTTGCATGGACATGACACTCAACTGTTGATAGGTCGCGGCCCGCTGGGCGCGGGTGTTGTTGCGGATTTGGATGGCGACGTAAATGAGCGAGGCAATGACGCCGATGCCACCGACGATTTGGGCTGTTTCCTGCAGGGTCATCAGGCCGAGCGCCGACCGGTTTTGCCAACGGCTTTGCGTAACGCCGCGTTGATACGACCCTGCCAACCTGAACCAGTAGCGCGGAAATTTTCCAGCACGTCTCGATCCAAACGCAATGTGACTTGTTGTTTCACAGGTGCAATTTGAGGGCCGCGTTCACCAACCTTGCGATTTTTAATGATCTCAACAAGTTCGGGAGGAAGGACTTCAAAGGCGGGATGCATTTTTTTGAAGTCAGATGCAAGAAGTTCTCGTACTTCGCCATCTTCGTTAGTGAGTGGTTTTTTCGACATAACGCTTAGTCTCTCTACTATTTGCTTTTCTAAAACTGATCACTCTAACTCCACCAACAATTGGTGTGTAGCAGACGACATGAACTCGATTGCCGAGATATCCGGTCGAAATGTACCTTGATTCAGGGTACTTGAAGCGGGTGCCTGTAATGGTAGTTGCCGTTTCCCAAAAAAATTCCGCAACTTTGTCAAAAGGCAAGCCGCGCTCATCAGCGTTCTTGCGACTTTTGGCTTCGTCAAACTCGATTTTCACGATACGACGCTAGCACAGGCGCGCAATATGTCAATTTAATTGTAGTTACAAAAAAATAAGGCTATGTTGACTTGACCGAAAGTCACTTTTTCGCTTCGCGCTTTGTTTGCTTTGCAGGAGGTGGTGGCGGGGCCGCCGCCGCGCAGCGTTTGGAAACCTCGTCGACATAACTTCGAAACTCCACGCTTGAGCGGTTCTTAATTCCGTCCCACGCAAAACGAGGTCCTGGATAGGCAAAAAGT
>JANPDD010000158.1:0-3947 GCA_031431295.1 Hyphomicrobiales bacterium | reverse complement strand
CCAGGACCTCCAGATCAACGTTCCCTGCGCCAGCTTTTCACCGGTCTGGATGTCGCGGCTTGCCACCAGCACATCGATGGTTTCGACCTTGGTGATGACCTGGGCAGTTGCAGGTTTGGCCTTTTTGCCGATCACGCCCTTGGCCAGGACGCCGGCGACAACAGCGGAGCCCACGGCGAGCCCCAGCATGACAATGCGCATCTTACTCATCAAAATTCCCTCACCACGCGGCCCAGATCAGTGCAGGGTCGCAAACACTCAAGCAATTTTCCGGCAGTCCCCCGGCAGTTCCCAGGCAAGCGCCCGGCAGTTCCCAGGCAAGCGCCTGACGGTTCCTTACCGGCATCTTTCCGACGGAATGGCAAAATATTGGTTAACGACATCATCCTTCCCGTCATGATGCCCCCACCGCCGTCATCCACCAGGTTTGCGGGAATGCAATGATGCCTCCCACCGCAAAGGCAAAACCGTAGGGCAGCTTGGGTTTGACGGCACCGGCCAGCCTTCCGACACGGCTTGTCGCGGTCATCCCCTGCATCTGCATGATCGAAACCAGAAGCGACCACAGGGCCACCGCAATGGCCAGCGCGCCACCGGCAAAGACCGTCATGACCATGAAAGGCAGCGATTGCGACGTGCCGAACCACAACCCGGCAGCAGCCATCAGCTTGGCGTCACCGCCGCCAAAAAGCCCGACAGAGAAAAGCGCGAAGCCCGCAGCAAAAAGAATGATCCCCGCCAGAAGATGCCAGGCAAATTCAGCCAGCGGCATGCCGGTCAGCAAGGCCATGGGAAAAAACAGCGCGGCAATCAGTGCGGTCAACCAATTGGGAATGCGAAACGACATGAGGTCGCTGACCGCTGCAACAATCATCAGTATGGGCAGAAGCGAAATGGAAAGGGTGTGCAGCATGGCGTGGTCCGTCTTCCAGGTCCGTCCTGAGTGTTGACTGAACAGCGGATGCATTTCGTGGTCCGCCGTGCCCGGAGCTTCACATGCCAGCCGTAAAGAGGCAGTTAACCTTGACGGGGAGAGAAAAGAATTCGCGGGCTTCAGTGCTGAAGACGTTGCGGTAACCGAAGATTCACCATTGCCATGCGACTGTCGGGCATCTCGTCCAAGGATATCCGGACGCCAAGAGGTCAGTACAACATGCGTCGTCACGCCATTTCCGCCACATCGGCACTTGCCATTCTGCTTTCGGGCCTGCTTTCGGGCGCTGCTGCTCCCGCCTTCGCGGGCCAGGCACTCACCGTCGAAGCAGACCAGTCACAAATGGTCGTTTTGCCAGGCATTCCGGGCTCCGTTGTGATTGGGAACCCGACCATCGCCGACGCAACGGTCGAGGGCAGCAAGATGTTCATCCACGGCCGCAGCTTCGGCACCACAAACTTCGTGATCATGGACCTCGATGGCCAGCAGATGGCGGCCTTCGACGTTTCGGTTTCACATACGACAGCCAACACGCTTGCCCTCTACCGCGGCCCCGCCAGAATTTCCTACAACTGCACACCCACGTGTGAGGCCGAATTCCAGATCGGCGATGACCCGACCTACACGGGCATCATCCTTGAGCAGACCAAGAAGAAGATCGAACTTGCAACAGGCACAGACACGGCAAAGTCGGAAGCACCACCTGCCCCACAATGAGCCGCAGCAACGCTCTGAACTCCACAGGGGCGGGCACCGAAAGGTCCCGCCTTTCCTGTGGCGCAGCCGGCCAGTTTGCCTACAATTTTAGGCAATGGCTTCAAGATCAGGCAAGGCTTTGGTGATAAGCCGGGGCTCAAGTTTTGGTTCTGGCAGGTCCAGCGCCCATTTGGGGAGTAACACGCAGTGCTCAAGAGGTTGATGCGCAACCCTGTCACCAGGACATCATTCGTCGCCGATGACGAAGCCGCGACGGCGGTTGAATTCGCCATGGTCGCACCTGTGTTTTTCCTGGTGCTCGGAGGCATCATCGAAACCGGCCTGATGCTGTTCACGGAATATGTGTTGCAATCAAGTGTGCAGGAGGCCGCCCGCCAGGTGCGCACGGGACAGGCCCAGTCCGGATCACTGAATGCGGCTGCCTTCAAGGAACAGGTTTGCGATCTGGCCAGTGTGGTGATCGATTGTTCCAGTGACGTCACCGTCTATGTGCGCTCCGAAACGAGCTTCGCGACACTTCAGTCACAAGTGCCGTCATTTCTTTCCGTCGGCGCATCCTACGGCGGAAGCCCGAGCGTCACGTCCTATGATTGTGGCGCCCCTTCCGAAGCGGTCGCGGTCATTGCAACCTATGACTGGGATTTCGTGGTGCCTGGCATGAGTGCGTTTGGCAATATCGACAGCGACAACAAGCGCCGCCTCGCCGGGTTTGCCATGTTCCGCAACGAACCCTTCCCCGCCGGCACCAACTGCAGTTGAGAGCAACCCATGTATCCAAACGGCATGTATCCAAACGGCAAGTCATTCCTGAAGGCAGACAACGGAATCGCGGCGATCGAGACGGCACTCATCCTGCCTTTCCTGCTGATCCTCTATTTCGGCATGATTGATCTCACGGCATTGATTTCCTTCAACCGCAAGATCACCTATTCCTCCAGTGTCGTCGCCGATCTGGTCTCACAGAATCGGACATCGGTGTTGAAGTCCACGGTTGACGACTACTATAACGCCGCGGAACTTGTGATGGCACCAACGCCTGCCGCCAATGTGCGCACGGAAGTCTATGGCTACCGTGATGTCGCGGGAACCATTACCCAGATCTGGAAAACGTCCAGCGGCACTGGTCCCACCTGCAGCACCATGCCCGATACGTCGGCAATGCCGGCCCTCATGACGGCCAGCAACGACATCATCGTGGCGATCACCTGCATGGACTATACGCCCTATGTCGGCACGTTCTTGGGCGAAGAACTGATCGGCGGCACCAGTTTCAATGTGGAGCAAGCCATCATGGTGCGGCCGCGTTCAACCTCGACACTCACATGCTATCAGACAGCGGTCGGCGGCGCGGTCTGTTCGTAACCCGGCGTAGATCGAGCTCCCAAAAAAGGCGGATTCCTGTTGCCATGCCATAGGCGCTGGCCTTGAGCAACGGGCGAGCAAGTGGCATCACTTGCGAAGCGAAAGTTGCTCCAGATTCTATATGCTCCAGCAACTTATCTGCGTTACATTGAACGCAGATTGCTGTATGCCGCACGGCGGGCGGACACGCAACAAACCTTGAGCAGTACCGTATTCTTCCTCGTTCTGTTTGCGGCCTTTCTGCATGCGGCGTGGAATGTGCAGGTCAAGCACGGCCTTGACCGGTTTCTCGGGCTCTTCCTGTTGCAATCCCTGATGGGGCTGTTTGGCCTCGTCATGCTGGCGGTCTTCGGCCTGCCGGATGCAATTGGTTTTGCCTATGCTTTCGTGTCGGGCATCCTGCACACGGGCTACAATCTTTTTCTGGCGCGCAGTTACAAGACGGGTGATCTCAGTCTGGTTTACCCGCTGGCGCGCGGTGGCGCACCTTTCCTGACACTTTTTGGCTCCTTCCTGCTGCTGCATGATGTGCCGACCCCCTTGGCCACGGCGGGAATCCTGGTGCTTCTCGCAGGCCTCATGGTGGTGGGGCTGTCGGGCCTGCGCCATCGCGCGGTCGACGGCAGCACTTTGTTCTTTGCCGGTGGCACAGCCGCATTCATTGCCGTTTATACCCTGGTGGACGGGCTGGGTGGACGGGCCTCCGGCAACCCAATCGGCTATGCGGGACTGGTGTTTGTGGCGGATGCCATTTTCATGGTTGCGACGGGACTGTGGTTGCGTGGCCCCAACTTGCTGCGCCAGTTTGTGCCGCATCTGGTGCCGGGGCTTTTGGGTGCCAGCGCCTCGGCAGCGGCCTATACGATCGTCATCTGGGCCATGGCCCAGGCCCCCATTGCCACAGTCGCTGCCTTGCGCGAGACAAGCATTGTTT
>JANPDD010000157.1:0-3430 GCA_031431295.1 Hyphomicrobiales bacterium | reverse complement strand
CGCATCGGTTCGGCCGAGATTGAAGAAATTGTGGATGCCATGGAGGAAAAGCAGATTTTGCCCTTCCTCCGCTCGCTGTCGATCGAGCAGGAAAGCATCAGTCCCGGCCGCTATCAGGGCAAGCTCACGGTCCGTTTTTTGCCGGACAAGATCAAGTCGCTCTATGTTCAATACGGCGTACGCGTCGTTTCGCAGCAGGGGCCTTCGTTCCTCGTCCTGCCCGTCTGGAAATCAGCGACCGGCCCGCAATTGTGGGAAGACAACCTCTGGCGTCGGGCCTGGATCAACCTGCGGGCTGAACAGTCCCTGGTGCCGGTGATTGTGCCGCTGGGCGATCTTGACGACAGCGAAATCATTTCGGCCCAGGACATTCTCTCGGAGGATGCGGTGAAACTGGAGGCCATTCGCCGCCGCTATGATGTCACTGCGGTCCTGGTGGCCTATGCCGAACCCGCCGAAAATGGTTCCGTTCACGCCACGATGCATGGAACAACCCCCTTGGGCAAAATGACCTTTGACAAGGTCTACACCGCAGAGGACGGCACACAGGATTCCGCCGCCCAACTGGCAACGACCCGTTTTCACGCCGTGATGGTCGAGAAGTACCGTTCCGGTGCCGGGGAGGCCGAGGCCAAGGCCGATGCCAACAAGCGCCAGTCCATGTCCGTGGCCGTGCCTTTTGCCGGGCCTTCCGAATGGAACCGGTTGCGCTCACGCATATTGTCGACGCCCGGTGTTGTGGGCCTCGATGTATCGTCACTCGACGGCGATGGTGCGGTGGTCAGGCTTGTTGTGTCAGGTGGACTTGAAAGTCTCGAGGGCAAGTTCCGCTCCAGTGGATTGCAGCTGTCGCGGGCGGGTGGCGCTTGGGTCATTCTCCCCCTATAGGCTCGTAGCCATGCCCATAAGCCTGCCCAATGTCATCACCATTACCCGCATCCTGCTGGTGCCGCTGACGGTCTGGCTGATTATTGGACGGCAGTTCGAGCTTGCATTCTTGGTGTTCCTGGTGGCCGGTGTGAGTGACGGTGTCGATGGCTACCTGGCCCGCCGCTTCAATCTGCAATCGGAACTTGGCGCCTATCTCGATCCCATCGCGGACAAGGCACTGCTGGTGTCGATCTACGTGTCGCTTGGCATCTTGCAGGTCCTGCCGGTGTGGCTGGCCATTATCGTCGTCACCCGCGATGTGTTGATCGTGGGTGCAGTGCTGCTGGCCGGGGTGATGGACAAGCCGGTCAAGGTCAGGCCGTTGTGGATCAGCAAGGTCAACACCGTGGCACAAATCGCTTTTGCCGGGGCCGTGTTGCTGGCGTTGGCAACGGATTGGCCGTTGGGCCGGTTGTTGGCGACGGGCGTTGCCGTTGTGACGGTCCTTACGCTTGCCTCGGGCGCCCTCTATATGCGGGACTGGGTGAGGCATATGGCCGAACCGGACAAGGCACCCGCACGCGAAAGGAGCCGCCAGCCATGACCGTGCAAAAGCAGGTGACGTTCTGGATTGCGGCCTTTCTGGCGGTAATCCTGTTTCTGTGGACGTTGCAAGCCATTTTGCTGCCCTTCATTGCAGGCTTCGTGCTGGCCTATTTTCTGGATCCGGTGGCGGATGCGCTTGAGCGGTTGGGCCTGCCCAGGCTTCTGGCCACCCTGGTGATCCTTGCTGTCGCCGTGCTGGCGGTGGTTCTGGCGGTGCTGCTTGTTGTTCCTGTGCTTGCCGACCAGGCCCTGAAACTGGCGCAGGATTTGCCCGGCTTGCTGAAAGCGCTGCTGGCGAAGGTCAATGCCATGGCCCCGCAATGGCTGCTAGACTTGATCGCCCGCAACGGCCTGGATGTTCAGGGCTCGCTCGGTGATTTCGCGGGCAAGGTTGCGGGCTGGGGGGCAACCCTCATCACGTCGATCTGGTCAGGCGGCATGGCGCTCGTCAATGTGCTGTCGCTGTTGATCGTCACGCCGATCGTGGCCTTCTACCTGCTGCTCGACTGGGACCACATCGTGGCCAGGATTGACAGCTGGCTGCCCCGCGACCAGGTGCAGGATATTCGCGGCATCGCCCGCGATGTTGATACGGCGATGGCAGGATTCATCCGCGGGCAGGGGACCGTTTGCCTTGTGCTCGGTGTTTTCTATGCGGCAGCGCTTTCCCTGGCTGGCCTCAAGTTTGGCCTCGCCATCGGCTTTGGCGCTGGTCTTCTCAGTTTCATTCCCTATGTGGGCGCGCTGATCGGCGGCATCATGGCCATTGGCGTTGCCCTTGTGCAATTCTGGCCGGACTTTGGCGCCATAGCGCTGGTGATCGGCATATTTGCCCTGGGCCAGTTCCTCGAAGGCAATTTCCTCTCGCCCAAACTTGTCGGCGGCTCCATTGGCCTCCATCCCGTGTGGTTGATATTTGCACTTTTTGCCTTTGGCTATTTGTTTGGATTTGCGGGTCTGCTGCTGGCTGTTCCCATGGCTGCGGCTGCGGGGGTGCTGGTGCGCTATGCGCTCGCCCGCTATCTGGCCTCGCGGCTCTATGTCGGTGGGACTGTAACGGAACCAGTGATGGAGCTTGAGCAGAAGCAGGCAAAGCGTCCCCAGCGCCTGCGCATGTGAACACGGGCACGCCCGCATGCAGTCCCGCCAGTTGATATTTGACCTGCCCCACCGCCCGGCCATGGCGCGGGAGGATTTTTTGGTGGCACCCTCAAACCAGGCCGCTGTTGCCCTGGTGGACCAGTGGCCTGAATGGCCCGGCCACGCGGCGATCATTGCCGGACCGGAGGGCAGCGGCAAAAGCCATCTCGCCAGCGTTTGGCAAGGGCGCTCCGGCGCTGTGGTGGTCGGTGCCGGCGATCTTCATGCCGATGCCCTCTTCGACGACATGGCAACCACGACCATGGTGATCGAAGATCTGGACAGAACCGATTTCGATGAAAAGGCCCTGTTTCACGCCCTCAATCTGGCGCGTGAGCGCGGCGGGCATATTCTGCTGACAACACGCAGTGCGGCAATCGTGACAGCACCGCTCCTTGCGGATTTGCGCTCGCGCCTCAAGGCCCTGCCAGTCGCCGCCATTGCCAAACCCGATGACGCACTGCTGCGCGGCGTCCTCGTCAAATTGTTCGCTGACCGGCAGATTATGGTTGATGAAAGCCTGATCGGCTACATGGTGCTGCGCATGCCGCGCTCGCTGGCCGCTGCCCGGCAGATAGTTGCCGAAATTGATGCCGCTTCACTGGCGGAAGGAGCCCCGGTGACGCGGCCCTTCGTTGCCCGGATTGTTGAGCGCCATGTGGCTCCACACCTGTTTAAGCACGAGGATTGAAGTCTCTTCACCAGACCGTCACACATCTGCAATACTGGCACTCGCGGGACCAGACACATGAATGACTTGAGCGAAGCAAACAGACAGGCTGCCATTGGCTCCGTTCGCATGGACGATCCCAAG
>JANPDD010000156.1:0-6681 GCA_031431295.1 Hyphomicrobiales bacterium | reverse complement strand
GGCGCGGATCACGGCGGTTATATAAAGCGGATGCAAGCGGCTGTGAAAGCCGTTACAGGCGGCGATGCGGCACTTGATGTCGAGATTTGTCAGCTCGTGAAGCTGCTGCGCGATGGCCAAGAGGTCAAGATGTCCAAGCGCGCCGGTGAATTCGTGACGCTCCGCGACCTGGTGGACGAAGTGGGGCCGGATGTGGTGCGCTTCATGATGCTCTATCGCAAGAACGAGGCACCACTCGACTTTGATTTTGCCAAGGTGACAGAGCAATCCAAGGACAATCCGGTTTTCTATGTGCAATATGCCCATGCCCGCATCTGTTCTGTTTTGCGCAACGCTGAATCCGGGGGATTCTGGCCCGTCGAACCGCAGGACGTTGAATTTAATCTGTTGACAGATGAAGCTGAGATGCAGGTGACACGTCGGCTTGCGGCCTATCCGCGCCTGTTGGAAGCCGCCGCGGCGGCCCACGAACCCCACAGGATATCTTTCTATCTATATGATTTAGCAAGTGATTTTCATGCCCTGTGGAACAAGGGCAAAGAAGCGCCGCAATTGCGCTTCATCATTCCCGCCCAAAGGCATTTAACGAAGACGCGGCTCGCATTTCTGAGTGCAATCCGCTATTCTCTAGCCAACGGGCTTAACATTCTCGGCGTAACACCGGTCGAGGAGATGTAGGAACGGGCGAAGGGTTATGGACCAGAATTCCACAAACGGCACAGACAAGCGCAGCTGGAGGGAACGCCTCGGCATTGGCGCAGGCAAGGAAATGCCACGCATCTCGGAGGAATTTTCACCTGCGGTGGCGGCTCGCCCAACCGTCAGGCCCGCCCCCATGGCGCCGCGCGCAGCCGTGAAGCCTGCGCCCATGGCACCCCGCAGTGCGACGGCAACAATATCAGCGCCGCCTCCGCCGGAAAAACTGGCGGAAAAACTCAAAGCGCAGCGCGATGCGCAGGAGCGTCTGGCGGAACAGCGGGTGCTGGCGGCCAAGCAGCGCGCCGAAATCAAGCCGTCTGAAAACGGCACCAATGGTTCGAAGCCGAAATTCACCTTTGCTGTTGAAGAAACTGCGGCCGAACGCGCGCCGTCGACGGGTGCACCTTCGCGAACACTGCCAGTGCCGCCAGTGCCCAAGCCGCAAGTTCAGGCTTCAGTTCAGGCCTCAACCCAGGGACAGCCCCGGGGGTCGGCGCAGCAACCGGCCGCGCCGCTGCCTGGTGCGCGTCCCCAGCAAACTGTCCGCCCCGTGGCTCCACCGCCTGCGATCACGACACCGCCTTTGACGCCGCCCAGGCCACCCTTGGGTGCTGACCGTTCAGGCATGGGTGTGCGCCCAGCCCATGTACCGCCCATCATGCCGCAACGCCCGCAGCAACGGTATTCGCCGCCGCCCCAGAGTTACGTGCCTTCGGCTGGGTATGGTGCACAGGTGCCGCCCTACCGTCCGATGGAGCCGTCGTCACGCGGTTATTCCACCCAGCCCACTTATGTGCCACCTGTGGGCGGTTACAACAACCAGCCGCGCCTCAATGTGCCGCCGGCCCGGGGATTGGATTATGATGCGGGTGCCAATGAAGGGCGTGCGCGGCATTTGCGTCCTCCCGCACGGCCAACAGCCAATTACCGGGACGACTATGCGGACAGCGACATTTTTGGCGAGCCCCGCACGCCGCGGCGGGCAACTGCTGGTGAGTACAGCCAGGCCTATCGCGATGTGGAACAAGGTTACGACGAGGAGCTGCCGCCGTCGCGTGGACCTTGGCTGCCGCTGCTGCTTCTCCTTTTGTTGATGCTGTCTGCGGGTGGAGCCGCATGGTGGCTCTACCAAAGCAGTGCCGGCAAGACATCAACGGCGGGCGGTGGATCAACATCTGCGCCGCTCGTAGCGGCACCGGAGTTGCCGGCGAAGGTGGTGGCCGATCCGGCCTCCAGCGACCAGCCAGCCGGCCAACCCACCAAGAAGCTGATCTATGATCGCATCGTGGGTGACCGTGAAGTGCTTGGCGCAGAGGTCACGGGCTCGGAAGAAGTGCCAGCCCAGCCGGAAGACAGCAACAACGTGCAGAGCCTTGACGGCATCAGTGACCCGAGCCAACCTGTTGGCCAGGAAGATCTGGTGCCATTGCCACTGCCGCCTCCGCCTGGTGATGGTGGCACTGGCGACCAACAAGGAGCCGCCCCCTCGGACAAGACTTCCAACGAAGCATCGATCACTCCTGCCGCCGGTGAAAGCCAGGCGGCAGTGCCGTCTTTGACCGCAGCAAACAAGACTGACGCTGATTCCGCTCCGGCGATTGCAGATGCGCCGCCAGTTCCTGGGGAACAGGTGCCGGTGCCTGCAACGGCAAGCGCTGCGGTTGTTGCGCCGGTTCCTGGTGCAAGTTCAGGTGCCGGTTTAGGTGCCGGTGCGGCACCAGGCAGCGAGACAATCGGCGATATCGATGAAGCGGTTGCCCAGGATGTGTCTGCCGCAGCATCAGATAGCGCTACGGCTGCTGACACGGCTCCAGCGAAAAAACTTGCCGCCGCCGGCAAGCCGAAGAAGCCGGTCGCCGACAGTGTTGAACCTTCACTTGGTGCCGAACCAGTGGTGCTGGTGCCTCCGGCCGATGGCAGCAACACGCTGATTGAGGAGCAGGTTGCAAGCATCGCCGTCGGATCGTCGACGGGTGGCGGCCTTTATGGCGGCGAAGGCGTGGTTGAGACGCCCGCGCAAGTTACGGCGGAAGCAGCTCCGCCGATCAAGAAAAAGCGGACACTTGCGGACCTGTTCAAAAGTGACAACGCTGATACCGCTCCATCCACCGCAGCGCCGCCGGCCCAACCGCAGACTGCTCAAGTGCAGAAAATCAATGCGGTGCAACCAACGCAACAGGTCGCCAGCGCAGGCGGGTACGTGGCACAGCTTGCATCATTTCCAAACAAGAATGATGCCACGACAGAGTATGGCCGCCTGAAGGCAAAGCATGCTGCCGCACTTTCCGGTTCGTCGCCCATTGTGACGCAAGCGACCGTTGGTGGCAGCCTGCGCTACCGGCTGGCTGTGGGGACATTTGCCTCACGTGAACAGGCAAGCGCCGTTTGTGCCAAGCTTTTTGCCGCAGGTGAACGCGATTGCCTCGTCCGAAGGCAATAGCTATTGGCCACTGCCAAATACTGCCAAATACTGCCAAATTGAGTGTTGAATTGAAATGAAAACAAGGCGCGCGGCGCCCCGGGCATTTATCAGCGGATGTGCGGGAACTGAGCTTACTGCTGCTGAAATCACATTCTTTGCCGAGAAAAGCCCCTGGGGGCTGATCCTGTTCAAGCGGAATTGCGAGTCACCTGCGCAAATCAGTGCGCTGACGGCGGCATTTCGGGCTGCCGTTGGCCGCAAGGATGCACCCGTGCTGATTGACCAGGAAGGTGGCCGTGTGCAGCGCATGGCGCCACCTTCACCGCATTGGCGGCGCTATCCGTCGGCTGAAGCCTTGGGGCGGCTTTATCAATCATGTCCGCTGCAGGCGTTGCGCGCCGCCAGGTACATCGGACGGCTGATGGCCCTTGACCTGGAGCCGGTTGGAATTACCGCCAACTGTGTGCCCGTGCTTGACCTGCCGCGCGAAGGAACGACGGCGGCGATTGCCAGCCGTGCCTATGCCGTGGACCCTTTGGTTGCCATGGCTTTGGGACGGGCCCATGGCGATGGCTTCATGCAGGGCGGAGTGCTGACCGTCATGAAACATATTCCCGGACATGGCCGGGCCGAAGTTGACAGCCATCTGGAACTCCCTGTGATCACGGCAAGCCGGCAAGAGCTTGAGCTTCATGACTTCGTTCCCTTTGCCGGACTTTCCAGTTGCCCCATGGCCATGACCGCCCATGTGGTGCTGACAGCGATTGATCCGGACAATCCGGCAACGCAGTCGCGGCGCGTCATCCGCAATGTGATCCGCAAGCAATTGGGCTTCGACGGCCTGCTCATGACGGATGACCTTTCGATGAAGGCCCTCAAGGGCAGTTTCAGTGAAAAGACGCGGCTTTCGCTGGAGGCCGGCGCCGACATTGTGTTGCACTGCAATGGCGTCCTGGCGGAAATGGAAGAAGTTGCATCTGCGGCAGGTCCTCTCAAGGGCAAGGCCATGAGCCGCGCCAAGGCCGCCCTGCGGGCGCGTCGAAAGCCTTTGCCGTTTGACGAAAAGAAGGCCTTGGCCGACCTTGAGGCGGTGCTGGCGTTGGCTTTTGCCTGAGCCATGGAATAAGCCGTTGAAAATTCCCACTCCGGGGTGTGCAAGCGGTGTGCTTGCGATTACAACACATGCATGACTGAATCGGGTTCACAGCATCAGCAACAGGAGTGGCCGGATGGTGCGGGCGAACCCCGCCGCCCCATGCTGCCCTCGGATGATGAGATGCTCATTGTTGATCTCAATGGCTTTGAAGGGCCGTTGGATCTGCTGCTGGACCTTGCCCGGCAACACCGGATTGACCTTTCGCAAATTTCCATTCTAGCCCTTGCCGACCAGTATATTGCCTATGTCGACAGGGCCAGGGCGCTGCGGCTGGATTTGGCGGCTGACTATCTGGTCATGGCGGCGTGGCTCATTTACTTGAAATCGCGCCTGTTGATTCCAGCACCGGTGGCGACGGACGGCGAGGCAAGCCCACGGGACATGGCGGCCCGGCTGGCGTTCAGGCTGCAACGGCTGCAAGCCATGCGCGAAAGCGCGGCACAGCTCATGGCCCGAAGCCGGTTGGGGATTGACGTGTTTTTCCGGGGCGCCCCGGAACCATTGATCATTGAGAGACAGCGTGAATATTCCGATACCCTGATCGATCTGTTGAAGGCCTATGCCGAGCGCCGCACGCGTAAGATGGTGCGGCAAACCTACACCGTGAAACGTTCGCCGGTCTGGTCCAT
This sequence comes from Hyphomicrobiales bacterium, assembly GCA_031431295.1. Taxonomy (GTDB): domain Bacteria; phylum Pseudomonadota; class Alphaproteobacteria; order Rhizobiales; family Aestuariivirgaceae; genus Aestuariivirga. The sequence continues at coordinate 1,775 of JANPDD010000156.1, read as the reverse complement.
CAAGGAGGCGCGTGAATCACTTGAGCGCCTCATTGGTGCGATGGACGACTGGGGCGTGTTTGACACCTGGCTGGAGCGCTATCTGGCAAAGCCGGAAATGCGCCGTTCGGTGCGCGCATCCAGTTTTACCGCGAGTTTGGAACTGGTTCGCGAGGGCGTGCTCGAACTTCGCCAGGAAGACGTGTTTCAACCGATTTACATGCGCCGCCGCAACGCGGCTGCCTGATGACAGGACAGGGCATTGACCGTATCTCATACAGCCATCCACTTGACTGACCGCGGGGAAGACATGATCGCGGATGACAACACTGACGACGGGACGGAACAGGGGCATGTTGTGGCGCTCCATCCCTTCGCTGAACGCAGCCAGCACCTGCGCATCATTGAGGCCCTGCTGTTTTCGGCAGCCGAGCCTGTGAGCCTGGTAAAACTGGGCGAACATTTGCCTGAGGGGGCTGACATCGCGGGCCTTCTTGCGGACCTGCGCCTGAACTATGAAAACCGTGGCGTGAACCTGGTGGAAATCGCGGGCAAGTTCATGCTGCGCACCGCCGAGGACATGTCGTTCATCCTGCGCAAGGACGTGCAGGAACAGAAGAAACTCAGCAAGGCTGGCCTCGAGACGCTGGCCATCATTGCCTATCACCAGCCGGTGACGCGCGCCGACATCGAAGACATTCGCGGTGTGGCGATTTCCAGGGGCACGCTCGACACATTGCTGGAAATCGGCTGGATCCGCATGCGGGGTCGAAGGAAGTCGCCAGGGCGGCCTGTGACCTATGGCACGTCAGAGGTGTTCATGCAGCATTTCGGGCTTGCCGACATCACCGACTTGCCAGGCTTGCAGGAGTTGAAAGCGGCTGGCCTTTTGGATGCAAACCTGCCGCCGGGTTTTGACATTCCGGTGCCCAAGGCGCCGGACGACCTGACGGCCGATGAAGAGCCGCTGGACGGAACGGAGCAGATGCCGCTCGACATGCATCTGCCGGAAAACGGACCCGAGTCTGATCCTGATCCTGATCCTGAGCCGGACGAGAACGAGCCGCGTTAGGCGATTCACCTTACCGCTTCACCTTAATGCTTCAGCATGGGACGCGCTTACGCTGGATTAATGGCGCGCATTTGCATAGAGTTTTAGCTATCGGAATTTTTGGCTGCGGCGGTTTCTCCAACCCGTGCACAGCACCTTCTACAGAGGGACGGGGGCACGATCGCACCCTTGGCTCCGTCCCTCCTGCATTATTCAGCGGCAAGCGCTGCACCACATGGCCTGCGGATTCAGGCCCGCCGCATCTCCTGGATCCATGGGTCCGCCGGTCCGGACGTGAATTGAGTGGCCTCCTCGATTCCAAATTGTCCGGGCCGGCACCACCACAATGAAGCGTGTTAAAACGAAAAATGCGCCGTCCAGCGGCGCATCATCCCGGCAAAACAGCAATCTTACTTGATCTTGGTTTCCTTGAACTCCACGTGCTTGCGGACCACGGGGTCATACTTTTTCATGGAGAACTTTTCGGTCTTGGTGCGGGAGTTCTTCTTGGTGACATAGAAGTACCCGGTGTCGGCAGTCGATGCCAACTTGATCTTGATCACAGTGCCCTTGGCCATAATGCGCTCCGAATGGAAATGCCAGATTTGTGGGCGATAGACCTGAAATGGCGCGGGAAGTCAAGTTTGCGCTGACTGGACTGGCATCTGAACCTGCGGGTCCGCCTCCGCAAATCCGTGCAGGCGCAAGGCCCATTGCAGCCCGACCACGAGCCCCTTGAACATCG
>JANPDD010000155.1:0-11770 GCA_031431295.1 Hyphomicrobiales bacterium | reverse complement strand
ATCCTTGCCGCGCTGATGACCTGCTGCATGGCGGGTTTCTCTGTTATTCTGCGGGGCCACCGGGAGCTACCCATGCTACCGGCCATGGCACTGTCGGCCTGGCTGTGTTCGCTTGCCTGTTTTTCCTTTGCTGAACCCCTAGGAATCTCGACGCAGAACCTGTTGCTGTGCCTTGCTTTTGGCATTTTGCAGAATGCGGCGGGGCTGGTGTTCTATACGCTGGGTTCGCGGCGCATACCCGCCGCCGAAGCCACATTGCTCGCCGCCCTCGAAGTGCCCTTCACGCCGTTCTGGGTATTCCTCTTCAATGGCGAAACACCGGGGCAATGGACGCTGCTGGGCGGCGGCATCGTACTCGCCGCCCTGTTTGGCCACATCCTCGGGCAGTTCCGGCGAAGCTCTACGCCACGACCTTCGCATCCTGCCCAAACAAAACCTTACGTTCCTCATCTGTGAGCGGTTTGACATAGGACGACCCCACCTTCACATACGTGCGGAACTCGGCAGGACTCGCTTTATCACCTCGAACCAACGCTTGAGGTTTGGGAAGTCGGAGAGATTCTGGCTGTGATTTTCGTAGGGCACTTTTTCCGAGGCATAGACATTGAAATGGCTGTTCTGCCGGGCCATCGGGCCAAGACCACCCATCTGCCAAAAAGAGCCACTGCATGGTTTCGGTTCTGGCGCGGATGTCTGAGGGCAGGAATCTTCCGGTCTTTTCGGCCACGAATTGCAGGATGGCACCTGATTCAAAAACACTGATCGGTGCACGCACCATCAGCAGGTGCGTGGTCGACATTGTCAGGCGTGAATCAGGCCGACTTTACCACAGCGTCGATGTTGCTGCGCAGGCCTGGATCAAGTTGAAGGGCCGCCGCAAGATTGTTGAGGTATGCAATCTCCGAAGCCGTATCGGACTGGATGGCAAGCACGGATGCTGTGTAAACTTCCGCAGCATACTCAGGTGTCTTTGCCGAAGCCGCAAGTTCGGCAATATTGAGCGGTCGGCGAAACTGATCCATCAGAAAAGCTTTTTCTTCTGACGACAGATCATTCTCATCAATTCTGGCGAATATCTTTTCTTGTTCTGTCGCATCAATGTGGCCATCGGATTTTGAGGCGGCAATCATCGCTGACAAAACCATCAGACTGAGATCATTCCGCATCACCGCATTCTGCGGCAGAAACTTTGTGCCCTCTGCGGTGTTTGACACGGCAGGCGGTTGATTGTTCTGTTTGGCTTGCCAGGCTTGCCAAGCCTGATAGGCGAGCGTTCCCACCGCAGCGACGCCACCCAATTGCGCAATGGGACCTGCTATTTTTCGCGCCGATTTGGATCCAAGCAACAGCCCTGCAAGTCCGCCAACCGCTGCCCCGGTGACATGATCAGACGAAATCATTCCGCCTGACTTCTGCTGGCCCCCGGTGTCCCGCTGTCCACCCAGCACTTGCTGCAAAATCTTCTGCGCATCAAACATCTGCAATCTCCAAATCTTCCTTCGGTTTAGGAATTGGAGATGGGTGTTCAGACCGCAATGCTCAAGTCATCCAAGATTAAACAAGTTTAACCTTCCTTCGGCAGCACCGTTGCTTTGTCGCTCTCCTTCAGCACGCCGGCGACTGAATAATCCCCAGCGAAAACCAGAATGTCACTCCGCAGCTTCGGCGGCTTCGTCCTCTTCAAGCCTGGGGCGGAGCGCTATTTCCTTCTTGATTTCCTCGGCCACCAGGAACGCCAGTTCCAACGACTGGGCGGCATTGAGACGCGGATCACAGAAGGTATGGTAGCGGTCGTTCAGGTCTTCATCACGCAGCGCCCGGAGGCCGCCGGTGCATTCGGTGACATCCTTGCCGGTCATTTCAACGTGAATGCCGCCGGCGTGGGTGCCTTCGGCGCGGTGCACGGCCATGAAACTCCGCACCTCCTTGAGGATCGCGTCAAAGGGCCTTGTCTTGTAGCCGCTCGTCGACTTGATGGTGTTGCCGTGCATGGGATCACAGGTCCAGACCACAAGGCGGCCCTCGCGCTTCACAGCACGGATCAGGTCCGGCAGGTGCTTTTCAACCTTGTCGGCACCGAAACGGCCAATCAGGGTGAGGCGGCCCGGTTCATTGTCCGGATTCAGAATGTCGATCAGCTTGATCAGCTCATCGGCCTTTAGCGACGGGCCGCATTTGAGGCCAATCGGGTTTTTCACACCACGGCAAAACTCGACATGGGCGTGGTCCGGCTGGCGCGTGCGGTCGCCGATCCAGAGCATGTGGCCGGATGTGGCATACCAGTCACCGCTGGTCGAATCGATGCGGGTCAGCGCCTGCTCATAACCCAGCAGCAAGGCTTCATGGCAGGTGAAGAAATCAGTCTGGCGCAGTTGCGGCGCGCTTTCTGAGGTGATGCCGCAGGCCCGCATGAAGCCCAAAGTTTCGGAGATCCGGTCTGCAAGATCCTGGTATTGCTCGAAGGCGGGTGAATCTTTCAGGAATCCAAGTGTCCATTTATGGACATTCTCGAGATTGGCATAGCCGCCAGTGGCAAAAGCGCGAAGCAGGTTCATGGTTGCCGCTGACTGGCGGTAAGCCATGATCTGGCGCTCAGGATCAGGTTGACGGCCTTCCAGTGTCGCTTCAGCGTCGTTCACAATGTCGCCGCGATAGATGGGGTATTCCACACCATCGATCGTCTCGGTTGGCGAGGAGCGCGGCTTGGCAAACTGCCCGGCGATGCGGCCCAGTTTGACCACGGGTTGGCCTCCGGCAAACGTCAAGACCACGGCCATCTGCAGGAAGACGCGGAAGAAATCGCGGATATTGTCAGCAGAATGCTCGGCGAAGCTTTCGGCACAATCACCACCCTGCAAAAGAAAGCCGCGACCCTCGGCAACACGCGCCAGCTTGCGGCGGAGTTTCCGTGCCTCACCGGCAAACACCAGGGGCGGAAACCCTGCCAGCCGCTGTTCAACCGTCGCAAGCTTGCCAGTGTCGCTATAGCCCGGCAGCTGCGTCACTGGAAATTTGCGCCAACTCTCAGGGGTCCACGCGGTTTTCATCTGTTCTACTCCACACAAGTCAGGACTTCGACCGTTTGCCTTAAGACCCCTGCACACGTCTTTGCGGCGGCGGCTTATATCGCAGTGCAGCAGGAAAAGCCAGTGGCCGCCCCATCTGCCATGCTGCGGTGCCATCAACATCCCGTTAACCACTTCAGCATAAAATTGCGCCGGGCGACGGCACATCCCCTGCGAGGACGAGGCAACGTGGCAAATACCGACCTATTCTGGGCCGCTGACTGGGACGGCCTCTATCGCATTCTGGCTGGTGGCAATCCGCCACTTGCCATGCAGTTGCTCATCCTCAACACGATATTTCTCGTGTTCTACATCGTTCGCCGGGCAACGGCCAAAAACCGCTTGCGCAACAACACTGTCGTCATCATTCAGTTTTTCCTGCTGGTGGCCAATCTGTCGGTTGTTCTTCAGGACGATGCCCTCAAATGGATCGGCAGGATCAATCTGCACGGCCTGATCTGAAACCCTCCAGATAATCCGCAAAGGATTCGCGGGCACTCTTGAAGGCAGTCTGCTTGTCAACCGACCAGTAGCGCAGGCCATCAAGGCGAACTGGATCTCCAGACACAGCACAGCGCACGAATTCGCCTTCCTTCAGCACCTCAAACTCGTGATCAAGGTAACGCAGTTTGGCCTCACGCTGCGGCGGCAATATGGGGTCATGGACGTTCATCTCAGCTGAAATAGCCTGCTACATACAAAATTAGAAGAGCGAGGTTTGCCCTGGAACCTTGTCTGTGATGGCACCCACGCTGCCATCACCAAATTCGATCGTAATGTGGCTTGAAGGCGCAACACCGGCGGCTGCATGCACAGCCTGCTTGCGGGCGTTGCGAACGACGGCAAAGCCCCGTGCCAGCACCGCACGATAGTTGAGGGACTGGAAAAGTTTTGTCTCTGAGGAAAGCCTGTCGGTGCGACGGTTCAGCGCGACATGAATGGCCAGCATCCCGCGCTGCCCGGCATTCTCAAGGCGGCGGTGCAATTCCCCTGTCCTTGATCGCAATGCGCCTGGCGGGACCCGGCCCGACTGGCGTGCCAGCAGAACGGCATGGCGCTGCAGGTTCGACCTGAGCGATCCCGGCAGCCGCTGCGCTGCTGCATCCAGACGCTGGCGGGCAGTGGCAAGAATGTCATCAGGCTTGGGGAGGGCGCGGGCGGCTGATTGTAGGCGCAATTTCCGCTCCACCATGACCCGCAGCATGGCACGGCGGCGGCGCGCTTCCAGCGAGACCGTTTCGGCCATAAGCTCGGCCCTGACGGGCACCGCTTTTTCCGCTGCCGCCGTGGGCGTCGGTGCCCGCCAGTCCGCAACAAGGTCAATGAGGGTTGTATCGGTTTCATGGCCGATGGCCGAGATCACGGGTATGACGCTGGCAGCAACAGCGCGGACAACCGCTTCATCGTTGAAGGGCAACAGGTCTTCCAGCGATCCGCCACCGCGCGCAACAATCAAGAGGTCGGGCTTTTCGGCCATGGCATTGAAACCGGCGAGCGCTGCGACAACCTCGGCAGCTGCGGTTTCCCCCTGCACCCGGACCGGCCAGACGATGACATGGCGGGGGAACCTGTCTTGCAGCCTGTGCAGAATATCCCTGATCACGGCACCCGTTGGCGAGGTGATGACCCCGATGCTGGCGGGGAGAAACGGCAGCGCCTTCTTGCGCGCCGCATCGAACAGACCCTCGGCGGCAAGCTTCTGGCGGCGCTGTTCAAGGAGCGCCATGAGTGCTCCAATACCTGCCGGTTCGACGGTTTCAATGATAATTTGATAGGATGACTTGCCGGGATAGGATGTGACTTTGCCGGTGACAATGACCTCAAGGCCGTCCTGCAGTTTGCTGCGCAAACGGCTGAATGATCCCCGCCAGATCACTGCGTCGAGCTTTGCGTTCTCATCCTTGATGGTGAAATAGCAGTGCCCGGAACTGTGCGGACCCTTGTATCCGGAAATCTCGCCGCGCACCCGAACATGGCCAAAGCGTTCCTCGATGGTGCGTTTGAGGGCGTGGGCAATTTCACTGACGGAGTATTCCAGCAGGTTGGCGCCCGCTTCGCTGATCTCGCCCGTTACAGGATCGATGGTTTCGCTGTTGGCCATGCCAGCGGTCTATCGCTTTGAGGCCTTCGAAACAATGGCGGGGCGTTGACGGCGGCCCATCGCTCCATGAGTATCCAAGCAACAAGGGAGATTTAAATGGCTCAATGGCAGAAGCGGTTTTCACTTGCTGGCAAAAAGGCACTGGTCACGGGGGCCTCAAAAGGCATTGGCTTTGAGGCTTGCAAGGTTCTGGCCGATGCGGGCGCCGACATTGCTGCCGTGGGCCGGGACAAGACAGGGCTGAATGACGTGTCAGCATTGGTCACGGGCATGGGGCGGCAATGTGCGGCGATTGAAGCTGACATGGCGACGCCGGAGGGTCCTGCCGCAGCCGCGAACGAGGCGCTCGGGCTCCTGGGCGACATTGATATCCTCGTCAACAATGCCGGCATCGCGCTGCTCGACCCTCTGCTCAAGGCGACTGTTGCAGACTGGGACATGACCATGGCTGTCAATTTGCGGGCGCCGTTTCTGTTGGCCCAGGCGCTGGCACCCGGCATGATCAGGCGCACGTCCGGCAAGATCATCAATGTCTCATCCCAGGCCGGTGTGGTGGGGCTTTCGGACCATGGCGCCTATGCGGCCTCGAAAGGCGGTCTCAACATGCTGACCAAGGTGATGACGGTTGAATGGGCCAAATACAATATCCAGATCAATTCGGTCTGCCCCACGGTCATTCTCACACCCATGGGCGAGAAAGTGTGGGGTGACCCGGCAAGGGGCGATCCAATGATGGCCAAGATTCCGGCAGCACGATTTGGCAGACCGGTTGAAGTGGCAGACTTGATCCTGTTTCTTGCCTCGTCCGCTTCCGATCTCATCAATGGGCAAAACCTGCTGATCGATGGAGGTTACACGGCAATATAGGCGTCCGTACGGGACTGGATGTGTTGTCCTTTCTGATGTCGGCCCGGGGACGCAGTGATCTCTGAATTGAGATGGATTTTCGTCAAGCGGCAGGTACCCTAGCAGATTTCATCCTCGGCAGCCAGCCGCACACCATAGTCCGACGCCACTGCGCAGGCCTCGCGAAAGGTCTTGGCGATCTTCTTGGTATTGCCTACAGAATCCTTGGACCAGTCTGCGGGACTGCTGGCCGAATCAATGCGGATCACGCCGTAGCGGCGCGCACTGGCGGCCAGACAGGTGCGATGATCGAGCCGATTGCAAGCCCATGCTTCGCCACCTTGTCAGCCAGTCGCTTTATGTCCCATCGCTGCAGTCAATCTCCGTGTGGGGGCCAACATAAAAAATGTCGACGCCGTGGAACTTGACGCCGTTCACTTCAGCCTTGGTGGTCAAATCGAGCAGTGTATCAAGCGCAATACCAGGCTCTGAATCCGGACCCTTGCCGACCAATCCAGGCCACATGGCATTGTGCAGCTTGGGAAAATTGTTTCCCGCCATGATGCGCGCTCCCTGTCAGTTCTTGCCCGCTTCTTTTTGCTCGAGTGTGAGTTATGCAGGCTTTCCTGTTGCTGTCCGGAACTGTTATATTAGTATGTCAGCCATGCCATTTGCGCTTGATACAACACACCTTGACCGCAAGCTGCCGCTGCGGGACCAGATCTATGAAGTGGTGCGGGAGCTCATTCTGACGGGGCGTATCGCTCCCGGCGAGGTGCTTGATGAAAAGCTGATCGCGGCTAAACTCAAGGTATCGCGCACACCTGTCCGGGAAGCTGTCAAGAAACTCAGCGATGAGAACCTTGTTGATGTGGTGGCACAGTCCGGCACCCGGGCGTCACCCATCGACCGTCGCGAAGTGGAACAGGCCTGTCTGATCCGCCGGGCGCTGGAAATGGAGAGTGCCGCGCAAGCTGCATCGCGCATGACCGATGCCCATGCTGAAGGTCTGAATGACATTCTGCTCATGCATGCCCGGGCGATTGAACGGCGGCGATTCACCGAGGCCATCACCATGGATGACCGCTTCCACCGCTTCATCGCAGAGATCAGCCGACTCGACCGCCTGTGGCAAGCCATTGAAATTTCCAAGGCGCAACTGGACCGTTGCCGCCACATGATGCTGCCGCGCCAGGGCGAAGGCGAAGCAACCCTTGGCCATCACAGGGAAATCATCCGAGCCTTGAACAGCAAGGACCCGGAACGTGCAAGGCGTGCCATGGGAGACCACCTCACAGCGGCGTTCTCTAGCACACTCGCCGTCATTGAATCGGGCGAGATGATCCTGCAACGGAAGTGACACTGCCGAACCCGACGCAGCAGAGCATCGGACGGGAAAATGGAATCATTTGCGAAGTGAAAGTTGCTCCAGATTCAATATGCTACAGCAACCTGATCATCACAGCACGAGTATGGCGCGAAAGTCGTTGACGTTGGTGCGGGTGGGTCCAGTGACAACCTGATCGCCAAGTTCCTGAAAGTAGCTGTGGGCGTCATTGTTGGCGAGCGTGGCCCAGGAATCAAGGCCCGCTGCCCGCGCCCGTTGCAACGTGCCGGGCGCTATCATTGCACCCGCCACTTCGCGCGCACCATCAATGCCATCCGTATCGGCCGCAATGGCAAAAACGTCGGACATTCCATCCAGTTTCAGGGCCAGCGCCAGGAGAAACTCAACGTTGCGCCCGCCAGCGCCATTGCCTTTGACAGTCACGGTTGTTTCGCCACCCGAAATCAACACACATGGCGGCTTGGCGGGCTGGCCAAAATGGCGGGACTGTTTGGCCATGCCCGCCAGGACAAAACCAACGTCACGCGCTTCACCTTCCAGCGCGTCTCCCAGGATCAACGGCGTCACGCCGTGCTGGCGGGCAACTTCTGCCGCAGCCTCAAGCGACTGTTGCGGAGAGGCAATCAGGTGCGTCGTGACGCGGCTCAGCCTTTTGTCACCCGGTTTTGGCGTTTCGTTTTCTCCAGTTTCAAGGTGGCGGCGGACGGCGTCAGGCAGGGCAACGCCATGCTTTGCGATGACGGTGCGGGCATCTTCGAAGGTCGTCGGATCGGCCACGGTGGGGCCGGAGCCCACCGCCGAGACATCATCGCCCGGGACATCCGAGATGATGAGGTTGACAAGTCTCGCCGGAAAGGCGGCGGCCGCGAGCCTGCCTCCCTTGATGGCGGAGATGTGCTTGCGGACACAGTTCATTTCGTGGATGGGTACACCCGACGCCAGCAGTACCCGGTTCACGGCGCGTTTTTCCTCCCCCGTGATGCCGTCTGCCGGCAGGCTAAGCAGTGCCGAGGCACCACCTGAAATCAGGGCGACAACAAGATCATCCTCCGTCAGGCCCTGGACGCTACGCAAAATGTCGGCAGCCGCCTGGGTGCCCGCAGCATCTGGCACTGGATGAGAGGCTTCAACGATGCGGATATGACGCGTTGGCGCGCCGTGGCCATAGCGGGTCACGACCAGGCCTTCGAGCGGGCCTCGCCAATGATCTTCCATGGCCTTGGCCATGGCGGCAGAGGCTTTTCCAGCGCCAACCACAAGTGTGCGACCCTTTGGTCTTTCAGGAAGGTAGCGGGGTACGCACGTGTCAGGCAGTGCCGCTGCGACGGCTGCATCAAACATGGAGCGCAAGAGATTGGCTGCAAAACCCTCCGTCATGGAGTGAAATGCGTGTGCCAGTGGCGGGCAATATCGATGCGGCGCGGCAGCCAGACCTTTTCCTTGGACATGACGTAGGCAACAAATTTGGCGAGGCCCAGTGTCCGGCCCGGCCTTCCGGCGAGACGGCAATGCAGGCCAACCGACATCATCTTGGGAGAGCCGCGCCTTCCTTCCTCGTAGAGGCAATCAAAGCTATCCTTCAAATACTGGAAGAAGTGATCTCCCGTGTTGAAACCCTGCGGCGTGGCAAAGCGCATGTCATTGGCGTCAAGCGTGTAGGGAATGACAAGATGGCTGCCACCGCCCGGCTTTTTCAGCCAGTGGGGCAGGTCGTCTGAATAGTCGTCGGATGAATAGAGAAAGCCGCCCTCCTCCATCACCAGCCGCGTGGTGTTCATGGAACAGCGGCCAGTGTACCAGCCGAGTGGCCTTGCTCCCGTCACGTCCTCATGGAGACGGATGGCTTCGGCGATCTGCTGGCGTTCCACCTCCTCCGGCAAGTCCTTGTGTTCAATCCACTTGAGACCGTGCGAGGCAATTTCCCAGTCTGCTTCCTTCATGGCCTGAACCTGGCCGGAAGAGCGCTGCAATGCCGTCGCCACGCCATAGACCGTGACCGGGACGCCGGCACCAGTGAACAGGCGCCACAGGCGCCAAAAGCCGGCGCGCGCGCCATACTCGTAAATCGATTCCATGTTCCAGTGGCGCTGGCCTACCCAAGCCTGGGTGCCGACGATTTCAGACAGAAAGGCTTCGGACGCAGCATCGCCGTGAAGAACGTTGCTTTCGCCACCTTCTTCGTAGTTGAGGACAAACTGCACGGCAACGAAGGCACCACCCGGCCATTTCGGATCGGGAATGGCACGGCCGTAGCCCTTCATGTCACGGGGATAGCCGGTCATGGACTTTCTCACCAGCGATGTAGGTCGCGGTTACAGCACGATCATCGCCCAGGATCATCAGTGCAAACAAGACATCTTCCATCGATTGCGAAACTTGATGGCGGCTCGCCAGCACGGGCGTCGCTTCGGGGTCAAGGACAACCATGTCGGCGAATTTGCCGGTCTCGAGGGAACCCGTCTCGTCTTCAATATGCAATCTCGCCGCGTTGCCGATCGTCGCCATGGAAAAGAGCTCAACTGCTGTTGCCTTGTAGCCTGACAGCATTTGCACCTTGTAGGCTTCGGCCATGGTAGCGAGCATGGAATAGCTTGTGCCGCCGCCGACGTCTGTTGCAAGGCCCAACGCGACTGGGCGGTGCCGCTCGCGCAAATGCCGCATGGGCATCAAGCCCGACCCCAGAAATGTATTGGAGGTCGGGCAATGGACAACGGTTGAACCCGTTTCATGAAAACGCGCCGCTTCGCGCTCACTCAAATGAATGCCGTGGGCGAAGAGTGAGCGGGGTCCCAATAGCCCGAAGCGGTCGTAAACATCGGTATAATCGGTGGCATCGGGAAAAAGCTCTGCCACGCGGGCGATTTCGCCCGGGCTCTCCGAAATATGTGTCTGCAGCAATGATCCCTTGAGTGACTGCAGGAGCTCGCCCGACAGGCGCAGTTGCTCAGCACTGGATGTGATGGCAAAGCGCGGCGTGACGGCATGGCGCAAGCGTCCCTTGCCATGCCAATCATGGTAGAGTTCCGCGCTTTCCCGCGCGCCCTGTTCGGCTGTGTCCTGGACAGCGGGCAAAGCGTTACGATCCATCATGGTCTTGCCCGTTACCATTGCCATGTTGCGGCAAGCGGCAGCCTTGAACAGTTCCTCGGCACACACCTTGTGGACCGAACAAAACGCCAGGGCAGCAGTCGTGCCATTGGCCACCAACCGGTCCAGAAAAATGCCGGCAGCCATCTCCGCATGGGTCTTGTCGGCGTACCGTGCTTCCTCGGGAAAGGTGAAGCGGGTCAACCAGTCCAGCAGGTCTTTGCCGGGTGCGGCCAGAATCCGGTATTGGGGAAAATGGATGTGGGCATCAATGAACCCCGGCAGCACGAGCCTGTCGCCATGGTCATCAATGGCGTAGTCCGCATAATTCCGGGGCGTGTCAGCCGCGGCACCAACCCACTGGATGCGACCGTCATCGCCAATCGCGACAGCACCTTTCGCGTGATGCACGAATGAAGCACCATCGGCTGCGAAGGACAGGACCTGGCCCCGAACAATCTTCTTCATAGGGCGACTCGGTCTTCGATGCGGAAGCGCAGGATCCGAATAACCTGGTTGAGGGCGGTCTCGAATTCGATGTCTGTGCTATTGACAATCCGCTGCTCGAAACTTTCGAGAATCTGTCCCTTGGTGGCACCCTTCACGGCGAAGATGAAGGGAATGCCAAATTTTGTGCGGTATTGCCCATTGAGAAACGTGAAGTGTGCCAACTCCGGTTCAGTCAGGCTATCGAGGCCCGCACCCTGTTGTTCGCGCGTCGAATCGGCCGTGAGCCTGGCCTTTTTGGCAAGATCGGGATGGAGGCCAATCAATGTCAACTGCGCGGTCCGCGACGCTGTCCAGAGGGCCTGCTTAAAGGCCAGGACCATGGCTTCGCGGCTGGCAAACGGCCGCGCCTCAAAGGCCCGGCCCGCAACCCATGGCGAGTGCTCCGCCACATCTCCGAAGGCCTGCACAAACGCCTCCTCGTCCATGTCATTCACCGCAGCAACAGTCCTCATTGCCTCGACAGCCACGCGCCGAGCTTGGCGCGCTCCTCATCCTTCATGCCAGTTTTGTTGCCAAGCGGCATGGCCCTGGCATTGACGGATTGTACCATGATCTGCCGGTTGTGGCGGCGCAGGTCATCCAGTGTTTCAAGGACAACGGCCTTGGGCGGCGCCTTGAAGGCGGGATCAATGGGTTTTGCAGCATGGCAGGACACACAGTGGGACTGGACGATGGTCGTCACATCGCTATCGCTGACCTCCCCTGAATAGAGGACCGCCTTTCCGGGTGTTGTGAGGAGAACGGCGACGACAAGAGTGCCCCCGATGATTGTTAGGACCCAGGCAATGTCGCGCTGCTCATCACCAACTTCCG
>JANPDD010000154.1:0-8237 GCA_031431295.1 Hyphomicrobiales bacterium | reverse complement strand
TGCGCAAAGCCATGGGCAGGACTGTCGAAGAAGTCGAAGCGGCCATCAAGGACGTCTTGCCGACGATCTCCCCAACAGAGTGTCAAAACTACTTCCGAAATGCCGGTTACGGATCATTCAAATGAAATCAGAGTCTAGCGCATCGGGCGGGCAAGTGGATTTGCTTGCGAAGCGAAAGATGCGCCAAATCAAATTGTTTGAGCAACTTTTTATCCTCAACCGCTGCGCACTTGAGGGTGCGTTGCGCCAATGACCGCAAGGGTTGTTGCCGCCGCCTTTTCCAGGTCAACTTCATGGAAGCCCGCAAAACTCAGCAGAAGTCCCTGGCGCCTGCGCCTTCCGGCATAGTGGCTGGAGAGAGTTTGCGTTTCAATTCCGGCGTTCAGCAAAGCCTTTTCAATTGTCTCGTCACTGACTGTCGGCGGAAAGCGCAGCAACAACATCAGGCCGGAGGGCGGTGCATCGAGCTGGAAGAGTTGCGGAATACCCGGCGCAAGAGCTGCCATCAGGCGCTGGCGCCTCGTGGCGTAAAGCCTGCGCATGCGGCGGATATGGACGGCAAATTGTCCGTCGCCCATGAATTGTGCAAGGGCTGGCTGCACCACCAAGGAGGGTGGCGAGCCGAATACGCTGCGCTCCTGCCGGAACGATCCCATGAGGCGGCGCGGCACAACAATGAAACCAAGGCGGATGATGGGTGAAAACACCTTGGAAAAAGTCCCGGAGTAAATCACCCGGTCGTTGCGGTCGAGACTCATGAGGGCTGGCAGGGGGCGTCCCACATAGCGGTATTCGCTATCGTAGTCGTCTTCAACCACGATGGCATCGGCATCCTGCGCCCAGGCCAGCAATTCAAGGCGGCGCGTCACCGGCATGGTGACGCCGGTGGGATACTGCCGCGCCGGGGTGACAAAGGCTCCCTTTGCCCAAGGATGGCGGCTGCGCGCCGTGGCCACGATCAGTCCTTCATCATCCACGGGTACGGCAACCAGTTTCAGGCCACCAAGCGCAAAGATGCGTCGTGCCGTCGGGTAGCCCGGATCTTCCAGCCACAGCCTGTCGCCCGGTTTGAAAGCCACCCGGCGCACCAGGTCAAAGGCGTCGCTGCCGCCCGCCGTGACAATGACCTGTTCCGGCTCGCAGGCGATGCCACGCCAATCATAGAGGTGGGCGGCAATCGCCTTTCGGAGCGGCATCCAGCCAAAGGGATCGTTGTGTTCCAAAAGCGTGATGGAAGGGTTGCGCCAGTGGCGCCCCAGCATCCTGCCCCATGCGTCGTGGGGAAAATGCTCCCAGTCCACCAATCCGGCGCGGAATGGGCGGGCCGGCTCCCGCTTCACAGGCGGGGGCGCATGTCTGGAAGCGGCCAGGACCTTGCCCGTTGTCAACAGGCTTTCCGGCAATTCCGCCGCAACTGTTGTGCCGGAACCCAGTTTGGTTTCGAGGTAACCTTCGCCCAGAAGCTGCTCATAGGCTTCAACGACGGTGGCGCGGGCCACGCCAAGCTGCTCGCCCAACGCCCGGCTCGACGGCAGCCTGGTGCGCGGCTTCATCCGCCCTGACAGAACGAGGTCGCGCAACTGACGTGCGATCTGGGCCTGGAATGTCTCGTGTTGGCCCCGGTCGATTCCCAGTTCCAAAGAGGCAACAGTTTGAAGTGGTCTGGTCATGCTGGCTGTGATTGGTGCTTTTCACCATACCATACTGCGGTCTACGCCGGTATGCAAACAGGAGAAGCAGATGAGCAAGGCCCCTTCGGAACGTGCCCGCGCGCGGCGGAGTCACGAACGCGCCTCCTATGAAGCAGAAGCCATTCATCAGATACTGGACGCCCAGCCCAATTGCACCGTCGGCTATGTGCTGGATGGCGCGCCTGTCGTCACACCCACCCTGCAGTGGCGCGAGGGCAACCATATTTACTGGCATGGTTCGGCGGCGAGCCGCATGCTGGAATCGGCGGAGAATGCGGACGTCTGCGTCAATGTCACGATCATCGACGGCATGGTGATGGCGCGCTCGGCATTCCACCATTCCTGCAATTACCGCTCGGTCATGGCTTTTGGCACGGCCTTCAAGGTGACGGATGTGGCGGAAAAGGAAATGCGGCTGAAAACCTTCGTGGACCGGCTCTATCCGGGGCGCTGGGAGATATTGCGCCCGATGACCGCGAAGGAACTCAAGGCTACAACCATACTGGGGCTTGAACTGACAGAAGCTTCAGCAAAGACGCGCAGTGGCCCACCGAGGGACGATGAGGAGGACTATGCCCTTCCGATCTGGGCGGGCGTCATTCCCGTCGGCTATCGTTTCGAAGCGGCGTTTGCCGATCCCCGTCTGCTGCCGGGCATGGTGCCGCCGCCGCATGTGAAGAAGTTCAGCTTCGGCTGATGGGCGACAGCGCCTGATTTTCCACCCTGATACGCCAGGCCAGCATGGCAAGGTTCAACACACCAAAAAGCAGTGCAAAGGTCCAAAGCCCGAAGACAAGCGGCAGCAACGGCACTTCCACTGCCACCAGCAGATAGTTGGGGTGGCGGACAAGGCGATAGGGGCCACGCATGACCAGTGTTTCGCCCGGGACAGTGATGATGCGCGTGGTCCAGCGCTGCCCCAGCGTGGCCAGAATCCACAGGCGGAAGATCTGGCACAGGGCGAATGGCGCCAACAGGAATGTTGAAATGTCACGACCGGGCGCCAGGAGCCAGAGCCCAGCGAGCCAGGTGACGTGGAGTGCCACCATCACAGGGTAGTGGTTGGCTCCCCACTCGATACCTCCGGCCTTCAGAAGCCGCGCGGTGTTTCGCCGTGCGATCACGAGTTCGCTCAGGCGTTGCAGCGTGACAAACAACAGAATGGCCAGGCCGAGCATGCTCACTGGGTCATGGTCATGAAACTGGCGGTGAAGCCCGGCCCCAGCGAACCGATGAAGCGGCGGCCGGACCAATCTTCGGATAGTGACCGTTGCAGCACGAACAGCACCGTTGGTGCCGACATGTTGCCAAAGCCGGCGAGCACGTTTCGTTCGTGGCCAAGCCTGCCTTCGGCCAGTTCAAACGCCTGTTCGAGCGCCTGGATGACTTTTGTGCCGCCGGGGTGGAAAGAGAAGTGGGCGACGTCGCGGAATGAAAGGCCGTGGCGTTCCAGAAACTGGTTGGCGGCGGGTCGGAGGTCGCGCAAGGCCAGTTCCGGTATGGAGCGGGAAAAAATGGCGCCAAAGCCTTGCGGGTCCACGCGCCAACCCATGATGCCAATCGTACCGGGCCAGGTGTGTTCACCAGCGTGTTCGATGGTGGGACCCTCTCCCTGTTCACGGATGATGGCTGCCGCCGCGCCGTCACCAAACAGCGCCGTGGCGATGATATTTGATTTGGTCATTTCGTCCGGGCGGAAAGCAAGTGTGCAGAGTTCGATCACGCACAACAGAATGGTTTTGCCCGGCATTGCCGAAGCAAGGCGGGCAGCCGTCGCAAGCCCCGTCACGCCGCCCGCGCATCCCAGGCCAAAGATTGGAACCCGCAGCACATCGTCCCTGAAACCCATCACATGCATGACCCGGGCTTCGATGGACGGCGTGGCGATGCCGGTCGAGGACACTGTGACAATCGCATCAACTTCCGACGCCGCCACCCCTGCCATGTCCAAGGCCTTGCCTGAGGCCTCCTTGAACAGGCTTTGGGCGACGTCGGTAAATTGTTTCGTGCGCTCGGGCCAGTCATTGTCCCTGTCGAACCAGTCTACCGGGCAGGCTGAATAGCGCCGCTCGATTCCGGTGTTGGCGAATACCGGCAACATGCGCTCAAACTCGTCGCCAAAGCGGGCAAAAATCCGGCCCGCCTGTTTCACCACATGGGTTGTCTCCAGAACGTGCGGCGGGACAGCGGTGGCGAGGCTGGCAAGGCGTGGAAGACGGGGCATTCTTTGCTTTCTACGAGCCACGGGAATTGTTGGATGATTCTGTTCCAACGGGTGCCGCAAAGCAATGACGCATCACGGCATGTTTATTGGAGTAAGCCTTGCGCGCTGCGGAACCGAAATCAGCGCATGCAATGCCGTTAAGCTGACATTTACCCTGACAGGACTAAGTCTCGACCGATTGCAATCCTTTGGGAAAAAGGGTCGAGACAGGCTGCGTACCCGTTTGGTGCGCCCCATGGCCGGCCCGGTTTGGTGCGGTGGCGTTGGTTTGTTTGGTCAGTTCAGGGGTGTTGAAGCGTTGCGTCATTGCAATGCTGGTGACGCTTTTTGTCTTGCCAATCGCTCTGTCACGGTCCGCACTTGCACAAACCGCCACCATCACCGCAACCAACGGCCAAACCTGTGCCGGCACGCGCTTTGGTGCCGATCTCAATTGCACAGCCAACGATTTCTCGTCCAACCTGACCTTTGACCAACCGAGCGGCAGCTCTATTTCATCGTGCCGCCAAGGTTCCACCATCACCATTGATGTCCTGGCGGCGGTCACATCGAACTCTCCGGAACGCTATGATGTTGCCTATTTCATCGGTGAGAACAGCATTGATCCGAAACTCAACAATGGTTCGTCGAGCTGTTCCATCGGGCTGTTCCCCACAACACCGCTGCCATTCCAGTCTGTTGACACGGATAGCTGTGGCGATTTCCAGTCGTCCGGCATTGCAACCTTGCGCATCAACAGTGTGCCCATCGTCTGCAGTCCCGTTCCCGGCACCAACAGCCTGGCCTTGCCCTATGTTCTGGTGTTCGCCAACAACGCAGGCGGAAACACCTGCAATGTTTCCAACGTCACAGCCAGCACAAAGGCAAAGTGCCTGGCCAGCACCACGTCAAGTGTCACCGGTGTTACTGTCAACGGCTACGTGACGGTGACCAAGCAGACCAATCCGGACACACAGCCCGGCAGTTTTGCCTTCACGACATCGGCGAGTCCCTCCGCCACGGTCTCGCCGGGCACGGTGTCGCTGTCGGACAATGGTTCCCAGACCTTTGAAGTCGGACTCAATGCCGGCGGCACACGGACGCTGACCATCACTGAAACAGCGCTGTCAGGCTGGGTTCCAACGGCCAGCATCAGTTGCACGGCACCCGGCGGGGGTTCTGCCGGAAGCTATGTTACCGTCAACAATTCAACCCGCACCATTACCGCCAGCCTTACGGAAACAAACTACGGTGCCGTCTGCACGATCACCAACACCAAGACCCCGACGGTCAAGGTTCAGAAGCTCAGCCGTGGCGGATTTGATGGACCATTCAGCTTCAGTGCAACGAACCTCGCCTCCAGCATTGCCAACATCACGACAATCGCCGCCAACACCGCGCAGCCCGTGTCGCCAACCGCCATCGAGGCGAGCACCATCGGAACAGCCGTCACGATCACGGAAACGGTGGACAGCGACTACGCCTTCATTTCGGCGAGTTGCGCGGACGCCAACAGCAGCCGGACCGGCAACACGGGGGCAATCGGCAGCTTTTCAGGCTCCACGCTCACGATACCGGCAGTAAATGTCAAGGCAGGCAGCGATTTCACCTGTGTCTTCACCAATGACAAGCGCCCACTGCTGACCGTGCGTGCGATCTCGAATGGTGGGTTGGAAACATTCAACTACTCGGGCGGCAACGGCTACGGCAGCTCGGGCATCACAACGACCACAATCGGCAGTCCGGCATCAGCCACAACGGTCGCACTCACTTTGCCCGACACGTCGACGGCCATCACAACCACATTGCCAACGGGCTATCAACTGGCAAGTGGGTCATGTACGGGCATGGGCTCAAGTGGAACGGCCAGTCTGTCCGGCCTCGTGCTTACGCTTGATGCTGCGGCAACGGCCACAGGCACCGGCATCACGTGCACGTTCACCTACAACAAGACACCGATCATCCGTGTGCAGAAGACCACGGTTGACAATTTCGGCGGCCCCTTCGCCTTTACAGGGACCAACCTTGAATCTGCCATTGGCAACATCACCACCACTGCCGCCGCAACACCGGCGCCCGTTTCTCCCGGCACCACCTATGCAACGACCATTGGAACAGCGGTGACGCTCAGCGAAACCACGCCGCTTCCCACCACCTACATCATAAGCGGTGCGTCATGCACCGACGCCAATAGCGGCGTGACGGGCAACGGCGGGTCGTTCGGCAGCTTGTCGGGTCTCACGCTGACCATTGGCGCGAGCTACATTGTCGCCGGGGCCGACGTCACTTGTGTATTTTCCAATCTCTTCCCCCTGCCTTCAACGCAGATCAGCAAATCGGCAGATGTGGCCAGCGTTGATGACGTGGGTGACGCGATTGTCTATTCCATTTCGATCCAGAACGACGGCAATGTGGCGCTGACGTCGCTTACTGTGTCCGACCCGCTGGGAACGCCTGTCTGCACGATTTCCGGCAATGCCACGATCAGCGTGCTGGCCATCGGCGCCAGTGAGACCTGCAACCTGTCGTATTCTGTCACTGTATCCGATTTCGACAGCGATGGCGGCGGCGATGGCGATGTCGACAACACCGTGACAGTCGCCGGAGCCTTCAACGGCAACCCTTTCAGCAACACAGGCTCGGCCAGCGTGGCGCTGGTGCTGCGCCAGCAGATGCAAATCGTGAAGACAGCCAACACGGCGGGACCGGTCAACGCCGGCGACACGATCACCTATACCTACCTCATCCAGAACACGGGCAACCGGAGTTTGACAGGTGTCACTGTATCTGAAAACCACAATGGTTATGGGGCCGCTGTCGTACCTGGCAGCGAGGCCATGTTTGCGGATGCCGTTCCCCTGTTGGATTCGAGCGACGCCGGGACGAATGGAACCTGGGACAGTTTGCGGCCCGGCGACCGGATCCGGTTCACGGCACCCTATGTCGTCGACCAGCTGGACATCGACCTGCTCCAGTAGGACTGGACATTAACGGGCTTGCGCCCTACATGCGGCACTGGCGAGACTGCCCGGTGCGTGCAGGAACATTTTTCCCTGGGGCCTATAAACGATCATCTTGGGAGCTGTCCCTGGCTGGACCCTGGTCTGGCACATATGGCGCCCACCTACGCAAGTAGGGACCTGGGATCGTACGTTCCCACGGCCATGGTGGTTTCGCCACTTCTTGTTTTCTCAGGTGCCGGATGACATTGATTGACATCAAGAAAGCAGCCCGCAAAGAGGCCGCCGCACTGCGCGAGAATGCCCATGAAGCCTTGAAGGAAGTGGCCCCGTTGCGCCTTGCCGCACTTGATTTTCCGGTCCTGCTGGATACAGGATCCAGGATTGTCTCCGGCTTTTTCCCCTATCAGAGCGAAATTGACACCCGGCCCTTGCTGGGCAGGCTGGCGGGCGATGGCTGGACGACGGCACTGCCCGTCATCATCGCCAAGGGGGAACCATTGCGGTTCAGGCGCTGGCTGCCCGGCGAACCGACGGTACCCGGCGTTTGGGACATCCCGCGCCCGCTGGACGCGGCACCGCTTGTCGAGCCCGACGTGTTGCTGGTGCCTCTCCTTGCATTTGACCGCAAAGGCCACAGGCTCGGATATGGCGGCGGCTTTTATGATCGCACCCTGGCACTGTTGAGGAGCAAGAAGCGCGTTCTGGCCATTGGCATTGCCTATGCGGCACAGGAGATTGACAGTGTGCCGAGCAGCAGCCACGACCAGCCGCTCGACTTTGTCATGACCGAGAAAGAATTGATCGCGTGCGCCTGATTTTCCTTGGAGATGTTGTGGGCCAGTCTGGCCGCGACGCGGTTTGCAAACATGTGCCAATACTGCGTGAGCGCTACGCGCCTGATTGTGTCGTGCTGAACGGCGAAAACACCACCCATGGATTTGGCCTGAGCGAAAGCCACTATCATCTGCTGCGTGAGGCGGGCGCCGATGTCATTACCCTTGGCAACCACGCCTTTGACCAGCGGGAGCTGTTGGTGACCATCGAACGGGAGCCGCAGTTGATCCGCCCGCTGAACTGGCCGGCAGGCTGCCCCGGCCGCGGGTCCACGATGTTTGTGACGCCCCGGGGCCAGCGGGTGCTGGTCATCAACGCCATGGGCCGCGTCATGGTTGAACCCATGCTGGATGATCCATTCCCTGCGGTGGAACGGGAAATCGAGAGCTGCAAGCTCGGTTTGGATTGCGATGCCATTCTCCTCGACTTCCATGGTGAGGCCTCGTCAGAGAAGATGGCCATGGGGCATTTCTGCGATGGTCGTGTCAGTGTTGTTGTGGGTACCCACACCCACACGCCAACGGCTGACCACCATATACTGGAGGG
>JANPDD010000153.1:0-74411 GCA_031431295.1 Hyphomicrobiales bacterium | reverse complement strand
CGTACCTCTAGGAAGGTTCCCACGTGTTACTCACCCGTCTGCCACTGCTGTATTGCTACAGCCGTTCGACTTGCATGTGTTAAGCCTGCCGCCAGCGTTCGTTCTGAGCCAGGATCAAACTCTCAAGTTTGAAACTGGTTGAGATGGCCACTGCGCTTGCCGTTAGGCATTCGCAGCAAACCATCTACTGGTCTTTAGCTTTCAAAAAATTGACGAGAGATAATGTCATCGATCTTGCGATCGAAGCTTGTACTATCTCTACTTTTTGAAACGCATAAGACGTTTGTTTCTTCGTTTCCACTCACGTGAAAACCGCAAGGACACACGCCGTCTGCGTTTCTCTTTCTTTCAACAACGATGTCAATCAGCAGGGAACTTGCGTTCCAGCCCTTTCGGGCAAGATGAGCGACAGACAAGACCCTTTGCCGGTTTCCCCTTTCAGGGAGGCCGGCTTGTCTAGCCGATCGCTTCAGATTTCGAACAGAGGCATCGGCGCGGAAGCACCGGTGTCCCTCAGTGAGGGGCGTTATATGTTCACCTTCACGAAAGTGTCAAGCAGGCAATCGAAAGATTTTTGAGATTCTTGTAATGGGTTGAATCAAAAGGGCTATTATAGAACATCTCCAGGCAACGGCTCGCCTTTGCCGGTCCATTGATCAGCTTGCGGGCAGCGTTGGGTAGCAATTCGCCTGATTTTTCCGAAGTGTCTGTTGCCCTGCACAATTCATCCAGCAGCGGGCCCTTGATTTGCGCGCCTCCACGACCCGTCCACAGGCCATTCATCATCATCCCAACGACCATACTTATGGTTAACCGGATGGTAGCACACTCTGGCCCACACTGTCGGAGATCATGCAAATGTGGGATGGAAGCAGCATCGCGCCATCTCATTTTGAATTTGTTGCAGAGGGTCGAAAAGGTTGACAGGCCAACCCTGCCCCGGGCATTGTCCGCCGAACGGGGCGAATGACGTGTGCTTCGGCGCGAGCCGGGGTATCGACGTGACAGTTTGTGAGAAAGATCGGCGGGCGAAAGCCCACAAGGCGGGAGCGCAGGGCATTGAACGACGTGGGCGAATACGACGGCCATGGGCCGCGTCAAAGGGCTCCCCGGCCCAGCCTCGTCCCCATTGACCAGGATTTCGAGACTATCGATCTCGAGACTTCGTTCCTCGAAGAATCACATCATCACCGCTGGCTCCTGACAACCTGTATCGCAGGCATCGCCGCAACACTTCTGGTGGGTGGCGTGACACTGGGCATCTTCGGCCAGAACGCCGTTCCGAATGACGCAAATGCCGCCATTTCAATAAATTCCGTGGACGGATCAATACGCCAATCAGCACTTGGCGAAACCGATCTGGCAGCCGCTTCTTCCGGCCAATCACAAACGGAAGTTCTGCCTGAGCGCCCCCTGGAGGGTGATTGGGCCTATCCTGAGATCGAAGGGGACGAGCTGCCCTATGGCGAGCAGGAAACGGCCGTACTCGATGCCGAAATCCAGGCTGTGGAGAGTGAGAATGAAAACATCACCACAATCTCCAAGTCTCCACCGCCAGAGCCGGTGGACGAAACCTTCACCCTCGGCAAGGGCGACACCCTGATCGCCGAATTGACCGAAAGGGGTGTCTCCAGGGCGGCGGCCCAGGCACTGGCCAAGGCCATTGAACCGGTTCTGCCGACGAACATGATCAAGTCCGGCACAAGGTTCGAAGTGACACTTGACCGCCAGTATGATTTCTACGGCCGCGAAGTGATTTTTCCGGTTGAGCTGTCGTTCAAACCGGGGCCAAAGGAAACCATCGTCGTCGAGGCCGACGAGGACGGGCTGTTTGAAGCACGCATCGAAGGCAAGCAGGGCCGGGTTGCCTCTGAATATGCTGAAATACCCAACTTCCGTTCTACTGGCCGCATCGGTTCCAGCCTTTATGCAACAGCCAAGGACAGCAATGTTCCCGACTACATTGTCGCCGAATTCACCCGTGTTTTCTCGTTTGATGTTGATTTCCAGCACCAGCTTTCGGCGTCGGATTCCTACGAGATGTTTTTCGGCAAGCCCTTCAGCGGAACATCGAGCAAGCGCCGCGTCCTGCATTATGCCAAGCTGAATTTCGACAGCAAGACGCAAACCTATTATCGCTTCACGACATCCGAAGGCCACACCGATTACTATGACGAGAATGGCAGGTCAGCTTCGCGCGCCCTCCTCAAGACGCCGATTTCCGGTGCCCGCCTGACTTCGGGTTTCGGCATGCGCCGCCACCCGCTTCTGCGCTACTCGAAAATGCACACCGGCGTTGATTTTGGTGCGCCCACGGGAACACCGATCCGCGCCGCAGGCTCGGGAGTTGTTGATCTCGCGGGCCGCCACGGCACCTACGGCAATACCATCGTGCTGAGACATGGCAAGAAATACAAAACACTTTATGCCCACATGAGCCGCCTTGCCGCCGGCATCCGCAGCGGCTCAAAAGTGAACCAGGGCCAGGTGATCGGCTATGTGGGTTCGACCGGGCGTTCCACGGGACCACACTTGCACTACGAGGTTCGCGTCAGCAACAAGCCCGTCAATCCGTCCGTCATCCGCGCCGCTGGCGGACGCCAACTGGCAGGCAAGGATCTTCGCAACTTCCGGTCCAACAAGCAGCGCGTGCTCGCCATGATGCAGCAGGCGCCAAGCTCAACGCAGGTCGCCCAAGCCGGGCAATAGAACCGGGCAGTAGGTCAAAATGCCAAGGTCAGCCGAACGCCTTTCGGCAGGTTCAATGCTGCAAGCCTGTGGCTTTCACGCAGGTAGTCATTCAGCGCCGCATCATCCATGAACTGGTCATTGAAGCGTTGGATCCACTTCATTCCACGCGAGGCAAAATAGGGTGCGGGCCGCAGACCCGGTTGCTCTTTCAACAGGTCAAAGCTCATCTCGGAACACTTGAAGGTGATGTGAAGGCCTGCGGTACCTTCGTCCCAGCACACCGCGAAGACCTTGCCCTTTTGCCCGCCCACCTTCCACACATGCGCCCCACCCCACTGCACCACATGGGCAGTGTGGGGGAGGGATTTGCAATACGTGTTGTAGTCGTCGAGGGTCATGCGGCGTGATTAACATGAAAAGCCACACGTCACAGCCACCCCCTCACCCCTTCGGGGAGCTCCCCCAGCAAAGCTGAGGGAGCAGGGAAACTCACAAACACCCCGCTCCTCCCAACTTGTTGGGGGAGCTGTCACGAAGTGACTGAGGGGGTGGCCGTAGCTTTAACCCGTCAATGCAGCGTCACCACGTTGCTGGCCTTGGGTAGCGCACCGCCCACCATGCCGTTGATGGCAATCTGGCCGTTGACCACATCAACACCCACGTTTTCGCCATCACTGACGCGGCCCGCCAGGATGGCCTCTGCCAGCGGATCCTGCACTGACTTCTGGATCACCCGTTTCAATGGCCGCGCCCCATAGGCCGGGTCATAGCCCTTGTCGGCGAGCCAGGTGTGCGCCGCCTCCGAGAGCGTCAGTGAAATCTTCCGTTCACTGAGCAATTTGAGAAGACGCTGCATCTGGATTTCGACGATGGCACCCATGTGCACCCGCTTCAGCCGGTGGAACAGGATGATCTCATCGACCCGGTTGAGGAATTCCGGCCTGAAGGTGCGCTTCACCACCTCCATGACATCGTCCCGCACCACATCGACATCCTGATCTTCACCCAGTTTCACCAGATGCTCGGAGCCAAGGTTTGATGTCATGATGATCAGCGTGTTCTTGAAATCAACCGTGCGGCCCTGGCCGTCGGTCAGGCGGCCGTCATCAAGCACCTGCAGCAACACGTTGAACACGTCAGGGTGGGCTTTCTCGATCTCGTCAAACAGCACAACCTGATAGGGCCTGCGCCGCACAGCCTCGGTGAGTGCGCCACCCTCTTCATAACCGACATAGCCGGGAGGCGCACCGATGAGGCGCGATACTGCATGCTTCTCCATGTATTCCGACATGTCGATCCGGACCATGGCATGTTCGTCATCAAACAGATACGCGGCCAGCGCCTTGGTCAACTCCGTCTTGCCGACACCTGTGGGGCCAAGAAACATGAACGACCCAATGGGCCGGTTGGGATCCTGCAGGCCGGCGCGGGCGCGCCTGACGGCAGTGGCGACCGCCTGAACAGCATCGGCCTGCCCCACCACGCGCCTGGCCAGCGCATCTTCCATGGAAAGCAGCTTCTCGCGCTCGCCTTCCAGCATCTTGTCGACGGGAATGCCGGTCCAGCGCGAAACAACCTGGGCAACGTGGCTCGCCGTCACGGCCTCTTCCAGCATGTGTGAGGAGCCCGCGTCCTCCGCCGCGGCAAGCTTCTTTTCGAGCTCGGGAATGCGTGCATATGTCAGTTCGCCGGCCCGGGAAAAATCACCCTTGCGCTGGGCAGTCTCGAGTTCATGGCGTGCATTCTCCAGCTCCTCCTTGAGTTTGGAAGCTGTGGCAAGCTTTTCCTTCTCCGCCTGCCAGTTGCGGGTCATGGCGGCGGACTTTTCTTCTGTCTCTGCCAACTCCTTTTCCAGCCGTGAAAGGCGGTCCTTGGAGGCGCTGTCGGTTTCCTTTTTCAAGGCCTCGCGCTCGATCTGCAACTGCATGATGCGGCGGTCAGTCTCGTCCAGTTCTTCCGGCTTCGAATCGACCTGCATGCGCAGCCGCGAGCCTGCTTCATCCATCAGGTCGATGGCCTTGTCGGGCAGGAAGCGGTCCGAGATGTAGCGGTTCGACAATGTGGCCGCCGCAACAATGGCCGCGTCGGAAATCCTGACACCGTGATGCAGCTCGTATTTTTCCTTGATGCCACGCAGAATGGAAATCGTGTCTTCAACTGTGGGCTCGTTCACGAACACCGGCTGGAAGCGCCGTGCCAAGGCGGCATCCTTTTCCACGTGCTTGCGATACTCGTCCAGCGTCGTCGCACCCACACAATGCAGTTCACCCCGCGCCAGGGCGGGCTTCAACAAGTTTGAAGCGTCCATGGCCCCTTCTGACTTGCCAGCGCCAACAAGCGTGTGCATTTCATCGATGAACAGGATGATTCCACCGTCAGCCGCTGTCACCTCCGACAGCACGGCCTTCAACCGTTCTTCGAATTCACCGCGATACTTGGCCCCCGCGATGATGGCCCCCATGTCGAGCGCCATCAGCTTCTTGTCTTTCAGGCTCTCAGGCACATCGCCCTTGATGATGCGCAGCGCCAGGCCTTCGGCAATGGCCGTCTTGCCGACACCCGGTTCGCCAATGAGCACGGGATTGTTTTTGGTGCGCCGTGACAGGACTTGAATGGCGCGGCGGATTTCCTCATCCCTGCCAATGACCGGATCAAGCTTGCCTGCTTGCGCGGCTTCCGTGAGATCGCGGGAATATTTTTTGAGCGCGTCATAGCCCTGTTCGGCAGACGCGGTATCTGCGTTGCGGCCCTTGCGGATGGCATTGATGGCGGTGTTGAGGCCCTGCGCCGTCACCCCCGCAGACTTCAGGATTTTCGCAGCTTCGCTCTGCTCCAAGGCAAGGGCCTGCAGCAGCCGTTCGGCCGTCACGTATGAATCGCCGGCCTTGTCTGCAATCTTTTGGGCGGCCTCAAAGACCCTTGCCATCTCAGGTGCCAGAAAGACCTGTCCGGCACCGCCACCCGAAACCTTTGGCATTTTGGAAAGGGCGGCCTCTGCCCCTTTGAGGGCCTGGCGGGAATCACCGCCTGCGGCATTGATGAGACCTGCGGCAAGTCCTTCCGCATCGTCCAGCAGCACCTTGAGCACATGCTCCGGCGAAAAGCGCTGGTGGCTTTCGCGCAACGCGAGGGCTTGCGCCGACTGGATAAAGCCGCGCGAACGCTCGGTGTATTTTTCAAAATCCATCTCATCCTCGCCTCGGCACGTCCAGCGGGTCCCGAAGGCCCCCGGCAAACGCCGTCATGGGTTTAGAGTTGCAGGCGTGCGGTGCCACCCCGTTTGGGCATGGCTGCATTACCCCCCTACAGCAACTCGCGTTCAATTGAACGCAGGTTGCAGTAGCATATTGAATCTGGAGCAACTTTCGCTTCGCAAGTGATTCCACTTGCTCGCCCGTTGCTCTTGAATGACAGGGATATGGGGAGGCGGTTTCCGACCGGCAAGAGGCCGGTTGCCCTTTCGAGAATGTCGAAGTGCTATTCTTCGCCCGATGTCGGCTCGTTGGCGGAGACGACGTCCTCACCCCAGCGTGGGCGGCGGCCGCGGGGCTTTCGCTCGCTCGGGGCAGCTTCGCCCTCATTTGCAGCATCCACAGCTGTCACTGGCACAGGACGCTTCAGAAACGACGGGGCTTCCCAGTCACCCCGGTCATCGCCTGCAGCGGGATCATTGCGTTCGCGCCGCGGGGGCCGTTCAGAACGCTCCCCGCGCGATTGCACTTCAGGCGCTGGGGTGCCTTCACCCTGGCTGGCGTCTGTCGCCTCTGGTGCCTCAACGGCATTGCCCTCACGATTGCCACTGCCACTGTCGCGATCATTGCGGCGCGGCCAGCGGTTGCTGCGATTGCGCTCACGGCCACCCCCGTTCTGGTCACGGGGTTCACGCGGCCGTTGGGTACGGTTCTGGTATCCATCTTCGCCGGGCTCGCCTTCAGCTTCAGTGGTTCTCTCCGGCGCGGCACCGCCCTCTGCAGCCTCAGGCGCTTCTGTTCCGCCTGCTTCGACAGGACCTTCCTCATCGCTCTCCTGGCCTTCACCGTCTTCCAGGTCTTCCTCGCTGCGGCGCAAGAACTGGATGGGCTGACCCACTGGCTGGGCCGCCAGCCACAGGCGATAATAGTGGTCGGCATGCTGGTAATAGCTTTCCGCCATCACCCGGTCGCCGGAGGTATGAGCATCGCGCGCCAGCTGCATGTATTTCTCGGCAATGGTTTGTGGCGTGCCGCGCAGTTTGACGTCGGGGCCGTTTGAATCCAGCACCCGGTTATTGGGATTGCCACCATTATTTCCGCTTCCTCCACCACTGCCAGTGTGGCGGCGGTTGCGGTTGCGGTTGCGGTTCTTGTAGTTGTTGTTCTGTCCGGGTCTCATGTGGGGTCCCTATGGAAGCATCAGGCAAACGCACCCGACCACGCGAACGTGGGGCGCACCGCAAGACGGGAATGGTGTCGAGTCAAAGGTCAATCAAACCGAGCAATCAAATTGTCCTGGTTGCACACCCCGCCACCGTCGCACGTGTCCCCGGTGGGACACATTCATCGCCTTGCTTGTACATTCGTGAGGGACGGATTTCGCTTTTGTCTAGGGAGCAAAACCCGGCGCTTTCGGCTGAACACTCGCAAAAGGCAGGGGTTACATCTGTTCAGATAGCCCATATGCGGGCCGATTCCAATGAATATTTCTGTGGCCGCAAATCAGCCTAAAGATGCCCTAAAGGCGAGCCCCCGTACATGGCCGCCAAGATCAGGGCGACTCTCAACGAGTGAAAGGCCCCGGGCTGCAAAAATGCCGCTCACGTCAGGTTCCTGGCCAGCACCGATTTCCACGGCGATCATGCCATTTGGCGCAAGGTGCCTGGCAGCACCAGTGGCAATGGCACGATGGCATGAAAGGCCATCAGCACCGCCATCCAGCGCTAGATGCGGATCATAGCCCTGAACAGCCATGGGCAGGCCCGCAATATCGGCCTTGCGGATGTAGGGTGGATTTGAAACGATGACATCAAACAGGCCCGCGATACCGTCAAACCAAGAACCGGCAAAATAAGTGAGCCTTTCTGCCACACCATGATCCCTGGCGTTGATGGACGTGAACGCCAACGCGTTGCGGGAAATGTCAACGGCTGTGCCGGTCCAAAGTGGCCGCTCCGCCAGCAGCGTGACGATGATGGCACCGCTGCCGGAACCCAGATCAATGACGTTGCGTGCCGTTTCGGCTCCATGACGGGAGAGCACAAGGTCAACAAGCGTTTCAGTGTCGGGCCTGGGATCAAGCACATCGGGCGACAGGCTGAATTCCCGGCCATAGAATTCCCGCATGCCAATGATGCGCGAGACGGGTTCAAAGCGCGCCCGCCGCACGAGCCAGCCATTGTACTGGTTGATTTCCATGGGGCTTGCAGTTTGCTCCAGGTGCAAGATCAGGTCGGCATGTTCAAGGCCGGTCGCAGCCCGCAGCAGCAGCCTCGCATCAAGTGCCGCGGTTTCGATGCCCATTTTTTCCAGGAGCTGGCGACCGGTCGCCAAGGCCTCGCCGTAGGTGTTAACGCCCGGCATCTTGCTCAGCCAGAAGTTCCGCCTGCCGGTGCGAAATCAGGGCGGAAATCACTTCCTCCAGGGCCGGTCCCTCGATGATTTCCGGCAGCTTGTAGAGCGTCAGGTTGATGCGATGGTCGGTGAGCCGCCCCTGCGGAAAATTATAGGTCCGGATGCGTTCCGAGCGGTCCCCCGAACCCACCTGCCCTTTGCGCGCAGCACTGCGCTCTGAATCAATGCGTTCACGCTCGCGCTCGTAGAGTCTGGCCCTCAACAGCTTCATCGCCATGTTCTTGTTCTTGAGTTGCGATTTTTCCGTCTGCTGCGCCACGGCAAGGCCGGTCGGAAGATGGGTGACGCGCACGGCGCTGTCCGTCGTGTTCACCGACTGGCCGCCCGGACCCGATGACCGGTAGACGTCAATGCGCAGATCCTTGTCCTCGATCTTGATGTCGACTTCCTCGGCCTCCGGCAAAACCGCCACCGTGGCGGCAGAGGTGTGGATGCGGCCTTGCGTTTCGGTGTCTGGCACGCGCTGCACCCGGTGCACACCGGATTCGAATTTCATCTTGGCATAGGCGCCCGCACCAAAAATGTTGGCAATCACTTCCTTGTAGCCACCATGCTCGCCGTCGCTTGACGAGATCACCTCGACGCGCCAGCCCTGCGAGGCCGCATAGCGTTGGTACATGCGGAACAGGTCGCCCGCAAAGATTGCCGCTTCATCGCCGCCGGTTCCGGCGCGGACTTCGAGAATGACATTGCGCGCGTCAGCGGCATCCTTGGGCAACAGCATCAGGCGCATTTCGGTCTCAAGTGCTGCAATCCTGCCAGAAAGGGCGCGGGCTTCGGCCTCTGCCATGGCGGCAAGCTCGCCGCCGCCTGCGATCAACTCCGCCAGCCCCTGCATTTCGGCAGAGGAATCGCGCAGCATCTGAGCCACCTTTGCCGCAGGTTCGACTTCGGCATAGTCCTTGGAAAGCCTGACGAAGGCCTCGCCCGTCGCACCGCTTGTCAGCCCGTGCGCGATCGCGGCAAAACGTTCGATAATGCGGTCAAGTTTTTCGACGGGAAGGGCGGCCATGTGCGCCGCCTCTTACGCGTCTTTGCAGTCCAGTTCAAACCGGATTGGGCCGGATTGGGGCCGGATTGGCACCGGATTGAGCTTGGGTTAACCCTTTGCTTCAAGGATCTTGGCGTCCAGCGGTTCGGCTGCGAGCAGTGCGCCCGGATGGCCAAGCACGCCTTTTTCCACGCCATCAACCAGATAGACAAGCGATCCGCCATCCTGGGCTATGGCCACAAGGCCGTCGCGGTTGGGAACCCGATAGATGTCACCGGGGTTCAGCATCTGTGTGGCCACACGGTTGCCCTGGCCATCTTCGATCAGCAGCCACAGGGCCTTGGTGGCTTTCAGCACCACGCGGATATTTGGATCACTGTCGCCAAAAATGCGCCCGCCGCCTGAATCAACCCGCGCAATTTCAACGGGCTTGCTGGTGGTCGCCACAGGCTGCGGATCACTCTCGCCCACCTGTTCGGCAATAAAGGCACCAAGGTCGCCTGCCTGGTCAGCTTCGCGGTCACTGTCGCTGGCAACAGGAAGCTCGATCGGGTCACTGGCGGCTGGCAGGGCGCTGTCGGTCACCTGGATGTCGGCCGCTTCCGGTCCGGTCGTGGCGGTGGGCATGGGATCACCGGACTCGGCCAGCATCTCAATCTCCGGCGCAGCATTGTCTGGCCCCAGCATCATCCAACTGCCGCCGGTCAAAAGCAGAAGCACGGCGGCAATCGAAGCCACGGTGCCGTTGCGGCCGCCGGGCATGGCGGGCAAATTGAGGGAGCGCATGTTGAGTGCCGGAATTCTCGGAAACTTGCCAAACGGCAGGATCTTGGCACTCATCATCGGGGCCGGATTGGCCGGATGGCGGCGCGGCGCCACCTGTGGCAGGGGCAGAAAGCTCACATAGTGCTGCAGCAGCGGCTCAGGATCAAAGCCCAAGAAATCGGCATAGGCTGCCACCATCTCAAGCGCCTCAAGACGCGGTGGCATGCGCGTCATGTCACCAAATTCGATGGCCTCCACGTGGTAGGGATGAATGCCGGTTGCAAGCGCAACATCCTCAAATGAAAGCCCGCGTGAAAGCCGCTCCCTCTCCAAATACCAGCCCGCCTCGCCGGCCGGGTCCGTGATGCCGTCGGGCTTTGGCCGCAGGTCTTGCCTTGCGCTGCCGCCGTTGGCCGTCTTGCCGTCATCACTGAAATCGTCGCGATACTGCTGGTCCATCACACACAATCCTCAACCCAGCGGCCAGGGACCGCCGTTAACCTTTGCTAATCAACCATTGAGAATGGACATAAATGGTGAATGTTGCCCTAACGTGGACCACACTTGATCCTGGTCAAGGCAGTGACCCTTCCGTCCCTGCATCCTGACCGTCGTCATGATGGAGCAGCACAAATGAGAGATGAAACCCGCAAGACCTGGATTGTGGTGGCAGACGGCGGGCACGCCCGCATCCTGCTCAATGCACACCGCGATGAAGGTGTGAGCGAACTGCCGCTTGCCGGCAAACACGATCCGCACCTCGCCCACCACCGGTCTGAACTGGCGGCGGGCGTGCACCACACACCTGTCTTCAAACCAACGCAGGAACGGCGTGACGAAGACAGGTTTCTCTATGCCCTGGCAGAGACACTGGAGACGGGAACGGCGCGCAAGGAATTCGACCGACTGGTCCTGGTCGCCCCCGCATCGGCCCTCGGATTGTTGCGCAAGGCGCTGGGTGCCGAAACCCACAAGCTCATCGTTGCGGAACTGGTGCATGACTACACGCGCCAGACCAACGATTTCATCTACGCCCATGTGAAGGGCAAGCTGCCGCTTTGACTGACCCGGAAATCAAATCACCACCCCATTCCTGTTGGCGAATTCCAGAAGGTCGGCGCGCAGCGAATGGCGGGCCGAGCGCAGCATCGGCTCCATGAAGGCCCAGAGTTTTTTCTGGTCGAGTGATCGGATCATGGCCTTCACCGGGCCAATGCCCGATGGCACCATGCTCATGGAATTCATGCCAATGCCGACGAGCCCCATCGCCTCCAGCGGACGCCCGCCCAGTTCACCGCAGAGCGTCACCTTCTTGCCGTGCTGGATGCCTTTTTCCACAATCAAGCGCATGGCTGACAGGGCCGACGGCGACAAGGGATCATAGCGCCCCGCGAGCTTGGGGTTTCCACGGTCCGAGGCAAAGAGGAACTGCACCAAATCGTTGGAGCCGATGGAGGCAAAGTCCACCAGCGGCAAGAGATGGTCCAGTTGCCAAATGAGCGACGGGATTTCGATCATCACGCCGAGACTGAGGCTGCGCGGCATCTTGTGTTTGCGTGCCTTGAGCAGGGCAAATTCCTTGTCGACCACCGCCTTGGCCTGCAGATATTCATCCACGTCGGCAATCATGGGAAACATGATGCGCACGTCCTGGCCCTCGCCTGCCACCAGCATGGCCCTGATCTGCAGGTTCAACAGCGCCGGCCTGTCGAGCGCCATACGGATCGAGCGCCAGCCCAGTGCCGGATTTTCCTCGCGCGGCTGGCGCAAATAGGGCAGCGTTTTGTCCGCCCCGATATCGAGGGTGCGAAACACCACCGGCTTGCCATTGGCCTGTTC
Organism: Hyphomicrobiales bacterium; assembly: GCA_031431295.1. Lineage (GTDB taxonomy): Bacteria > Pseudomonadota > Alphaproteobacteria > Rhizobiales > Aestuariivirgaceae > Aestuariivirga. The sequence goes on along the minus strand of JANPDD010000153.1, from coordinate 62,519 downwards.
CAGGATTTGCGCATAGTGGCGGACCTGTGAGGACAGGCGCGGGAAACGCTGCGCCATCATGAACTGCAGCTCGGTGCGGTAGAGGCCAACGCCCGCGGCACCTGAATCTTGCAAGTGTGGCAGGTCGACGATGAGTCCTGCATTGATGTTGAGCTCTATGTCCTGGCCATCCTTTGTGACGGCGGGAAGGTCCCGCAAGGCCGCAAACTGTGCCTGCTTGCGGGCGTAGAACCGCACCTTTTCCGCATAGGCCCGCTGCAGTTCCGGATTGGGCCGCACGAAGACTTCGCCAGTACCTCCATCGACGATAATGTCATGGCCGGGATCAACAAGATCAATGAGTCCCGCCGCCAGGCCAACGGCGGGAATGCCCAGGGCGCGCGCCACGATGGCCACATGGCTGGTCTTGCCACCCTCCTCAAGAATGACACCGCGAACCTTGCTGCGGTCATAGTCGAGCAATTCCGCAGGCCCCATGTTGCGGGCGACGATGATGGAATTTTCCGGCAGGTCGGTACGCGATGCTGTTGCCGCAGCACCCGTCAGGATGCGCAGCAGACGGTTCGACAGGTCATCCAGGTCATGCATGCGCTCGCGCAAATACTCATCCTGGATGCGCATCATGCGGGCGCGGTTTTCATTCTGCACGCGCTCAACGGCCGCTTCCGCCGTCAGGCCCGTCTGCACGGCATCCCGCAGGCGCCCGATCCAGCCCTTGTCATGGGCAAACATGCGGATGGTCTCAAGCACATCGGAATAGTCCGTGGCCCGCATGGCTTCCGATCCGTCCAGCAGTTCATCGACCTGCGCCCTCAGCCGCTTCACGCCGTCCTCGAGCCGCGTCAGCTCAAGGGGAATGCTTTCGGCGATCAGGTTGCGGATATCGACGCGCGGTTCGTGCAACACCACATTGCCCAGCGCAATGCCTTCGGCCAGGGTTTCGAAACGCAGGTTGTGGCTGCGCAAATGCGCCACATCGAGTGCCGTCTCGCGCGCCACTTCCTTGAGCTCGCCCGAGGCAATGATTTCCGCCAGCACCGTGGCGGTGAGTTGCAGGGCCTCTTCTTCTTCTTCGGAATAGTGGCGCTGTGTGCGGTTTTGCACGACCAGCACACCGATGACCGAACCGCCGCGCATGACCGGCACACCGAGGAAGGACTGGTAAATCTCCTCGCCCGTTTCCGGCAGGTATTTGAAGGCGGGATGGTGTTGCGCGTCAGCGAGATTGAGGCCGATCGCCTGTTCGGCGATGATGCCAACGAGACCCTCACCTGACTTGAGCTTGGACTTGTGGACGGCCTCGGCTTTGAGGCCTTCCGAGGCATAAAGCTCAAGCACGTCACCCGGCCGCATGACATAGATCGAGCACACCTCCGCCACCATGTTGGCGGCGATGATCATCACGATCTTGTCAAGTTTGGCCTGTGCTGTCTCCGGCTCCGCCATCACTTCCCGGAGCCGTCTGAGGAGGACACGCGGGCCGAGTGTGGCACTGGGCATGGAACGTGTCCTTAGGGGCGTTTGTGGCGCAGATAAATGGCAACGGCTACACGATCCTTCTCCCCGTGCGGGAGAAGGTGGCCGCGCACTGAGCGGACGGATGAGGGAAAATGCATGACAGACATCAACCTACTTCTTGTCCAATCCATAAGCCTGATGCAAGGCCCGAACCGCAAGTTCAGTATAGGCCTCGTCGATCAGCACCGAGACCTTGATTTCCGAGGTGGTGATGGCCTGGATATTGATGCCCTTGTCGGCCAGTGACTTGAACATCCGGGCGGCAACGCCGGCATGGCTCCTCATGCCGATGCCAACGACCGAAACCTTGGCCACATCAGCCGAATGAACCACGTCCTCAAAGCCCACCCTGTCTCTCATGGAATTGATGACGTCGATGGCCTTGCGCAAATCCTTGCGCGCCAGCGTGAAGGTGATGTCTGCGAAAGCACCATCAGACGAGACATTCTGCACGATCATGTCGACGCTGATATCGGCTTCCGCCAACGGCCCGAAAATGGCGGCCGAAACTCCGGGCAGGTCCTTCACATGGCGGATTGAAACCTTCGCCTCGTCACGGGAATAGGCGATACCGCTGACAACATGCTGTTCCACGATCTTGTCCTCTTCACATACGATTGTTCCAGGACCCGTGCCATCGGGCTTGTTCTGGTTCGGGCTGTCGGGGGCCTCGAAGGACGAGCGCACCTGCAACGGCACCTTGTAAACCATGGCCAATTCAACGGAGCGGGTCTGCAGCACCTTGGCACCCAAGGACGCCAGTTCCAGCATTTCCTCATAGGAGATGCGGTCAAGCTTGTGGGCCGCCGAAACAATGCGCGGATCAGCCGTATAGACGCCATCCACATCGGTATAGATGTCGCAGGCCGCCTGCAGGGCCGCCGCCATGGCAACGGCCGATGTGTCAGAACCGCCGCGCCCCAGGGTCGAAACCCGCTTGTCCGGCCCGAGCCCCTGAAAACCGGTCACCACAGCCACCTGGCCCTGCTCCATGCGGCGGATGATTTCGTCGCCGTTGATCTCCGTCATCCGCGCCGAACCATGCACGCCATCGGTCTCGATCGGAATCTGCCAGCCGGCCCAGGAGCGCGCCGGAATGCCCATGTCCTGCAACACAATGGCGAGAAGCCCTGCCGTGATCTGCTCGCCGGTAGAAACGACCGCATCATACTCACGGGCGTCATGCACGGCAGCGGCCTGGCGGCACCAATCCACCAGTTGGTTGGTGGTTCCTGACATGGCGGACACAACCACAGCCACCTGGTTTCCGGCCTTCACTTCCCGTTCCACATGGCGCGCCACATTGCGGATGCGCTCGATATCCGCAACCGACGTGCCGCCAAACTTCATTACCAAACGGCCCATGGGCCCCAGAATCCTTTTGTCGTCCCTAAATCTCGGTGCGCCCGGAAATCATCAATGATTTCGGCCAGTTGTAAGGGCTGAATGGGAATCCCCGGAGGCGTTGGAGCGGTTCATAGTGGACGCGGCAAAGCGATGCAACATGAGCAGGCAGAAAATGTGGTAGGAGCGGGACATGACAATCGATACAGCCACAGTGCCATCCAGCCTTGATCCGGCAGAAGTCGAAAAATTCTCAAAACTGGCCGCTGAATGGTGGAATCCCAAGGGCAGGATGGGCGTGCTGCACGTCTTCAATCCCGTGCGCCTCGACTACATCAAGGACCAGGTGACGGCGCGGCTTGCCCGTGATCCCCTTGTGCGCCGCCCTTTTGAAGGCCTGCGCTTTCTCGATATCGGCTGCGGCGGCGGCCTCTTGTGCGAACCCATGGCCAGGCTGGGGGCCACAGTCGTCGGCGTTGATCCATCCGAAAAAAACATCAAGACCGCCACTGTCCATGCCGCCGAGATGGCACTGGGGATCGACTACCGCGTGGGCACCGCCGAGGCCCTGGCATCAGCAGGCGAAAAATTCGACGTGATCCTCAACATGGAAGTGATCGAGCATGTGGCCGACCCTGCGTCTTTCGCAGCAACCTGTTGTTCCATGCTCAAACCCAGTGGCCTCATGATCGTCGCCACCCTCAACCGCACGGGGAAGAGCTTTGCCCTCGCCATCGTCGGTGCGGAATATGTTTTGGGGTGGCTGCCGAAAGGCACCCACCAATGGGAAAAATTTGTGACTCCGGAAGAGTTGAAGTCCTGGCTCACAGCAGGCGGCACAAATGTCGTCGCTGAAACCGGCATCGCCTATCACCCGCTTGCCGGCGAATGGCGCCGCTCCCGCGATATGGGTGTGAATTACATGGTGGTGGCGGAGCGGATCATCTGAACAGTTTGGTCAAATCCACCGAGCCGTGCACCACGCGCTTTACGTCCACAGCGCTTTCTTCAACCCGATAAAGAATCACATGATTGCCAACGATCAACAGGCGCACACCCGGCGCGATGATTTCACGCAACACGCCGCGTTCCGGGAAGTATTGAAGGGACTCGGCTGCCTGCCGCAAGCGTCCATAGAATCGATCAGCGACGGCCTCGCCTGCCGCGTCATGGACCCACTCATAGAGCTTGATCAGATCATTCTCGGCAGCGTCTGAAAGTTTGACGCCGTAGCGCTTCACACCGCGCCGGCCTTGCGCGAAGCCACGCGGCGTTTTGCCTCTGCAAGCACGGCGTCAAAAGAGCCAAATTTGCCCGGCCCGCTATCAACACCTTTCTGCCAAAGACGCTGCAGATCCTCGAGCGACAGCGGTGGAGCTTCCTGTTTTTCCTGCCAGTCGCGAAGCGCTTCTCGCACCACTTCGCTGGTGGAAGCGTATCGCCCGCCCGAAACAGCCCGCTTCAGGAATTTGGTCATGGTTTTCGGAAGGGCGACCGAAATTTTTTCGACGTTGCTCATGGGAGCATGGTAGCAAGAATTGCTACCACATTCAATTCCCGTCCTCCGGCAGGCGCGGCAGGGGATGCACCTCGATCCCTTCTTCGATCAGTTCAACCGCCTCGTCGCGCGTGGCGTTGCCGTAGATGCCGCGCTCCTCGGTTTCGCCGTAGTGAATTTTGCGGGCTTCTTTGGCGAAGCTGTCGCCCACATGCTCAGCGTTCTTCTCCACATGGGCGCGCATTTCACGCATCATCGCCATCATCGCCTGCATGCGGGGGTCAACGGGTCCCGCCACCATCTGCTGGCTGGGTGCTGATTTGCGGTTTGATTTTGCACCCACATTGGGGGCCATCACCTGCTTTGCAATCTTTTTGGAACCACAATGTGCGCACTCGACAAAGCCGCGCCTGGCCTGTTTCTCATAGGCGCCCGAATCCGAGAACCAGCCATCAAACTCATGGCCTTTCTCGCAAATGAGATCATAGCGGATCATGGGGCTCAGCTAGCTATCATTGCAGCCGGTTTCAAGTCAAAGGATCGCGCATGCGCGAGGGCCGGAATGCGGCGGCGCACGGCGAGAGACTCGGCCGGATCAATATCGGCAAACACCACCGTGGGTTCGTCACCGGCTTCCGCCAGGATCTCCCCCCAGGGGGAAACCGCCAGCGAATGGCCATAGGTGGCGAGGCCGCATTCATGCATGCCGCCTTGCGCTGCCGCCAGCACGAAACTGCCCGTTTCAATGGCCCGCGCCCTGAGCAGCACATGCCAGTGGGCCTCGCCCGTTGGCACCGTAAAGGCGGAAGGATAGGTGATGATGATGGCACCGCCATTGGCAAGGGCGTTTGCCAGCATCGGAAAGCGCACGTCATAACAGATGGCAAGACCAAAATTTCCCAAGGATGTCGCGGCGCAAACGGCTGCCGTGCCTGCGGCGTAGGTCTTTGATTCCCGGTGGCTCTCACCCGAAGGCGGATCAATGTCGAAGAGATGGATCTTGTCGTAGCGGGCGGCGATCTTTCCCTCCGGGGAAAACAGCAGGCTGCGGTTGCAAAGTTTTCCACCTTCGCCCTTGAGCGCCAGCGATCCGGCATGGAGCCAGATGCGGTGCTGTTGCGCCAAGCCTGCAAATCCGCGCACGTAGACATCGTCGCTTTCGGCCCTGGCGATGGCCTTCAGCCTTTCCTTGTCAGGTTCGAGGATGTTGCTGACCTCAGGTGTCTGCACATACTGCGCGCCACCTGCCACCGCCTGGCCGATCAATTCGGCCGCCGCAGCCAGATTGATCTCCATGTCGCGGCCCGAACGCATCTGCACGAGGGCGGCCTTGAACGGGCCAAGATTTGGGCCAGGCTCCAAACCGGATTGCAAACCTGGCATCACGCTGCCAGCAGGCGGTCAAGCCCGCCCTGCGATTCAAGTGCTTGAAGCTCATGGCTCCCGCCCACATGGGTCGAGCCGACAAAAATTTGCGGAACCGCGTGCCTGCCGTTCGCCAATTTCATCATGTCGCGGCGCAAACCCCAGTCCCCGCTCACGTCAATCTCCGTGAAAGCGATATTCTTCCGGCGCAAAAGGTTCTTGGCAACGTGGCAGAAATAGCAACTTGCTGTGGTGTAAATCGTAACGTTTGGCATGGCATCAACCTGTCACGCGTCAATATGTAGCCGCGCTGGCTCGAGGACAAGGGCGAAACTCAACACGTCCACCTGGCGCGCACCTGCTTCCTTCAACGCCTCGGCACAAGCTCCCGCCGTTGCTCCGGTGGTGCGCACATCATCCACCAGCAGGACTGATTTGCCATCGATGGTGGCACGTCTATCTGCATCGACAGCAAAGGCCCGCCGCACATTTTTTGCACGCTCCTGCGCCGTCAGTCCCACCTGCGGGCGGGTGGCTTTGTGGCGCATGAGGGTTTCAAGCGCGCAGGGCCTGCCCGCCCGCTCCGCCAACGCGCGCGCCAGAAATGCCGCCTGGTTGAACCGTCGCCGCCACAGCCGCAAGCTGTGCAGCGGCACCGGAACAATCACGTCACAGTCCTGCAGCAACTTGCGCCCCGGCCCCAGCATCATGCGCGCCATGGCAAGCCCCGCCTCCTGCCGGTCGCGATACTTGAGCAGATACACGAGCTGCCGTGAGCTTTCGTCAAAGGCGACGGCAGCCCGCGCCCGGTTCCAGGATGGTGGATCAGCAATGGCCTGTGGCGACAACGCGCCCTCGCCCTGGTCATATTCGAAGGGCAGTCCGAGCGCCTCACACACCGGCTCATCGATGAAATGGAGCTTCTGCCAACAGGCCGGACAGAGCCCCGCCCCCACACTGACATCATCGCCGCAGAACAGGCATTTGGGTGGCGTCAACCAGTCAACGAAGCCATGCCAAAAGCCCCGCAATGCCGCAGCGCCGCGCTGGCTGAGCGGGGTGATTTCGGCTATCGGCTCGTCCACCATGGCGGAACCTGACCATATCTTTGACCGTATTGTCTACCTGAGGCGCCAGCACATCGCCACAGGTGAGGCTGCCCGCCACATCGACCGGCACATGGCCCAGGAGCTGCAAGACCGCCTTGCCGTCATCAATCATCAATTTTCCGATGCCTGCCTCATTGCGGTGCGCCCTGATCCCGTTCTTGAGGTCATGAGAGGCACCGGAAAGTTTTTGAACATCAAGGTGTTGCCGCCAGGCATTGAGACAGACCTGAAACTTGAACCGGCCAGTCTTGATTGCCTTGTGAGCCTGCTCGACCTGCAAACGATCGATGATGTGCCGGGTTATCTGGCCCAGGTGTCAAAGGCCCTGCGCCCTGACGGACTGGCACTGTTTGCGTTTTTCGCGGGCGACACGTTGCCGGAACTGCGCCAGTGCTGGCTTGCCGCGGAGAGCGAATTGACTGGAGGGGTGACACCGCGCGTTGCCCCCATGATTGATCTGCGCCAGGCTGGAAGCCTGCTGCAGCGCGCCGGTCTGGCGCTCCCCGTGGCGGACATGGACCGGGTGACCTTGCGCTATGCCGATGCTTTATCCCTGATGCGCGAGATCAAGGCCTCAGGGTTCGCCAATCCGCTGGCGGACCGCAGCAGACGTTTTACCTCGCGCCGCCTGCTGGCGCGGGTGTCCGAAATCTATCTCCGCAATCATGCCGGTGCCGACGGCCGCGTTGCGGCAACGATTGAGATCGCCTGGGCGCTGGCGTGGAAGCCCCACCCCTCCCAGCAACAACCCCTGAAACCAGGGTCGGCGAAAGCCAGTCTCGCTGCTGCGCTCAGACCAAAATAGTGCTCACCGACTCAGGCCGCCCTGCGCCGCCGTGGCATGCGTGGCGCTGGTCCGGCTGTCGCCTTGTCCTCGAACAATTCCGCCAGCTTGTCGGTCATGGCGCCGCCCAGCTCTTCCGCGTCAACAATGGTGACGGCGCGCCTGTAATAGCGCGTGACATCGTGGCCGATTCCGATCGCGATGAGTTCGATGGGCGAGCGCGTTTCAATGTCGCTGATCACCTGCCTCAGGTGGCGCTCAAGGTAGTTGCCGGAATTGACCGACAGGGTTGAATCGTCAACCGGCGCGCCGTCTGATATCACCATCATGATGCGGCGCTGCTCCGGGCGGCCGAGCAGCCTGTTGTGCGCCCAGATCAGCGCTTCACCGTCGATGTTCTCCTTGAGCAGGCCTTCGCGCATCATCAGGCCGAGGTTTTTCCGCGCCCGCCGCCATGGCTCATCCGCAGTTTTGTAGATGATGTGGCGCAGGTCGTTGAGGCGCCCCGGATTGGCGGGCTTGCCCGCACCAAGCCATTTTTCCCGCGCCTGCCCCCCTTTCCAGGCCCTGGTGGTGAAGCCCAGTATTTCCGTCTTGACGCTGCAGCGTTCCAGGGTTCGCGCCAGAATGTCGGCACAGGTTGCGGCAACGGTGATGGGCCGCCCGCGCATGGAGCCGGAGTTGTCAATCAGCAGACTCACCACCGTATCGCGGAACTGCGTGTCCTTCTCCATCTTGAAGGACAGGGGATGCATGGGATCAATGACCACGCGCATCAGCTTGGCCGCGTCGAGAATGCCTTCTTCAAGGTCGAATTCCCAGGAGCGGTTCTGTTGCGCCATGAGCCGGCGCTGCAGGCGGTTTGCCAACCGCGCCACGACACCCTGCAGGTTCGACAACTGCTTGTCGAGATAGGCGCGAAGCCGCGTCAGCTCCTCGGCGTCGCAAAGATCGTCCGCCTCCACCACTTCATCAAACATCTGGGCGTAAACCTTGTAAAAATCGTCTGACGTGTTGGACGAGAAGGGCAGCTGCGGGCGGAAGGGCTCTTCGCCGTCACTGTCTTGTTCCGCCTCATCATCGTCAGGCTGGTCATCTGTGTCGATGGCCTGGGATTCCATTTCGGAGGATTCGGTTTCACCGTCCGCCTTTTCCATCTTTTCGGCTTCGGATTCGCTGTCCTGCTCCTGGCCTTCAGGAGTTTCATTGCGCTCGCCCTCGTCTTCCGCGGCGTCCTGCTCGTCATTCTCGTCGCTGGCGTCGGGGTCATCGCCAAGCTCATCGGCCATGTCGAGGGCCGAGATCAACTCACGTGACAGCCGCGCAAAGGCCTGCTGGTCAGACAACGCGTCTTTCAGATGGTCAAGCTCGCCGGCCGCCTTCTCTTCAACCCATTGCCGCCAGAGATCGACATAGGCCTTTGCAGCCGCGGGCGGCGCTTCTCCCGTCAAGCGCTCGCGCAAGATCAGGCCCACCGCCTCTTCAAGCGGCGTGTCGCCCCGGCTGTGGGCCCGGTTCAGGACGGCGCGGGCATATTTGTCGTCCAGCATCACCGCCAGGTTTTGTTTGACACCCGGCATGGCATTGGCACCTATGGCTTCGATGCGGGCTTGCTCCACCGCGTCGAAAACCGCTCGCGCATTCTTGCCCTGCGGCAAGTAGCGGCTGTGGATCGCATCCGCATGGTTTGACAGGCGCAACGCAAAACTGTCTGCCAGCCCCCGCGTGATGGCGATGTCGCGGGCCGAGGTGTTCTTGTTCACCTGCGGCAGCCTTGCCTTGTGGCCCGAAAGGCCAGGCTGCTCGTTGCCGAAACTCACATGCAGTTCAGGATCAAGCGCCATGGTTTTCATGGCGGCGCCAAGCACCCCCTTGAAGCGCTCGGCCCGGTCGTCCTTGCCTTGCGTCATGGCTGCAAACCGTCAGGCGATGGCGAGGCGCGCCGCTGATTCCGGCAGTTCCTCGCCAAAGCAGCGCTGGTAGAACTCGGCCACGATGGGCCGCTCGAGCTCATCACACTTGTTGAGGAAGGTGAGCCGGAAGGCGTAACCCAGATCGCCATCGAAGATCTCGGCATTCTGCGCCCAGGTGATCACCGTGCGCGGGCTCATGACCGTTGAAACATCGCCCTGCATGAAGGCATTGCGCGTGAGATCGGCAACCCGCACCATGTTGGCGAGGATCTTGCGGCCCTTGTCGGTGTCAAAGCTCTTGCATTTCGCCAGCACGATGCCGACTTCCTGGGCGTGCGGCAGGTAGTTGAGTGCCGTCACAATCGACCAGCGGTCCATCTGCGCCTGGTTGATTTGCTGGGTGCCGTGATAGAGGCCCGTGGTATCGCCGAGGCCCACCGTGTTGGCGGTGGCAAAAAGCCTGAAGGCCGGGTGCGGGCGAATGACCCGGCTCTGGTCCAGCAGTGTCAGCTTGCCCGATGATTCGAGGATGCGCTGGATCACGAACATGACGTCAGGCCGGCCCGCGTCATATTCATCAAACACCAGTGCCACATTGTGCTGATAGGCCCAGGGCAGGATGCCCTCGCGGAATTCGGTGATCTGCTTGCCGTCCTTGAGAACGATCGCGTCCTTGCCGATCAGGTCAATGCGGCTGATGTGGCTGTCGAGGTTGATGCGGATGCAGGGCCAATTGAGGCGCGCCGCCACCTGCTCGATGTGGGTTGATTTGCCGGTGCCATGATAGCCCGCGACCATGACACGGCGGTTATGGGCAAAGCCTGCAAGAATAGCGAGTGTCGTTTCCCGGTTGAACAGGTAGTCCGGATCGAGGTCGGGCACATGCTCGGATTTATCGGCAAAGGCGGGAACCTGCATGTTCGAATGAAATCCGAACAGCTGCGAAACCGAAATCAGTATCTCGGGCGCGCCCGGCACTGCACCATTGGCCTTCAAGGTCATCTCAACTCACTCTGTCACGGGGCCGGTCAAGGCCCGATTGATCCGTCACTCATTCAGGGGATCGTTGCTTGTAATCTTTTGCCGGGCTTCGGGCAAGTCAGCAGAAGCCGCTGGCCCTCAAAGTGTCGTAAGCGTGGATCACCGCCTTCAAGGTATCCTCGTTGGCGCGGCTTCCTGCATTGGCATCGGGGTGCAGCCGCTTCACCAGCAGCTTGTATTTGGTCTTGGCGTCCTGCGGTGTTGCATTTTCATCAAGACCGAGCGTCTGCAGGGCATGGAGCTCATTCTTGCGCAAGGCTCGACCGAGCTTTTGTTCAGCCGCCTTGCGCGCTGCCTTGCCCAGAATTTCGAGCGGGTCGGCATAGCGCCGCGCAGTCCCGCGTGTGGCCCCGGCATTGGCATGGGCGTTCTGACCAAGCTTCCAGGTGGGACGATCGCCCAGTTGCGCTGCCCGCTGGTAGTCGGAGATGCTGTCAGGTGCGAGGCCGGCGAAATAATTGTATGTCTTGTTGTACTCCTGCACATGGGCGGTGCAGTAGTGGTGGAACTGGCCTTCTGCAGTGCGCCCCTTCGGCGCCTTGTGACGGGCTGGCTTGTCGCAGCCCGGCCATTCGCAAGCCTGTTCCGCCTTGGGTTCAGGCTTGGCACCGCGGGGTTTCACCCTGATTTTGTCGAAATATTTTGAGTCGAGCTTCATGATTCAATTATGGTAGCTGCATCACGCGGCTTCAAGAATTTAGGGGAATGACTTATGGCGGATTTGGGCCCGGTTGGCAAAACCATTGTGCAAAAACTCAATGACGCACTGGCACCGGACCACCTCGAGGTGATCGATGAAAGCCACCTGCACCGTGGCCATGCGGGCGCCAGCCCGGCTGGCGAAAGCCACTTCCGCGTCAGGATCAGGGCCAGCTCCCTCCTGGGACTGACCCGCCTGGCCCAGCATCGGGCCATCCATGCAGCGCTTGCCGCCGAACTGGCTGGCCGCGTCCACGCCCTGGCAATCGAAGTGATCCCCGCAGGCAAGGAAGCGGGCTAACCGCTTTTATCCGCACCTGACGGCGCTTCGGGCAACTCAAGCCGCGTCACACGGATCGATGTGAGCTGCTGGCGCTTCTTTTTCAACACTTCCAGCCGGAAACCGTGAAAATTGAAGATCTGGCCCACCGCCGGGATCATCCGCGCCTCATGGATCACAAGGCCCGCGAGCGTGGTTGCCTCCTCATCCGGAAGGCTCCAGTCAAATGACCGGTTGAGATCGCGCAGCGGCACAGCCCCATCAATGATGAGCGAGCCGTCCTTGGACTTGCGCACGCCAGTCTGCACGGCGTCAAACTCGTCCTTGATGTCACCCACAATCTCTTCAATGATGTCTTCCAGCGTCAGCAGCCCCTGCACTTCGCCATACTCATCCACCACAATGGCAAAATGCGCTTTCCGCCTGAGGAAGGCGTTGAGCTGGTCTTCGAGTGGCCGTGTGTCCGGCACAAACCAGGGGTCGGACAGGATGTCTTCGAGCTTCACCTTCGCGACATCACCTTCGGCCTTCTGCACTGCCGCAAACAGCGTCCTCGCATGCAGCACACCGATGATGTTGTCGGGCTTTTCCTTCCACACGGGAATGCGCGTGTGGCCGCTTTTCAACATTTCCGCGATGATGGCATTCACCGGTTCACCGGCATTGAGTGTCACCATCTTTGTGCGGTGGATCATGACATCGGCGACCTCAAGATCCTTGAGATCAAGGATGCCGCCCAGCATGTCCTTGTCTTTCTTGACCAGCGAATCCTCCTTGTGGTGAAGGTCGATGGCGCCGCGCAATTCGTCATGGGCGGACAGCACGTTGGCGTTGTCGTCGATGTTGGCGCCAAACACCTTGAGGGTTGTCTTGACGATGAATTCAACTGCAAGAACAACAGGTCCGAGAATGGCGGCAATAATTCGCATGAGCGGTGCCACCGCCGTCGCCACCCGCTCGGGATAGGTGATGGCATAGGTCTTGGGCATGACCTCGGCAAAAATCAGGATCAGCACCGTCATCGCCGCCGAGGCAATGACAGCGCCACTGTCCCCGAAGACCTTGATGAGGGCCGCCGTTGCCAGGGCGGACGCCGTGATGTTGGCCACGTTGTTTCCCAGCAACAGCGAACCGATCAGCCGCTCCGGCATTTCCAGAAGCTTGAGGGCTGATTTGGCCCGTGAGCTGCCGCGCCGTTCCATTTCGGTGAGCCTTGCACGCGAGGCCGCGGTCAGACCTGTTTCAGCCCCTGAGAAAAACGCGGAGATGATGATCAGGCAGGCGATCAGGGCCACCGCATATCCAATTTCGGCGTTCATCGTGATTTAACATCCTCCTCCAGAAATGACAGGACGTCCGTATCGGCAACGTCACTTGCAACAAATGCCTCCCCAATCCTGCGCGCCAGTATGAACGTGAGTTTGCCCGCAACCGCTTTCTTGTCCTGGCGCATGAGCGCAAGCAGGCCTGCCGGGGAAGGCAGCGGCCCGCTGATTTGGCTCACATGGGTGGGAAGGCCCGCGCGCTTCAAATGCGACGCCACCCGTGCCGCCGTCTGTGGCGCACAGAGTTCCATTTTTTCCGAATAGCGGAATGCCAGCACCATGCCGATGGCCACGGCCTCACCGTGCAGAAGCCGCGACGAATAGCCAGCACCCGCTTCCAGCGCGTGGCCAAAGGTATGCCCGAGATTGAGCAGCGCCCTGACACCGGTTTCCGTTTCATCTTCCGCGACAATGCGGGCTTTTGCGGCACAGCTCACGTCAACGGCGTGGGCGATCGCTGCCATGTCGCAGGCCATGACCTTGTCCACATGGCCCTCAAGCCACTCGAAAAAGGCAAGGTCGCCGAGCAATCCGTATTTCGCCACTTCCGCATAGCCTGCTGCCAGTTCGCGGGCCGGCAAGGTCTTGAGCAGTGTCAGATCTGCAATGACCAACTGCGGCTGGTGGAAGGCCCCGATCAGATTCTTGCCATGGGCCGAGTTGATGCCGGTCTTGCCACCGACAGAAGAATCGACTTGCGCCAGCAACGTCGTGGGAATCTGCACGAAGTTGACCCCGCGCCGCAAAATGGCGGCGGCAAATCCTGCAAGGTCGCCGATCACCCCGCCGCCAAACGCCACAATGCAATCGCGGCGCTCAATGCCAAGCGCCAGAAGTTTCTCGCAGAGATCGGCAAGGGCTGCATAGCTCTTGGTTCCTTCGCCCGCAGGCAACACGATCGCTTCACTCTCAACACCAGCGGCACTCAGCGCTGCTTGAAACGCCGCGAGGTGGTGCCGGGCCACGTTTTCGTCCGTGACGATGGCCGTGTAGGGCCGCCGCAGATGCGGCTGCAGCAGACGTCCTGCCTGCGACAGCAGATTTTCACCAATCATGATGTCGTAGGAACGGGACCCAAGGGCGACACCCAGCGTGCGGATGGTGCTCATGTGTTGTCCCCGACCTTGTCCCAGACCTTGTCCCCGACCGGCACCATCGCCGCATCCTGCTCAGTCCCGTTACCAAAATGGGCAAGGGCGCGGATGACGTCATTCACCATCTGCATGTGTTGCACGTCACGGCTTTCAACCGTGATATCGGCTTGCGCATAAACGGGATGGCGCTCGGTCATGAGACGGCGCATCACGGCTTCCGGGTCGTCGCCGCGCAACAGCGGCCGGTCATTGCGCTTCATCACCCGTTTCATCAGCAGGTCAATGTCGGCCCTGAGCCACACGGAAATGCCGCCCGTCTTGATCCGCGTACGCGTCTCCGCATTCATGAGGGCACCACCGCCCGTTGCCAAAACCTGTTCGCCGTCATCCATCAGCCGCGCGATCACCTTGCGTTCCCCGTCCCGGAAGTAGCTTTCGCCATGCTCAGTGAATATATCGGCAATTGTCTTTCCCGCCGCTGCCTCGATCTCGTGGTCAGCATCGACAAATTTGAGCCCCAGTTTGTCGGCAAGCCTGCGGCCAATGCTTGTTTTTCCAGCCCCCATCAGTCCCACAAGAACGATTGCCCGGCCGCGCAGGGAGGCTTTGGCAAGTTCAAGTTCTTTGCTGGTGGAGCGTTTTGCCATGTCAGGATGTGGGCTTCTACAGCATATTCCCGACGGATTGAAACATTGAGGTGCAAACGCACACCGGCATGCCGCCCGCACGGCAAACCGGAAAACCCGCCCTTTCGGGCCGGAGAATTAGTGCTGAGAGTTTTTTGGTGCATGGCAAGTTTCTTTCTGTCAAAATGCGTTGCGCGGGCATGAATTCCCAAAATTGTAAACTGATCACGTGATTCCCGATTTTCTGAAATTTATCATTGTCGTCTCAGCCATTGCTGGAGCCGTCTATGGCGGGGCCTTGGCCTTGGCAACATTCCCGCCTGAACAATCCGATGTGATCCGGCCGCTGCCCCATGAGAAACTCCGACAGGACTAGTGCACAAGCCCCGGGCCGCAAGGACCGCCAAAACCGCCAAAACCATCTGATTGGCCGTTTCCTGGAAATGATGGCAGCTGAACGGGGGGCCGCGAAAAATTCCCTCCTCGCCTATGGCCGTGACCTTGCCGACTATGCGGCCAGTCTCGCCGCCAATGGTGCAAGCCCGCCGTACGCCAGCACCCAGCATATTCGCAGCTACCTCGAAAGGCTTGAGGCCCATGGGCTGGCGGCGCGGACCCAGGCGAGACGGCTTTCTGCCATCCGCCAGTTCCATGGCTTTCTCCTGAGCGAAGGCATCAGCAGCGAGAACCCCGCACTCATTGTCGAAGGGCCAAGACTTGATCGGGCCCTGCCACGGACGCTGTCTGCCGCTGGTATTGCCTCACTGATCAAGACTGCTTCCGCAGAAGCAAGGGGCAGCAACGCCAGAAAGGCCTTCAAGGCTTGGCGACGCCACTGCCTCGTGACCCTGCTTTCGGCAACCGGATTGCGCGTGTCCGAACTCGTCGGCTTGACCTGCCGCCAACTGGCCGCTGAACGCGACATGCTGACGATCAAGGGCAAGGGCGGGCGGGAACGGATCGTCCCCCTGTCGGCGGCGGCCCGCGCCGTCATTGATGACTATCTGTTGTTGCGTGCCAGCAGGACAGAGACACAGAACCCCTGGGCCTTTCCATCCCATGGAAAATCAGGCGCACTCACACGCCAGCATTTCGCCATTGAGTTGAAGGCACTTGCCGCGCGCGCCGGGCTTTCACCGGCCAGCATTTCACCGCACGTCTTGCGGCACGGCTTTGCCACTGCACTTCTCAATCATGGCGCGGACCTGCGAGCGGTGCAGCAGATGTTGGGTCACGCCGACATTTCAACAACGCAGATCTACACCCATGTCCAGGGTGAACGTCTGATGGCGGCCGTTGAAACCTATCATCCCCTCTCGAAAAATTCCCTGTCTCAACGGTCAGGGTCACGCCACTCCGATGGCCCTGCTGTTCAAAAAGGCCGCACCCGGAAACGCCGTTGACATTCGACAAAGTTGACATTCGAATGCCTGCCCGTCAGTAACAGGTCCAGAATTGGTTTCGAGGTTGATCTTGCAGGCATTCCTGGATTTTGAGGCCCCCCTCGCCGAACTGGAGGGGAAAATTGCCGAGTTGCGGGCCCTTGCCCAGGGCGATGCCTCGGTATCAATTGCCGATGATGTGAAGTCGCTCGAGAAAAAGGCCGCGAGGATTCTGGCTGACCTCTATGCCAACCTTGAGCCTTGGCACAAGCAACAGGTTGCCCGCCACCCCGAACGGCCCCATGCACTCGACTACATCAAGGCACTCATCAGCGACTTTGTGCCCCTGGCAGGCGACCGGAAATTTGCCGAAGACGAGGCGATTGTCGGTGGCCTTGGCCGTTTCCGCAGCCGTGGCGTCGTGGTGATCGGTCAGGAAAAGGGCAGTGACACCCACAGCAGGTTGAAACACAACTGGGGAATGGCCAAACCCGAAGGCTACCGCAAGGCCGTGCGACTGATGGAAATGGCGGACCGTTTTGGCCTCCCTGTCATCACACTTGTTGATACATCCGGTGCCTATCCCGGTGTTGAGGCGGAAGAGCGCGGCCAGGCCGAAGCCATTGCACGCTCCACGGATTGCTGCCTGTCGCTTGGCGTGCCGCTGATTTCGCTGATCATCGGGGAGGGCGGTTCCGGTGGCGCCATTGCCATCGCCACGGGAAATTCGGTTTTGATGCTGGAGCACGCAATCTACAGTGTCATTTCGCCTGAAGGTGCCGCATCGATCCTGTGGCGCGATCCCGCCCGGGCCAAGGATGCGGCCTCCGCTCTCAAGATCACGGCCCAGGACCTGAAGAAACTCGGCGTCATTGACGAGATCGTGCAGGAACCTCTTGGTGGCGCCCACCGCAAGCCGGAACAGGCTATCGCCGAGGGCGGCGAAGCCATTGCAAGGGCGTTGCAAGCCCTCGAAGGCGTCTCTGGAGATGTGTTGCGCACCCAGCGCCGCGAGAAATTTCTCGGGATCGGTCGCGGGCTTTAGCGCGCCGTGCGGGCCGCTGAAATCAGCCGAGGATGAAGCTGATCAGGAAACCGAACTTGGTTGTCATCGCATCCGATACCCAATAGAACCCGGGAACCAGGGCGAGCGTCAGTGAAGCTGCGATAATCACATATTCAATGGCCGTGGCGCCGTCTTCATCGGCGACATATTGCCTGGCAATCCTTGTCAAAGCCCGCACGATTCACTCCCGTGTCACCAAAGCCATCATTACAAATCGGCAATACATCATGCAACTTGCCGTGGTTTTAACGCGGTCACTAAAATCTTCCGCATATCTCTGTATTCGCAGTGGCGGCGGATACTATATTGACTTCCTTGGATTTTCCGGCGCGGTTGCGCTCCGTCTTGGGCACATGACAGAATTTTCAGTTTACAATCTCTTCACCATGCTGGCATTTTAGCACGATGACAGAACACAACACCGCATCACGCCGTGAAGCCCTGACGCGGCGCCATTTTCTTGCAGGCTCGGCGGCCCTCGCCAGTACTGCAATTGCGCCGTCTCCGGCCTGGTCCAACCCCATCGCACTTGCGGCAACAAGCCGCATTTTGGAGGTCAAGGGAAAGGCAGCGAAAGTCTATGGCCTCATTGATGCCGCCGGGCGTCACGGCATCAGCATGGTGCTGGCCCCACGCTTTTCGGTCAGCATCAAAAATGACCTTGCAGAGGAGACGCTCATCCACTGGCACGGCCTGACGCCGCCCCCTGCCATGGATGGAACCCCCATGCTGTCTGGCCCCACGATCAGGCCCGGTGAAACCCGCCCTTATGATTTTGCCAACCGCGAGGCTGGCACCCATTGGATGCATTCCCATGTTGGCCTGCAAGAGCAGCACCTGCTGGCGGCCCCCCTCATCATCCGCGAGACCGAAACACCCCTGTTTGACGAACAGGAACATGTGGTCATGCTCCATGATTTCACCTTCCGCGATCCCAAGGACATTCTCGCCGAACTGCAGGCTGGCAGCGGCGCCCATGCGGGACACGCCATGCCAGCTTCATCCATGCCAGCCTCATCGATGCCTGGCATGCTCAGTGACATTGCCTATGATGCCCTGCTTGCCAATGACCGCACACTCGACGATCCTGAAATCGTTGGCGTCGAAAGAATGGGCCGCCTGCGGCTGCGCCTCATCAATGCCTGTGCCGCCAGCAATCTGTGGATCGATCTGGGCGCGCTTTCAGGTGAGATCATTGCCGTTGATGGCAAATCCATCCATGCCGTCGGGGGATCGCGCTTTCCGCTCGCCATCGCCCAGCGTGCCGATATCCGATTGCAGCTTCCACCGGGACCAGGTGCCTGGCCCATCCTGTTCAGAAGCGAAGGTTCAACACTGCAGGGGGGCATCATACTACGCCAGGGCAAGGGCGCGGTGGCGCGCCTGTCGGACCAGGGTGAGGTGCAACCGGCACTTGATCTCTCCCTTGAGGGAAGACTCCGCTCCGTTGCCGTTCCCCCTGAAATTGCTGTCTCGCGCAGTGAAATCGTCAGGCTGACAGGCGGGGGCGCGGATTATCTCTGGGGCCTCAACGACAAATACTCCCTGCACGACACGATCATGACCGTGCGCGAAGGCGAGCGCTATGAGATGATCCTCCGCAATGACACCACGATGTCCCACCCCATGCATCTGCACGGCCACTATTTCAAGGTTGTCGAGATCAACGGGCAACGCATCAATGGGGCCATCCGCGACACGGTTCTTGTGCCGCCAGACAATGTTATAACCATCCAGTTCGACGCCAACAATCCCGGCACCTGGGCCTTCCACTGCCACCATCTCTACCACATGAATTCCGGCATGATGGGGGCATTGGCCTATGCCAGTGCGGCCTGATTTTCAAACTGAACCTCGTCCTGCAGCCACCTGGAAATCAGCATGGCGGCTTCCGCCGGATATTCCAGCGTCGGGAAATGTCCGCAGTCCTTGATCTCCACATAACGGCCGCGCTGCACCCCTTGAGCCAGTCTTTTCCCATCCGCTGCCGGGCTGAACTGGTCATGGTCACCCCACAGGCACAGCGTCGGGCAGGTGATCTCGGCAAGTCGAGGCCAGCGGTCGATCCGGTGCGCCAAGGCATCCGACTGTCGCGCCAGGCGCTCAACATCCATGGTGCTGCCCATGGCCACGAAGGCTTGGCGCGTTGCAGGTCCCTTTGGACCCGGCAAATGGGACGTCATATCACCCATCTCGCGCAGAACGGTCTCCTTTTCACCTCCGCGAATGCGGGCTGAACGGAGAAGTCCTGCTGCCGGATCGACAACGCCGCCGGCCCCCGCCCCGATCACCACGAGCCCCTGCACACGACCGGGAGCAGCAAGTGCCACTTCCAGCGCCAGCCGTCCGCCCATCGACGTGCCAAGGATGATGAATTTTTCGGGCGCCTTCGCCAGCACACCCGCTACCATGGCGTCGAAGTGGCGTCCGTCAGCGATGACCGTTTGCAGATCGGCCATCCCAGTCAACGCCGTTTCAATTGCCCGATAGAGCCCTGCATCACAGCCAAAAGCCGGAATCATGACCAGCGTTTTTCTCATGGCCCGCGCGCGGCCCTCGCGTCTTGTTTCAAGGTCAATGTGCCGCCATAAGCCCATCGAGATCAAGTGAGGAAAGCATGGCCAAGTCGCTCGACATCAAACTGCGGAAAATGACCTCAGGAAAATACACGCCGCGAGACTTCATTCTGGCCGACGCCAAGGATCCCGAAATGTCCGGCGGCGCATCATCGACCGGCCCCAGGGACTTGGCCCATCCCCACGGACCATTTGAATCGGCGCAGAACTTCCGCGCATCAATCATTGACATGGTGAAGCGTGGCGGACTTGACATCATGCTGGCGGCGGCCTCGTCGCTGGAGGCCGTGGCGGTGTCCGGCGTGTTCAAGAAGTCACCCGTCACACCGGCGATCCGCGCCAATGACGCAACCGACATCTGGCGCGCCCGTCACTCATCCTACACAAACGAAATGTCGCGCCCCTTCCGCACCGCAAACCTCGCCCATTGCAAACGCTTCGCTGACCTTGGCCTCTACTCCGTCACCTTCAACAACAATCTTGAGCGGGACTACAATTCACTCTTGGCCTACAATGAATTCCGCGCCGAGGCGGCACGCCTCAAGTTCCGCCACTTCCTCGAAGTCTTCAACCCCAACGCCCCGGAGCGCCTGTCGCCTGAACAGGTGCCGGCCTTTGTCAATGACAACATCCTGCGCACCATTGCCGGCATGACCAGTGCCGACCGGCCGCTCTTTCTCAAGATCCCCTTCAACGGGCGGCGCTGGATG
Source organism: Hyphomicrobiales bacterium (assembly GCA_031431295.1). Classification (GTDB taxonomy): domain Bacteria; phylum Pseudomonadota; class Alphaproteobacteria; order Rhizobiales; family Aestuariivirgaceae; genus Aestuariivirga. Next base: position 42,189 of record JANPDD010000153.1, on the reverse strand, counting down.
GAGGAATTGGCAGGCTATGATTCTGGCCTTGTGGTGGGCATTCTGGGCGGTTCGGGCGGCACAACCCGCGACACTTTCGAGCTCTTGCACCAGGGCGAGAAATCAGGGGCCCGCGTCGCCCTTTTCGGACGCAAGATCAAGCTTTCGGAAAGCCCCATTGATCTCGTGCGCATGTTCCGCCGTGTCATTGAACGTGACGTGACGCCGGAACAGGCCGTTGTTGAATACCATGCCATCCTTGCAGGCAAGAAGTTGAAGCCTGTGCGGGCGCTGGAGGACGACCGGAAAATCACGGAACCTGTGCTGGACGGCTATCGGGGATAGACAGTGTAGTGGCTCGCTCCGGCATCATTTGCGCAGGAACTGCCGTTCTCGATGTCAACAACGTGATCGAAACCTGGCCGGAGGAAGAGCAGATTTCCTTCATCCGCGAATGCATACTCTCCGCCGGGGGGCCGCCCCACAATGCCGCGACCAGCCTGATCAGGCTTGCCGCACCATTTCCCGTGGCGATGATCGGCGTGGTTGGGGATGATCAGTATGGCGATGTGTTTCTAAACAATGCCAAGGCGGCAGGCCTTGATGTCTCCGGTATCAGGCGTGTGGCCAACATCAACACCGACTACACCCACGTCATGACGGCGGCCAAAACCGGAAAGCGCACCTTCTTCTATCGCCCCGGCGCCAATGACACGCTGGCAGCCGGACACCTCTTGCCGACACAGGACACGGCAAAAATTTTCTATCTGGGTTCGCCGGGGCTCTCGTCGTCCATGGACAAGAGCGATGGCTGGCGCACGGTGCTGACGGCCGTGAAGCGGCGCGGCTTCAAGACCTGCATGGAACTCTGCCCTGTCCCGGCCAAGACGCAACGCACTTACACCAGGCCTTGCCTGCCGCTGCTCGACTATTTCATCATCAATGACTCGGAAGCTGAAATTGTGGGCGGACTGCCCGTGCTGCGCGAGGGCCGTTTTGACTGGGCACTGGCCGAGGCGGCAGCACGCAACCTTCTGGCCTTGGGCGTTGGCGAGATCGCCGCCATTCACCATCCCATGGGCGCTGTCGCTGCAACGAAGTCGGGTGAAGTGGTGCGGGCCGCCGCCGTGAATGTGCCGCAGGCAGAGATCGTCAGTGCGGTGGGTGCCGGTGATGCCTTCCATGCCGGCATGTTGTTTGGGATCCACGAGGACTGGCCGCTCGGGCAATGTCTGGCGCTGGCCAATGCCAGTGCCGCCACATCGCTGCACGGGATCACCACGTCTGCCTCCATCAGGCCGTGGGAGGCGTGCCTGGAGTACGCGAAGGCGAGAGGTTTGCAGCCCACTTGAAGGTTAGTGGGAAATGGACTATTTCCCACTTATGACACAAACACTCAATCTTCGGCCTGATTCCAAGGGCCGTGTCACGCTCGGCAAGCTGGCTGAGGGCATCTCGAGTTTTCACGCCCGCCAGGAAAAAGATGGAAGCATCGTGCTGGTGCCCTTTGTTGAGATTCCGCTGCGGGAGAGCTGGCTGTTCAAGAACCCTGAAGCTTTGGAGAGCGTCAGGCGGGGACTTGCAGAATCTGCTGCTGGTCGTGTCACCTCGCGCGGTAGTTTCAAGAAGCATCTTGGCGCATAGGGCGTCCTGTGCCCTTCCGCGTCAAGTTTACTTCTGAGGCAAATGCGCAGATGATGATCTTGAGGCCAATCCGGCACTTCGAAAGCGCTGCAAGGCGGTTCACAAGGCATTGGCACATCTTGAAAACAACCCTCGCCACCCCGGACTTAATACACACAAATACAACGGCCTCGCAGGCGAGTTTGGCGAGGGTATCTTTGAAGCCTACGCGGAAAACAACACGCCCGGCGCTTACCGCGTGTTCTGGCACTACGGCCCCGGAAAAGACGTGATCACAATCATCGCGATCACGCCGCATCCTTGAACCATGTCGCCAATTATGTGACTGTAGGTCGTCCACTGCAAGTTGGTCGCCATGGCAGACAACCTCCTTCAATGCTCATCCTGTAATACGCTGAATAGTGTTCCACCCACTATTTCGTCCAGCGTGGCTTGTGGAAACTGCGGTAGAGTTTTGATCGCAATTCCTCGCAGATCTGGCGGAAGCGGCGGGCGCCTCCTTCTAATCGGAATAATTGTTGGCGCTTTTGGGACGATGTTCTTGTTGCCACGCACCGCAGTTGTTTCCGAGAATTCCCAGAGGACAGTAGCTCCATCGGCGGCTGGCACCTCTGTGGACCAAACAGATACTGCGGAAGCTACAAGCGCCAAACCCGATGACTTGGACTGGAGCGACCTCGGGAAAAAAGAGCTCACTGATGAGGAAGTTTTTGGCCTGGCTCGACCTGAAACTGGTCGCTTTGGCAAGGCTCCGAAAAGTAGCGTTGCTCCGTTTAAGATAGGCGTTTCCTCAAACGCAGACTATTTTGTGTATTTGGTTGATGGCAAAGGCCTTACAGTAGCGTCGTATTACGTCAGGGCTGGACAAACACTGGAATCAAAGATGCCGCTCGGCACCTTTGAACTTTTTTACGTCGCGGGCAGTACTTGGTACGGAGAAGATCGGTTTTTTGGCGACGAAACAATTTATTCGGTAGCCAACAGGCAGTTCAGTTTTACCAGAGATGAAGATGGGTACAACGGCATCAGAGTCGAACTCATTCTTCAGTCCAATGGAAATCTTCCGACTACCAGCATCTCCCGGGAGGAATTCTTGAAACGAACGCGGGGCTAAACACACCCCGCGCCCATCATTCCTGTATTCGTTGTAAGCTTCAGTCCCCCGTCTTCTCGTCCCCGCCGTCAGCGCCACCTTCGGCAGCCTGCATCTTCGACAGGTCTTCGCCCGTCACCTGATCGACCACTTTCATCGAAAGCCTGATCTTTCCGCGGTTGTCCATGCCGAGGAACTTGACTTAGACGATTTTGTCCTCGTCTCCCTCACCGCCGTTCCGCCGCCTTATACACCTCATTCCGCTCGCGTTTTCCCACCGCGACAACAAGTACGATCAACTGCTGGTCCCTTACTTCATAGACGAGCCTGTATCCGGCATTGCGCAGCTTGATCTTGTAGCGGTCCTTCGGGCCATTCAGTCGCGCCGAGGGGATTTTGGGGTTTTGAAGCCGCTCTTCCAGTTTGGCCTTGAACTGGTCCCGGGTCTGGCTGTCGAGTTTGCGCCATTCCTACAGCGCCGCATCAAGGAAGGCCAGTTCATAGCTCATCGAGCCGGACCTTGTGGACGGTCTGGCCTTCGCGGGCATCGGCGATGGCGTTGAGTTCCAGGTCTTCCAGCCGCTCAAGCATGGCCTCATAGGCTTTGGCAGGAATGCAATAAAAGGCCGGCTCGTTGTGATTAAGAATGGCCACCGGGAAACCTTCCCCCGCAGCTACAATGCCCATCGGGTTCTTTTTCAGTTCTGTAACGCTGGCGGTGGTCGTTGCGTGAATTTGGTGAGTCATTGAATTTGCCTTTTTCAGCACTTTTAATAGCACTTGTAATGGGTCTTTACAAGGTGTTAGATTTTGTGTTGAGCGCAAAAGAAAAACGCGGGCACCTTTCTGCACCCGCGCTCAATTCTTTCACAGGTGTGAGTGACCTCAGTCCCCCGTCTTCTCATCCCCGCCTTCGTCGCCACCTTCGGCAGCTTGCTTTTTCGACAGGTCTTCGCCCGTCGTCTGATCCACGACCTTCATCGAAAGCCTGATCTTGCCGCGGTTGTCCATGCCGGGGAACTCGAGTCTCAGATAAATACGCCTACATTGACATCGAACTTGCCAGCCAATGCCTTTGCCAGTTCTTTGCTGATTTCCCGCCGCCCGTTCAGAATCTCGGAAATCCTGCTTTGCGGCGCGCAATCACCGAGATCAGACTGCGAGAGTCCGTGCTGTTCCATCAGGAAACGCAGCACATCGCGCGGCGGTGCATCTGGGATGCTGACGCGCTCAGCCTCATACGCCAAAACCTGGATGGACAAGTACTCAAGCACCCCGGCCAATGGATGGTTTTCATCTTCGCCAATCTCATCCAGCAATTGATCCATCACGGCATTTGCACGGGCATAGTCCTTCGTTGTGCGGATGGTGGAAAATCCGAGCACATCCCGGAACGGCTTCCAGGTCTTGAGCAGATGTCCCGTCGAAATGATTTCGTGTTTCATGGCTGTTTCCATTTCCCAAGATCATATTCGGCATGTGTGAGCACACGGCGAATGTAGACTTTGTGCCTGTTGTAGTGGATCGCGGCGATCAGGCGATACTTGTTCCCTGATATGTTGAACACGGTCAGTCCCTTCACACGGTCGGCGGTCGCAAAGGTTTTCTTCAACTCGACGTAACTCGCATAGTTGTTTTCCCGGATGACTTTGTACCATGCCATCAACGATGACCGCGCGTCCGGATGTTGTTCCCAAAAGCGGATCAGCGCTGGCTTGGCGATGACATGCATGGCATATGCCTATACCAAACTGGTATGGATGTCAATCGGACACATCACAAACAAAACGCCGGGTTTCCCCGGCGTTCAAATTCATCCGTGGTTTGATGATTTACTCGGCGTCGGCAGGTGCTGCTTCAGCCTGCTTCTTCGACAAGTCTTCGCCCGAAGCCTGATCGACCACTTTCATCGAAAGCCTGATCTTTCCGCGGTTGTCCATGCCGAGGAACTTGACCTTGACCATCTGGCCTTCGCTCACGACATCGCTCACCTTCTGAACACGTTGGGGCGCCAACTCCGAGACGTGCACCAAGCCATCGCGAGCGCCAAAGAAATTCACGAAAGCGCCGAATTCCATGATCTTAACGACCTTGCCTTCGTAGATTTCGTTGACTTCCGGTTCCGACACGATGGACTTGATCCACTTCAGGGCCGCCGTGATCGCGGCACCGGACGAAGACGCCACCTTGATGGTGCCGTCGTCCTGGATGTCGATCTTGGCACCGGTCTTTTCGACGATTTCGCGGATGACCTTGCCGCCCGTGCCGATCACTTCACGGATCTTGTCCGTCGGGATCTTGATCTGCTCGATGCGCGGCGCATGCTCGCCAAGGCCCGGACGCGCCTTCTCCAGCGCTTCCGACATTTTTTCGAGAATGTGCATGCGGCCTTCCTTGGCCTGGAACAACGCGACCCGCATGATCTCTTCGGTGATGCCGGTGATCTTGATGTCCATCTGCAGTGCCGTGATGCCGCTCGCAGTGCCTGCCACCTTGAAGTCCATGTCGCCCAGGTGGTCTTCATCACCCAGAATGTCCGACAGCACGGCAAAGCGCTCGCCTTCCTTGATGAGCCCCATGGCGATGCCGGCGCAGGGCGCCTTCATCGGCACACCGCCGTCCATCAGAGCAAGCGATGATCCGCACACCGTGGCCATGGAGGAGGAGCCGTTGGACTCGGTGATCTCGGAGACCAGGCGCACCGTGTAGGGGAAATCCTCCGGCTTCGGCAGAAGCGGATGGATGGCGCGCCAGGCGAGTTTGCCATGGCCGATTTCGCGGCGGCCCGTGGCGCCCATGCGGCCCACTTCACCCACCGAGAAGGGAGGGAAGTTGTAGTGCAGCATGAACTTGCCCTTGGTGAGGCCATCGAGTGTGTCGATATACTGCTCGTCCTCGCCGGTGCCGAGCGTGGTCACGACCAGCGCCTGCGTTTCGCCGCGTGTGAACAGTGCCGAACCATGGGTGCGCGGCAGCACGGAGGTTTCAGCGATGATCTGGCGCACCGTGGTGGTGTCGCGGCCATCAATGCGTTTTCCCGTGTCGAGAATGTTGTTGCGCACAATGTCGGCTTCAAGATGCTTGAAGTTTTCACCCACCGCCTGTTCGGAGGGCGCGTTCGGGTCCTCCTTCTTGACGAGGGCCGCCTTCACGGCATCCTTGGTCTTGGCCACCGCGTTCTGGCGCTCTTCTTTCTTGGGCATGGCATAGGCCTTGCGCAGGTCCGCTTCGGCTTGTTTTTTCACTGCCGCATAAAGGGCCGTGTGGTCCTTGGGCTTGAAATCACGGGGCTCGCGTGACGAGCGTTCGGCAAGCCTGATGATGGCTTCGATGATGGGTTGGAAGCCCCGGTGGCCGAACATGACGGCCTCGAGCATGACGTCTTCCGAAAGTTCGCTTGCTTCCGATTCGACCATCAGCACCGCGTCCTGGGTGCCTGCGACCACGAGATCAAGCTGCGAAAGCTTCTGCTGCTCGATTGTGGGGTTGAGGACATAAGCACCGTCAACATAACCGACGCGTGCTGCCCCTATGGGACCCATGAAGGGAATGCCGGAGAGCGTGAGGGCCGCCGATGTGGCGACGAGTGCTGCAATGTCGGTGTCGTTTTCCAGGTCATAGGAAAGGACCGTGGCAATCACCTGGGTTTCATGCAGGAAGCCAGCAGGAAACAAGGGGCGGATGGGTCGGTCAATGAGGCGCGAAATCAGTGTTTCGCGTTCCGTCGGGCGGCCTTCGCGTTTGAAGTAGCCACCAGGAATCTTGCCAGCGGCATAGGTCTTTTCCTGGTAGTTGACCGTGAGCGGGAAGAAATCAATGCCAGGTTTTTCGCTGCGCGCCGCAACGGCGGTGGCGAGGACTGTTGTCTCACCGATGGTGACGAGTACGGCACCATCGGCCTGGCGGGCAATGCGCCCCGTTTCCATGCGGAGCTGCTTGCCGCCCCAATCCAATTCTTCTACGTCGATGTTGAACATCTTTTTTATTCCTTCAATTGTCCTTCGCCGCCGCTGTTGCACCGATCTTCTGGACGGCATCCCCTTTGGACAAAGACGAAAACCCTATTGCTTTCATCTGAGACGGGGACGCGAGGCGGCTGTTCGGTGTCCGCCCGCTCATGTGTTCACTCACCCCTCCCGACAGGGAGGGGCAGGAGTGGTTCGACCGCTGAACACGCGGGCTGCCCCATCCTGTATCCCTCCCCGAGGGGAGGGTATGGTCTTTGTTACCTGCGGATATCGAGCTTCTTGATGAGCGCCTGGTAGCGGCTCTCGTCCTTGCGCTTGAGATAGTCGAGAAGGCTGCGCCGGTTGCTGACCATTTTTAAGAGGCCGCGGCGCGAGTGGTTGTCCTTCTTGTGGGCCTTGAAGTGGTCGGTGAGCGCGTTGATGCGCTCGGTCAGGATGGCGACCTGAACCTCCGGCGAACCCGTGTCAGCCTTGGTTGTGGCATTTTCCTTGATGAGCGCGCTCTTGCGCTCAGGCGTAATCGTCATGTCGTGCATCTCCACTGGAGTTAGAGGTTGAACAATCGCTTGGGCTTCAATGATCCCTTGTCGATGGAACACAGCCCGAAGGCCTTTCCGTCATGGGTCACCAAAACCACCTCCGCCGACGCCGGGTTTTCATTCCCGCGCAACAAAACCGACTGGCCTTGTCTGAGACGTTGCGCATCCTGATCCATCACGGCCAATGCCGGGATGCCGTCCAGCACGGTCTCAATGGGGCGAAGGAAAGGCGCAAGGCTGTTTTCGCTGGCGTCCCTATGGCGCAACTCTTCGAGTTTTGCCAGCGAAATCATGTCCGCTTCGTGAAACGGTCCCACGGCAAGGCGGCGCAAGTTCACAACATGGCCCAGCCACCCCGTGGCCCGGCCCAAGTCTCGGATGAGTGAGCGGATGTAGGTGCCCTTGCCACATACAACTTCAAAGGTGGTTTCAGACGGGGTCGGCCATGATTCAATCTTTACACTGTCAATTTGCACGCTGCGCGCTTCGAGTTGCACAGTCTCTCCGGCCCGCGCCAGATCATAAGCCCGGGCACCATTGACTTTGATGGCAGAATAGGCCGGTGGTATTTGTCGCACCGCACCAACGAAGCTAGGAAGCACCTCCACCAGCTTATATTGCATTGCAGCAAAATTCATGTTGCGCGGTAAGATGTTATTATCATTGTTTAAATCAAATTTGTTTCGATTCGAAACTATATCACCTTCGAGGTCATCTGTTGTTGTTTCGAATCCCCATCTTGCCGTCACCTGATAGGTTTTGGTCCCCTCCATGGCCCATTGTATGGTTTTCGTTGCCTCGCCGAATGCGATCGGCAGCAGGCCTGATGCCAGGGGATCTAGTGTGCCGCCATGTCCGGCTTTTTCGGCACCAAACAGCCAGCGCGTTTTTCCCAATGCCTGGGTGGAGGTCAGACCACGCGGCTTGTCGAGCGCCACCCAGCCGTTCAGTTTTTGCCTGTTTCCAGTACCCTTCATTCAATGACCCCACGGTGCCGCGGCTGTTTTCGCACACCTGATCCCAAAACTGAGGGCAGGGTCACAGGCATTTTGGCAATCAGGCTCATGAGCATGCTTTTACCAATTGGTTACCTTGTTGGCATAGTTTCGTCTTCACTCATTTCAATCCAATCGGAAGTGACGAAGCGAATGCATCGACCCAGGATTGGCACAACAATTGTTTCAGCCCAGTTGGCTTGCTTGCACAAATCCAAGACGTCTGTTTGCTTCCCAACAAGACTTTAAGGCCTCGTGTCCTTCCTAGGATCATAGCACATGTTTTCCCGTCGAAGAGCCGCCCCCAAACCGCTTGGGGAAGAAATGCAGGTTCAGGACTTGGATGTCCTCGCGACCATCATCGAGAACCTGCCAACACCGGTCTATGCGAAGGACTCCGAACTCCGCTTCGTGCTTGCCAACCGCGCGCAACGCGAAATTTGCGGCAGGACGGGTGCCGAACTGATTGGCAAGTCGGATCTTGAAATCCATGTCTCGGACTTGGCCAAGGGCTACATGGAGCGTGAACGCAAACTGCTCGAAACGCGCAAGGAATACGTGATCGAGGAAGAGGTCGACAATGCTTCCACCGGCAAACGCGTACCCGTGCTTACGCGCAAGACCGTGGTCACTGGAGCGAATGGAAAAACCTATGTGCTGGGCACCAACAGTGATCTGACACAGCTGAAAAAGCGCGAGGCCCAGCAGAAGCTGCTGACGGAGGCCGTACCCGTCGGCGTTCTCCAGGTCGACGAGCAGGGAAACGTCGGTTACTCGAACAGCTTGCTTGTCGATTACCTTGGGCTCAAGGGCGCACCCTCCCACCTGCGAGACGTGCAAACGCTGCTTGACGCCTCTCCACCAGGATTTCCCGGAGCGCCCTGCCGGTATGAATCGGGCGTGCACGTTGAAAGCCAGAAGGGCAGGAGACTTCTTGTCATGAGTTCGGGCTGGAAGCGCCTTGACCATGAAACAGTCCAGTCCGCCATCATCAGCCTCGTCGACATCTCCGAAGTCACGGCACTTCGGGAAAAGTTCGAGGGCCAAAGCCAACGCCTTGATGGCGTGCTGCGCCAGGCGAGGGACAGCCTGTCACAAATCAGCGGCAGCACAAAATCCCTCAATGGCGGGGCAGACACCCTGTCGCGCCAAACCGACGAGCAAATGGCAAATCTGGAGGAAATGTCGGCCGCCATCCGCGAGTTGGCGGCAGCCATCCGCCAAAGTGCCGACAACTCCCACACCGCCCGGGACCTTGCAACGACCGCGAACACGCTGGCCCTTGAGGGCAGTCAAATCTCGTCGAATGTCCGCGACGCCATCTCCCAGATCTCCGAAACCAACCACCGCGTCCTGTCGATCACCGATCTCATCCAGGAGATTGCCTTCCAGACCAACCTGCTCTCCCTCAATGCCGCAGTTGAAGCAGCCCGCGCCGGCGATTTGGGGCGCGGTTTCGCCGTGGTTGCCTCCGAGGTGCGCGCCCTGGCCCAGCGCAGTGCCAGCGCCCTCAAGGACATCCACGTCCACATCCGCGAAAGCCGCAAGCAACTCGAAGAAGGCACCGCGCTCGCCACCACACTGAACGAAAGCATGGTCAAGATCGCCGCATCGACCCGGCAATCCGCTGACCTGGTCATGAACATCTCCAATGCCTGCAATGAGCAGGCCGAAGGTGTGCAGCAGATCGACAAGAGCGTCACCTATCTGGAGAATGTGGCCCAAAACAATGCCAGGCTCGCAGAACACGTGACCCAATCCGTGAGGTCGGTCGATCAGGCCATCAAGAGCCTCGCCGAAACCGTGCAGGGCAAGTCCCAAAATGACAGCCAGCACGGCCGCCAAAATGACCGCCAGAATGGCCGTGAGCAACTGTCCAGCGAAACGCAACAAACCGCAAGGCGCGGCGCGGCATAGATCACGCCCGGTTCAGAACCAGAAACCAACCTACTTCTTCAAGTCTCGCGCCACATCGGGGCTTTTCAGCAGCTCATCGATCTTGCTGGCGTAATCCAATGCGGTATCGACCCGAAACCGGAGCTGCGGCATGAATTTCATGTCAACTTTTGGTGCAATCAGCCCGCGCATGTATTTCTGGTTCCGGGTACAGGCATAAAGCAGTTTCTGTTCCTTCCCCTGAATGAGTGGCCGCACATAGGCCGTGGCGATCTTGAGGTCGGGCGACATTTGCACCTCGACCACACTGACACCGAGCTTTTCCAGTTCCGGGTCACCGGTTTCGCCGCGCGCGAACACTTCCGCCAGCGCATGGCGGATCAGCTCTCCGGCACGCAGCATGCGTTGCGAGGGGTCAGCAGAGGTGGCCATATTTACCTTTTCAAACTCACATCAACGCCGCAGGGCTATCGCCACGGCAGTTCCAACCATAATTCCGGCAGTCGCCCTGTTCAGCCGCTTCAGCGCGCTCTCGGTGCGGAATATGCATCTGATTTGATTGGCACCAAGCAACACCAGGAATTGCAACGGCGCGAAAACCAAAACAATGACGCCAGCAAATTCCAATGCTGCCAAGCCAGTCATCATTTTGATATCAACGACCAGGGGCAAAATCGACATAAAGAAAACGATGACTTTTGGATTGCTCAAAGCAATGGCAAGCGACCCAAAAAAACTGTTCCAGGCATTCACCCGGCTCTTTGCCGCGGCAATCTCTGAACTCACGACAGGCGCTGTCCATAATTTGTAGGCGACATACAAAAGATAACCGCAGCCGGCATATTTGATGGCGCTGAATAAAAATTCAAATGTCTCGGCAATGACCGCCAACCCGGAAGTGGCGATGCCAAACCAGATCAAATCCCCAAGCACAAAACCTGCAATATAGGCCCCGGCTGATTTGGTTCCCTGCGCCATTCCGCGCGCAACCACTGCGGCAACGCCTGGGCCAGGCGAAATCACAAACGCCGCGTAAATCGCGGCAAACAACAAAAGACCGGCCATCGTCACAGCTTGTTACCTCGCATGAAATTGGCGGTTGAGGCGCTCGCCCCTACGCCAGCTTGCGCTCCACCCTCTCAACACGGAAGCATTCGATCACATCGCCGGCGCGCATGTCTTCGTACTTCTCGAAGGCCATGCCACATTCCTGGCCGGCGTTCACTTCCTTCACTTCGTCCTTGAAGCGCTTGAGCGTCGAGAGTGTGCCTTCGTGGATGACCACGCTGTCGCGGATAAGGCGGACCTTGTTGCCGCGTTGCACGGCTCCTTCGGTGACCTGGCAACCTGCAACTTTACCGACCTTGGTGATGTTGAAGACTTCCAAAATCCTGGCGTTGCCGATGAAGGTTTCACGCATTTCCGGAGCGAGCTTGCCGCTCATCGCCGCCTTGATGTCGTCAACCAGGTCGTAGATGATGTTGTAATAGCGGATCTCGATGCCTTGCTGCTGTGCCGCATCACGGGCCTGGCCATTGGCACGGACATTGAAGCCCAGCACCACGGCACCAGAGGCAGACGCAAGCGCAATGTCGCTCTCGCTGATGCCACCCACAGCATAGTGAACGACGCGGCTGCGGATTTCCTCATTGCCGATTTTTTCCAGAGCCTGCACGATGGCCTCAGCCGAGCCCTGCACGTCGGCCTTGATCAGGATCGGGAATTCCTTGCGGCCCGACTGGTTGATCTGGCTCATCATGGTTTCAAGCGAGGCGCGCGCCGCACTCGAACCGCGCTTGTCGCGGCGCTGGCGTTCGCGATAATCAGTGATCTCACGGGCGCGGGCTTCCGTCAGCACCACGTCAAAACGGTCACCCGCTTCCGGTGCCGAGTTGAGGCCCAGCACTTCCACGGGAACAGAGGGACCGGCCGACTTGAGCTGCTCACCCTTTTCATTGATGAGTGCGCGCACACGGCCCCAGGAAGACCCGGCTACGAAGATATCGCCGTGTTTCAGCGTGCCGCGCTGCACGAGGACAGTGGCCACAGGCCCCCGGCCCTTGTCGAGCTGCGCTTCCACCACAAGGCCGGATGCCTCACGGTCCGGATTGGCCTTGAGGTCAAGGACTTCAGCTTGCAGCAGGATGGTATCAAGCAGCTTGTCAAGATTGGTGCCCTTGAGCGCCGAGACCTCGACGTCAAGCACGTCGCCGCCCATGCTCTCCACCACCAGATCGTGCTGCAGCAAGTCCGTACGCACCCGTGTGGGGTTCACGTTGGGCTTGTCCATCTTGTTGATGGCGATGATAATGGGAACGCCCGCCGCTTTCGCGTGATTGATCGATTCAACCGTCTGCGGCATCACGCCATCATCCGCGGCAACGACAAGAACGGCAATATCCGTGGCCTTGGCCCCCCGCGCGCGCATGGACGTGAAAGCCTCATGGCCAGGCGTATCGATGAAGGTGATGAGGCCGCGATCAGTCTTCACCTGATAGGCACCGATATGCTGGGTAATGCCGCCCGCTTCGCCGGATACAACATTGGTCTTGCGGATTGCGTCAAGCAGGGACGTCTTGCCGTGGTCCACGTGTCCCATGATGGTAACAACAGGCGGCCGCGGCTTCAATTGCTCGTCCGTATCCACTTCGGCATCAAGGCCTTCAACCACGTCGGATTCCGACACGCGCTTCACCTTGTGGCCCATCTCCTCGGCAATGATCTGGGCCGTGTCGGCATCGATCACGTCATTGATCGTGTACATCTGGCCCTGCTTCATCAAGAGCTTGATGATATCGACGGCGCGCTCCGCCATGCGGTTCGACAAATCCTGGATGGTAATGGCCTCGGGGATGATGATCTCGCGGGTCATCTTTTCGGTTGGCATCTGGAAACCATGGGCCTTGTTCTTCAAGCGCTCGGTGCGGCGGCGGAAGGCGGCAACCGAATGGCCGCGCTCATTGCCGTCTTCATCCAGCGCATTGGCAACCGTCAACCGGCCGCGCATGCCCTTCTTTTCGATATCGGCCTTGGTTCGTGTCGGCACCGGCGCCTTGATCACCCGCGTCGCCGTTCCAGGCCGCGCAAAACCGGCACGTGCAGCGCCCGGGCGGCCGCCACCAGGCCTGCGCCCGTCGCTTTCGTCATCATCCTGCGCCGGTCCCTTCGGCGCGAGTTTCTTGGCGGCCTCTTCCGCCTTGCGGCGGCCCTGTTCTTCCTGTTGGTGGCGGGTGTCATCCTCGGCCTTGCGCTTGGCGGCGGCCTCCCGCTCGATATGGTCACGGTCGTCCTGGACTTTGCGCCGCACCAGATCTTCTTCCTGGCGTTTGCGCTCGTCGGCCTCGCGCACCCGGGCATCACTCAAGGCCCGTTCACGGGCCTCACGCTCGTCACTGGTCAGGGTGCGCAGAACAACGCCGGGCCGGCTGGGGGCCGGACTCGTTGGCTTGGCGGCAACGCTCGGCGCGTTTGCAACACGTGGCTGCGGCTTGAAGGCGGGCTTTGCCTCGGCAGTTGCCTTGTCATCGCCAAAACGCTTGCGCTTGATCTCGACCGCAACCGACTTGCTGCGGCCATGGGAGAAGCTCTGCTTGACGCGCGACTGCTCCACGGCAGGCCGCTTGAGGGTCAGCGTGCCACCGGGTTTGGCAGAACCAGTCTTGTCTTTGTTATCCGTCGTATCGCTCATAATCCGTTTTCTGACTTCAAGTCCCAAGTCTGCAAAATGTCTTCAATTCGTCTTCGAGGTGAATGGCAAACCTTCATAGGCCGCCAGGCGACCCAGGTGGAATACCAGTTTTTCAGCCAAGCCGCCCGCGGCCACGGCTGCGTGTACCACATTTGCCCTGGCAAATGCCAAATCCAATTCGGCCATTGTCATGAAGCTGCAAATGCGCGCATTTTCGCCCGCCAGCCGGTTGAGTTTCCGGACCCCGTCGTCGCCCGCATCGGCCACATGCAGCAACACCCTGACCGGTCCCCGCTTCAGCGCCTCTTCCACTTTCATGAACCCCGACACAGCTTCACCGGCCTTGCGGGCAAGAGAGAGGCAGGAAACGATGTCGGCACGCAGCAGGCGGGCAAGGCGATCCGGCAACTCAGGGTCCGCTTGCATCTTGCAGGCAAAACCCCTGGAAAACAGGTTCTTGCTTGTGGCCTCGGCCAGTTTTGCCCTGTCAAGGCTCACCCACACGCCGCGTCCCGGCAGGTTGCGCTTGAGGTCAGGCACCACCGTGCCGTCCGGCGCTGCAACAAACCGCAGAAGCGCTGCCTCATCCATGACTTCGCGGGTCACGATGCACATGCGCTCTGGCATTTCCGCCTCGCTTGCTGGGAAGGTCTCGCTCAGGCGTCCTGCTCCTCTGAAGCGGCAACCACCGCCTCGACGTCGGCAGGTGCCTCAATCCACCCGAGTTGCACACGGGCCTTCATGATCAGCGCCTCGGCCTCGCCCGCGTCGATGCCGTGTTCCGACAGGTGGCCCTTGTGCTTCACGGTTTCACCGTTCTTGCGTTCGTTCCACCCGGTCAGGTCATCACTGGCAAGATCGGCGAAATCCTCGAGCGATTTCACCCCGACCTCACCCAACGCCACGACCATGCGTCCTGAAAGACCCTCGAACCCTGCAAGGTCATCCCCGACACCAAGAGCACGGCGCTTTTCTTCGAGCTCTGCGGCTTCCTTTTCCAGGTAGGCCTTGGCACGGTTCTGCAATTCTTCGGCGGTTGCCTCGTCAAGCCCTTCGATGGAGGAAATTTCCCGCGCCTCCACCATGGCCACTTCCTCAACCTGGTCAAAGCCCTCGGAGGCCAAGAGCTGCGCCAGGGTTTCATCCACATCAAGCGCATCGACAAAGCGCTGCGTGCGGGCAGTGAATTCCTTCTGGCGGCGTTCCGACTCTTCCGCCTCCGTCATGATGTCAATGTCCCAGCCCGTGAGCTGCGAGGCCAGCCGCACATTCTGGCCGCGCCGCCCGATGGCGAGTGACAGTTGCTCATCCGGCACCACCACTTCGATGCGCTCTGTTTCCTCATCAAGCACGACCTTGGCAACTTCGGCGGGGGCGAGCGCGTTCACCACAAACGTCGCCACGTCCGGCGACCACTGGATGATGTCGATCTTCTCGCCCTGCAACTCGTTGACGACGGCCTGCACGCGCGAGCCCCGCATGCCGACACACGCACCCACCGGATCAATGGAACTGTCCTTCGAGCGCACGCCGATCTTGGCGCGGCTGCCGGGATCTCGGGCAACGGAAACAACCTCGACGACGCCATCATAGATTTCCGGCACTTCCTGGCCGAAGAGCTTGGCCATGAATTGCGGGTGCGTGCGCGACAGGAAAATCTGCGGGCCCCGCTGTTCGCGGCGCACGTCGTAAATGTAGGCCCGGATGCGGTCGCCCGGGCGGAAGGTTTCACGCGGCAGCGTTTCGTCGCGCCGCACGATGCCTTCACCGCGCCCGAGGTCAACGATGACATTGCCGTATTCGGCGCGCTTGACGAGGCCGTTGATGATGTCGCCGATGCGGTCCTTGAACTCCTCGTAGACCCGGTCGCGCTCGGCATCGCGCACCTTTTGCACGATCACCTGCTTGGCGCTCTGGGCGGCGATGCGGCCAAATTCGATTGGCGGCAGCGGCTCGGCGATGAAATCACCAACTTGCGCTGCCGGGTTGCGCTTTGTCGCTTCGGCAAGCGAAATCTGCTTGGCGTCATCCTCGACGGTTTCGGCGACCTGCAAAAGGCGATTGAGCCTGGTCTCGCCGGTTTTGGGGTCAATCTCGGCGCGGATTTCATTTTCGAGGCCGTAGCGCTGCTTCGCCGCGCGCGTCATGGCGTCTTCCATGGCTTCGAGCACAATTTCCTTGTCGATCGACTTCTCGCGCGCCACGGCATCCGCAATCTGCAGAAGCTCGAGCCTGTTGGCACTGACAGCATTAGCCATTGTCGTTTCCTTTTTCTTCGTCCTCGTCCCCGTCGTCATCTTCGGGGGTCTTGATCTCGCCATCAAAGTCGGAGGCATCCCCGACCGCATCGTTGTGTGCGGCACGCCTTGCCTTGGCCGCCGCGATCAGTTTGTCAGTGAGCGAAAGACGCGCTTCGCCGATATCGGCAAAGGGCACACCGATCAGCACAGGCTCTTTCGCCGGACCTTCCGGATTTTCAATGAACAGCCTGACTTCGCCTTGCGTGTAGCCCTCAAGCTCACCCTTGAAACGCTTGCGCCCCGCCTGCGGCACCGCCATCTCGAGCTTGACCTCATGGCCTGCCCAATCCTCGAAATCCGCAGGCCGCACCAGGGGCCGGTCAATGCCGGGTGATGACACTTCCAGATGGTAGCGTCCGGACATGACGTCTTCCACATCCATGACCGGCGAAAAGGCCCGCGAGAAATTCGTGCAGTCGTCAATGGTGAAGGTGCCGTCCGGCCGCTCCGCCATGACCTGCACGGTGCTGCCGCTGAGCTTGACCCGGACCAGCCGGAAGCCAAGGTCCGCCAGCACAGGCTCCGCAAGTGCTGCGATGCGCGCTGCGGGTCCGGTCTCCCTTGCAAGTCGTTCGGTCATTCTGTCAGGTCTGCTTCAGGCAATAAAAAAAGCGGGTCCCTTTCGGGACCCACCCTCATGTTCCACTTGCGTGGCTATGTGAGTGAATTCGTGGGCCTCCCATAGGCCTTTTGCAGACACGGCACAAGGGTCGAGATTCTTCTTGACTTTTATCCTATTGTAGGATATATGTGCGGGATGCTCACATTTCTAATTTTTATGCTCGTGCTCCCGCCGAAGGGGTCTCATGCATATGAAAGATTTGTCGCCCAGAGTGCCGAGAACATTCTCGCGCCGACCTATCAAAGCGCCTGTGCAGCGAAAGCCGAGGACCGGAATATTGGAGTGGTGGCGGTAGATACGGATGGGATGAATGTGCTGTGGGTTGAAAGCGGATGACCCAACATTCAGAACTCGGCGCGATAACTCTCAGTCGACAGTCGAACATATTGCTCAATATCTCCACGAAGTTCAAACCCCCTCATTCCTTTGCGAAAATTGAAGATTCGAACGAGATTGTAATGCTCTAAATTATGTTTGCAAAACCTGTGTTCATTGCGACTAACAAAGAAAGGCGTTCGCTCGCTTCCAACTGTCGTCTTTACTTCGATGTATTTTTTCTCTCCCCGGTCCGTAAAGCTCAACACATCGTAGCCTGCCCCATCGCCTTCTTCTCTTGCTGTCCACCTCACGTTATTAGCAAGGTCTCTTCGTCCAATAAGTGAGAGGAAGCGCTTTTCGTGGTTGAAGATAAACTGCTCCCCAGCTTCACCAAGCGCCCGATTCTTGATGTCCCGTTCAACTGGATCGAATTTGCGAGCGAGGGCCGCAATATATTCTGGAGGGTCGTCTGACAACCTGCGCAGCTCAGGCGGAGCCTCCAAATAGAAAGATGCGGATTCGCTCAACCCTAACGTTTCGTTTTGCAGGTCGACCAGTGAATTCAGTGGAAGATCATCAATTCTGACGATGTGCTGGGAAACCTTCTGTGCGAGAAGTTCTTGGTAATTTGCCAATGGAGCTAAGCCCGTCATCCATTCGCGACCTATGGCATTTAGGATTGCTGATATATTTTGAAATTTGAACTCAATAGATTTGGCAGTTCTACCCGTCTGCTCGGATAAGTCCCGATATAACTGTGCCTTGTTGAATGTGTTCCCCGTGAGTTCCAAGGCCAAATGATCGAAGTAGGCTGCGACGCAGACCTCAACCTCATCAACGCTCCAGTCGGTGCCGCGCTGTGTCGCCATGGTCATTAGTACCCGTCAAACCAACCCTTTGTGTGAGCACACTCAAATTTCTCAATCAATTCGTCGGCACCGCAAAAATGGTCTGTTCTTTCCGTGTCTTCAAATTCATGCAGTTCGTGCAATATATGGTCGAGTTTCGACCACGGCTCCTTAAGCAAGTGATTGAGTCCAATCTGTTCCGGAACAAACCACTCACCATCGAACAAGAATTTCTCAAGTTGCTTTCGCGTGACTTGGCCTAACACAACGAACTCGCCCCAGAATTTTGTATTCCCGGCATCGCGGTAACAATAGCAAATCAGTGTGTTGGGACCTTGCATCGCGAAAAGCAACCTGGCACTTTCTCAAAGGAGGGTCCAGTAGGTCAATTCCTCCAAGCTAATCAGAAAACTGAGGAAATGGCTTCTGGGTGATGCCGAGAATTTTTCAGCAAATGAAGCGCTTGGAATTTTCGGACTGAGCACCCCCGGGAAGGGCGCCAAGCACGGCAAAGGCTATGCAAATGGTTTCTTCGCTGGGCCACGAACCCGGTCAAGTCCCCTAATGTGATTTGACTTTGCCCCGGCGAAAGAGCCTCATGGCGCCATGGACAGGATTTTGCTTGCCCTTGCTCTTTGTGCCGCTGCGGCACCCGCACACGCGGCGTGCAAATGCCTCTATGCCAGCGGTGAAGCAAAGCAGGGCGAGACCGCCTGCATCACGTCCGCCGATGGCCCAACGCTGGCGCGCTGTGAAATGGTGCTGAACAATTCCAGTTGGACGGTGCTGAACAAGCCCTGTGACATGAACCAGAGCCTGCACGTGCCCAATTCGCCGCCCGCCCCGCATTCGCAGTCTTGAGGCAAGTGGCGCGCCGGACGTGCCCTAAACTCTTTGGCGCTTTTCGATGCGCCGGAACAGCCGCTTCAGTTCCGCTTCCTGCACAAGGTGCTGGGCCTCAAGGGCCGTGAACCAGGCCCGCTTGCGTTCTTTCATTTCGGGCCAGGACCTGCGCTGTTGTTTCACCTCAAGGCTGTAGACTGTCACAGCGATGGCGGTGGGGCTGCCGCCGCCGCGCTTGTGGTAGCGGTACGTGCCGATCGGCTTTCGCCTCACATGGCCTTCAACGCCCGCCTCTTCAAAGGCCTCGCGGCGCGCGGCGTTGTAATTCTTCAGTCCCGGCATGGGCCAGCCCTTGGGGATGACCCAACGCCTGGTTTCCCGCGAGGTGATGAGCAGGATTTCGATCCCTGATTTTTTCTTGCGCCAGCACAGCGCCGCAACTTGCTCCGGTGTAGCCATCACAAGACGTGCGTGGCGAGCCAGTAGAACGCCGCTGCCAGCGCGGCCGAGGCCGGGATGGTGATGACCCATGCCCAGACGATGCGTCCGGCCAATCCCCACCTCACAGCCGAAGCGCGTTTGACCGATCCAACGCCGACAATCGCACTCGTAATCGTATGGGTTGTCGAGACGGGGACGCCAAGATTTGTCGCGGCAAACAGCGTCAACGCGCCGGCCGTTTCGGCGCAGGCCCCCTGCATGGGCGCCAGCTTGGTGATCCTTGAGCCCATGGTGTGGACGATGCGCCACCCGCCCAGCATCGTACCCAGCCCCATGACACTATAGCACGACAGGATGACCCATCCTGGCACCGTGAACTCTTCATAGAAGCCGTTTGAGTAAAGCAGGACCGCGATGATGCCGGCGGTTTTTTGCGCGTCATTGCTGCCGTGACCCAGCGAAAACAAAGCCGCCGTCAACAGCTGCAGTTTGCGAAAGAATGCGTCCGCAAAGGCCGGGTTGGCGCGCACAAAAAGCCAGCTTATAATGATCACCAGCAGAATGCCGAGAATGAACCCCGTCAGTGGCGACAGCACAATGGCATAAAGGGTTTTTGACAGCCCGCCCCAGACGATGGACGAGAATCCAGCCTTGGTGACGCCGGCTCCCACGATGCCACCCACCAGCGCATGCGACGATGATGAGGGAATGCCGCCCCACCAGGTGATGAGATTCCACGTGATGGCCCCCATCAGGGCCCCGAAGATCACGGCGTTGTCCACAAGATCCGGCGAAATGAGGCCCTTGCCGATGGTATTGGCGACATGGGTGTCAAAAATGAAATAGGCTGCGAAGTTGAAAAAGCCCGCCCATAACACAGCATGAAATGGCTTGAGCACACGGGTGGAAACGACGGTGGCAATCGAGTTTGCCGCGTCATGCATGCCGTTGATGAGATCGAACAGGAGGGCGACGCCGATCAGGAAGACCAGCGTGGTTGTGACAACAGTGGGGTCCATGGGCTGGGCTCCCGGATCAGGCGTGCTCGATCACGATGTCGCTCATCACGTGAGCCACATCTTCAAACCGGTCGCAGACTTTTTCGAGATGCTCATAGAGTTCCGCGCCGACAATGAAGGCCAGCGGGTCTTTTTTGGCCCTGCCCTTGTAGAGGGTGCGAAGGCCCTCGTCATTCAACTGGTCCGATTGTTCCTCGATCTTGCTGATCTCACCGGCAAGGGTGTGGAGTTTCGCGGAGTGCTGGCCGATGTTGCGCAAGAGCGGCAGCGCTTCCGCCGTCAGCTTGCCAAGCATGATCACCCGGTCCGCCATGGCGCGCATGTTGGGTTCAAAGGCCCTGACATCATAGAGCATGACCACCTTGCCGGTCTTGTTCATCTGGTCAATGGCATCATCCAGCGCCGACGACAGGGCCTTGATGTCGCTCCGGTCAAACGGTGTGATGAAGGCGCGGCGGATGGCCTGCATGACCTCGTAGGAAATATGGTCGGCCTCCTCCTCCTGGCGGGAGAGGGTGGCGCAATTGTCGGCCACGGCTTTTCCACCATCGAGAATGGCGCGCAGCGAGAGCGCTGCCTCCTGCGCCTTTGCGGCATGGGCTTCGAAGAGATCAAAAAACTTCTCTTCCTTCGGCATGATGGACTTGATCAGGTGGAACACGGGCCCGCCTCCGTTTATGACAGAATTGCCACAGCCATAGAACAAACTGGGAAGCCCGCAAAACTGCTTCTTTGGCAGTTCACCGTTTTCGGAAGGTGAGATAGGCGGGAACACGCCCTTCACGGATGGCCTTGGCTTCATAGCGCGTGCGCGTCCAATTCTCGTAAGGCTGCGTAGGGTCGCCTTCCTCCACAAAGCCGCCATGACCGGAGACGTGCTCTCGGGTCCAGCCCACGTAGTCCGGTATGTCACTGGCAAAAAGCCACAGGCCGTCGGGTTTGAGGAGCCGGTGGATATGTGTGAGGTTGGCAGCATTGACGAAGCGCCGTTTCTTCTGGCGTTCCTTGGGCCACGGATCGGGATAAAGCAGGTAAATGCGTTCAAACACGGCATCCGTCAAAGCCTCCATGAGGTCGCGCGCGTCGCCATAGTGAACCCGCAGGTTGCCGATGGCTTTTTCTTCGATATGGGCGAGGAGCTTGGCCACACCGTTTTGAAAGGCCTCGGCGCCGATCAACGAAACATCGGGATGCAGCACCGCCTGATGGGCCACATGCTCACCACCGCCAAAACCGATCTCAAGCCAGCACCGCTTCTGCGTCAGCGCCAATGGATCGGCGAGGTCAACGGAAATGCCAGGCAGCAGTGACAGCATCAGCTCTGAATGATGACGGCGCAAAGGTTTCCCCTTGCGCCGCCCGTAGAATTGATGCCGTGGTGAAGGTGTCGTCACTTCACCGCAGCTTTGAGCTTCTTCACCAAGTTTGTGCGCTCCCAGGAAAAGCCGCCGTCTTTCTCGGCCTTGCGGCCGAAATGGCCGTAGGCTGCGGTGCGAGCATAGATGGGCTTGTTCAAATCAAGATGGGTGCGGATGCCACGCGGGGAAAGATCCATGACCTTGCGGATCGCCTTTTCCAACTTGTCCTCTTTCACCTTGCCGGTGCCGTGGGTATCCACATAGACCGACAATGGCTGCGACACGCCGATGGCATAGGAAAGCTGGATCGTGCAGCGCGAGGCCAGCTTGGCGGCAACGATGTTCTTGGCAAGATAGCGCGCCGCGTAAGCCGCCGAACGGTCAACCTTTGTCGGGTCCTTGCCGGAGAAGGCACCACCACCATGGGGTGCCGCACCGCCATAGGTGTCAACGATGATCTTGCGGCCGGTGAGGCCCGCGTCGCCATCGGGGCCGCCGATGAAGAACTTTCCCGTGGGGTTCACATGCCACACCGTGTCTTTCGTGACCCAGCCTTTGGGCAGTGCTTTGCGCACATAGGGTTCAATGAGCTTCCTCACATCGGCGGAAGTCATGCTTTCATCGAGATGCTGGTGCGACACCACGATCTGCGTGGCGGCAACCGGCCTGCCGTTCTTGTATTGCACGGTGACCTGGCTTTTGGAGTCAGGACCCAGGCGCTTTTCACCGCCATGCCTCGCCTGGGCCAGAAGATGCAGGATGCGCTGTGAGTAATAAAGCGGTGCCGGCAACAGGTCCGGCGTTTCATCACAGGCATAGCCGAACATGATGCCCTGGTCGCCCGCTCCCTCGTCCTTGTGGGCTGCGGCATCCACACCCTTGGCAATGTCGGCGGATTGGCCGTGCAGCAGGATCTCGATCTTGGCGGTCTGCCAATGGAAGCCATTCTGCTCATAGCCGATGTCACGGATTGCCTGGCGCGCCGCCGCCTCTATCTTGGCTGGCGTGACCGAGGCGGGCCCGCGATACTCGCCGGCAATCACCACCCGGTTGGTGGTGGCAAGGGTTTCACACGCCACCCGAACCGCCCACGGGTCCATGCCCTCGGCCAGGGCCTCCCGGAAGAACAGGTCAACCACTTCATCGGAGATGCGGTCGCAAACCTTGTCAGGATGGCCCTCCGACACGGCTTCGCTGGTGAATACGTAGTTCTTGCGCGCCATTTCTGCCTCGTCAAATCGATATAAAGGAGTCTTTATGTGTTGCGCGGGAGTTAATGGCAGCCTCTTGAAATGGGGTCAAGCGCCAAGACGCCCGCAACACAATTCATGCCGGTTCAAATTCCGGCCGTGTCTTGTCGGTCTTGAACGCGCCCTTCAAAAACGAAAGCACCCTGCGTTCAATTGAAAGCAGATAGGTTGCTGCAGCATATTGAATCCGGAGCAACTTTCGCTTCGCAAGTGGCGTCATCTCGGCGAAAGCCTGGACCACGTGCTTGCCCCTTGCTCCAGGACGTGACCTAGGGATTTTTGGAATCGACCACCTGACGGGCCAGGGCCACGATCAATTTGCGTTTATGGATGGTGTCCGCTTCACGGAAAGCCTTGGCCAGCTGCACCCCTTCCGGTGTCATGAGCGGCGCAAGAATGTCATCCGCCCGGCCGCCTTCGGCCAACCCGCCGTCATTCTCCAGGCCAGGCAGTCCCTCAAAGAAAAACTGCACCGGCACGCCAAGTGTCTTGGCAGAATAGAACAGCCTGCTGGCGCTGATGCGATTGGCGCCCTTTTCATATTTTTGCACCTGCTGGAATGTGATGCCCAACAACTCACCCAGCCGCTCTTGACTCATGCTGATGAATTGCCGCCTCATCCGCATGCGCATTCCGACATGGACATCGATATAGTTCGGCTCGCGTCTCGCCATTTCCCTCAGACCCTTGCCCCCAGCCGAGTTAAGTCACGGCGTTATTGTTTTTCTTGTCATGCAAAGGAAGAACGAACTCCGCACAGTTACCTGACTAAAATAGTACAATTCGCCATGTAAAACAATCAAAAGCGCCGGAGAATTTCATTTCAATGCTTTTGCTTTTGCCTAGGAAGCGGGCAGTTGCATGACACCAGCAGCGCAACACAAAGGCAAAATGCCAACATCCAGTCGCCCCAGCCAGCATAGACTGTCATGCCGATTGCCACCGGCAAACGACCTGTGACGACACCCGCCTCAGCAAGCTTGCTCGAAGCTGTTGTTCGCCCTAGCGGATCAATGATCGTTGAAATGCCGGTGTTGGCGGCACGGACCACGGGCAGGCCCTGCTCAAGGGCGCGCAGCCTCGCCTGTGCCAGATGCTGATAGGGACCGGCGGATCTTCCAAACCAACCGTCGTTGGTGACATTGACCAGCCACATCGGGCGTATCGTTGATACCAGAAAATGCGGGAAGATGATTTCGTAGCAGATGAGAGCCCCGGCTGGCCCCACGCCCGGTACGTCAATGGCAGCGGGACCCCGACCTGCGGTAAAACTTTCCGGCAGACTGACGAGCTTGCGAAATCCGAGCCGTGCCAGCAACGGCTCGAAAGGCAGGATTTCCCCGCCGGGAACGAGCCGCCACTTGTCATAGGCAGAACGCACCGAACCCATCCCGTCAACGAGAAGGATGCTGGTGAAATATTTCTCGTTCACCGTGCCGACACCGCTGCGGCGGATGGCTCCGGTCAGCAGCCGGCGCTCCGGCCCCAGCCTGTCGGCAATGCGCTGCAGGGCCGCCGGTTCTTCATCCAGAAAAAAAGGCAGGGCCGATTCGGGCCAGATGACGATCTCGCGTTGGCCGCTGGCTGCCTCGCCACTGAGCTCGAGCAGTTGCGCAAAAATTTGGGCGGCGTTGTCCTGTCGCCACTTGTCGTTCTGGCTGATATTGGGTTGCACGAGGCGCAGCGCGACATCGTCACGCAACACGGTTGGCATTTCCGCAAGACGATACGCACCCCACGCCCACGCGATCGGCAAGCACAACAACAAAAGTGCCGGGCGCACGTGCTGCCGTAATCTCAATCGCAGAGGCAAGCCGCGCTGCCGCCACAGCACAAATGGAATGAACGACCACAGCATGACCAGAAACGTGAGACCCGGCATGCCGATGATGCTTGCGAGTTGCGCAATTCCGCCCATGCCATCCACGGCAAGGCCGGGCGCTGCCCATGGAAAACCCGTGAGCACGTGGCCGCGCAGCCATTCCGCAATGGCAAGCAGTGACGCCAGTGAAACATGCCGCGGCACCAGCCACGCCGGGACCATGACACTCACCGCCGCAGCAACCCCCCAATAGAGCGCAAGGATCAGCGCCAGTCCGCCAAGCGCAAACGGCATCATCCAAAGATAGGTTGCGGCATCGACGAAAAACGCAAAGGAGATCCAGTGCAGGGCGGCCACGAAATATCCGGCTCCAAACACCAATCCGGCGCAAAATCCCGCCAGCAGTCTCCTCTTGGCCTGCCCATTTGAAATGCCTTCAATCTGGTGCAGCAGAAACGGCAGGGCCACAAACAACACCCACCATTGCCCAACGGGCGGCATGGCGAGGCTGGCGGCTGCCCCGGCAGCAAAAAGCAGGACGTGCTTTCGAATCGTCATGGCGTTGGCATGGCCCACATCACGTGACACTGGCAAGGTCCGCACCTGCGGGATTGGAATTCAGCGAAAGCGACACCGGAGTGTTCAGGTCTGCGGGCGCAGCCTCGCCACAGTTTCGGCCATGTGGCAGAGAATTTCGAACATCATCACCGTTCCGGCATAGGCCGTGAGGCCTGAGGGATCGAAGGGCGGCGACACCTCCACCACATCGGCGCCGACGATGTTCACACCACCTAGGCCGCGCAGCAACTGCTGGGCCTGAAAACTTGTGAAGCCGCCGATTTCCGGCGTGCCTGTTCCTGGCGCATAGACCGGATCCAGCATGTCGATATCAAAGCTCACATAGGTTTCGCCGTCTCCCGCCACACGCCGCGCAATTTCCATGACCTTGTGCGGCCCGAGTTCCATGGCCTCTTCGATCCGCATGAGGCGCACGCCCATTTTCTCGCCATACTCAAAGTCTTCGAGATCATACATCGAGCCGCGCAAACCGATCTGTATCGTGCGCCTGGGATCAAGCACGCCCTCCTCGATGGCGCGCCTGAACTGTGTGCCATGGGTATATTTGAAGCCGCCGAAATAGCCGTCATAGAGATCCGTGTGGGCATCAAAATGGATCATGCCCACGGGCTTTTTCTTGCCGATGGCGCGCAACACCGGCAGCGAACACAAATGATCTCCGCCCGCCGACAGGGGCCTGATGCCCTTGGCCACCAGGGCATCAAAATACTGCTCAACACGCTTCAGCGTATCATCAGCACTGGCAGGATTGACGGCGCAATCGCCGAGGTCCGCGACATTCGCGAGGTCATAGGGAACGACATGCGAGGTCTGGTGCATGCGCCGGACCAGGGAAGACTGGTCGCGCATTTGCCGGGGTCCATGGCGCGGGCCCGGGCGGTTGGTGGTACCCCCGTCCCACGGGATGCCGACGATCCCGATGTCAATGTCTTTTGCCTCCGCCAGAGCCACATGGGGCAGGCGGAAGAACGTTGCGATACCGCCAAAGCGTGGCGTCACAAGTCCCGAAACGGGCTGGTTGAAGGCGGAACGGTTTGGCATGTGAAACTCCCTTGCAGGTGGAGGCTATCATTTCACCGGCAACTCTCAAGCCACCAGTGCGTGACAACATGTCTGCCCATGGGTTAGCCTGGCCCCATGAGATCTTTCGACATCATCGTGATCGGCGCGGGCATTGCGGGGGCCTCGGTTGCGGCCCACCTCGCGGCGCACAGGCGTGTCGTCGCCATCGAGATGGAAGAGCGCCCGGGCTATCATGCCACCAGCCGCTCGGTTGCCATGTTCGCACCCAACTACGGCCCCCCGCCCATGCTGGCCCTGACCCGGGCGTCCGAAAATTTCTTCCGCGATCCGCCCCGGGGATTTGCCGCCGCACCCCTGATCACCCCCCGCGACACGCTTTTTCTGATGCCGGAAGACCAGCAACCGGACGCAGCGGACCTTCTCGAGAAGTCGAGCGGCCTTGCCGAAATCTCGGTGCGCGCCGCCCAGGAGATATTCCCGGTCCTGCGTGGCAACTATGCCAAGCGGGTGTTTCTCGACCCCAACACCGGTGACCTCGAGGTTGACCTCATCCACCGCGGATACCTGCGCCAGTTCAAGGAGCGTGGCGGGGAATTGTGCCTCGCCCACCAGGTCAAGGGGCTTCTGTTTCGTCAGGGCCAATGGCAGGTGGCAACCGAACACGGCATTTTCGCAAGCCCCGTCGTGGTCAATGCCGCAGGCGCATGGAGTGACATGGTGGCTAAACTCGGGGGTGTGCGGCCCATGGGCCTCACGCCCAAGCGCCGCTCCGTTGCCACCGTCCCGATTGAAAATGCCGACACCATCAAGGACTGGCCACTTGCCCTCGACGTGGCGGAAACCTGGTATTGCAAGCCGCAAAGCGGAAAGCTCATCGTGTCACCCGCCGATGCCACACCGGTTGAACCCCACGACGCCTATGCCGATGACATGGAGATCGCAAGAGGCGTGGCCCGCCTGCAGGAGGCAACGTCGCTTGACGTGACAAGGCTTGGCCACCGCTGGGGCGGGCTTCGCACCTTCGCCCCCGATGGCAACCCAGTCGTCGGATTTGATCCGTATGCGGATGGTTTTTTCTGGCTCGCGGGCCAGGGCGGCTATGGCATCCAGTCAAGCCCGGCGCTGTCCGAAACGGCGGCCTCGCTCATTCTCGAAACAGCGTTGCCTGTCAGCGTTGTGGCGCGGGGCCTCAAGCTTTCCGACATTTCACCAGAACGGATTTTCAAATGAGCCAGAGACCTGAACTTTCCGCCGGCGAGGCGCTTGTGGGCCTGCTGGAGGCCTATGGCGTGGACACGATCTTTGGCATTCCGGGCGTTCACAATGTTGAAATGTACCGCGCCCTGCCGCGCTCCGGGATCAGGCACATCCTCACCCGCCACGAGCAGGGGGCAGGGTTCATGGCCGATGGTTACGCCAGGGCCACGGGCCGGCCCGGTGTGTGCTTTACGATCACGGGTCCCGGCCTCACCAACATTCTGACAGCCATGGGCCAGGCCTGGTCCGATTCAAGCCCGATGCTGGTGGTCTCCTCCTGCCTTGACATCGGCGACAGCGCCCAGGGCCGGGGCCGCCTGCATGAGATGCGCAGCCAGTTGACGGTGGCCCAGGCCGTCACGAGCTTTGCCCGCCAGGCCCTGACAGCAGCAGACATCAGGGATGCGATTGCCGAGGCCTTCTCCATCTTTGCAACGTCGCGGCCACGGCCCTGCTATCTCGAAATTCCCGTCGATCTGCTGAGTGCCCCCGCAGGCCCCGGCTGGCAGGCGCGGGTGATGCCAAAAATACCGCGCGGCGCCGACGACGTCCTGGAAAGCGCTGCCCGTTTGTTGGAGGAGGCCCGCCAACCCCTGATGATCCTGGGCGGCGGTGCCAGGGGCGCAAGTGCTGAGGCCCTGGTCATTGCCGAGCGGATTGGCGCAACCGTGATGACCACCGTTGCGGGGAAAGGCGTCTTTCCCGAGTCGCATCCCCTTTCGGCGGGCTTCCACCTGTCGCGCAGTGGCGCAAAACAGCTGATTGCCCAGAGCGATGTGGTGCTTGCGGTGGGGACGGAACTCTCCGAGACAGACTTCTGGGACGGTTACCGCATTGATGCCACCCTCATCGACATCAAGGGCAAGCTCATCCGGATCGACCTCGATCCGGGAAGCCTTGTCCGGCCCCATGCGGCTTACCTCCCGATCCTGTCGGATTCCCGGGCCGCACTCGCATTCATGGCTGCACGCATCCGCAACTCCGCCAGCACAAAAAACCTGGGGCTTGAGACGGCAGCGAGGCTGCGGGCCAGCGAAACATTTGGCCCGTTGCGGGTGGCACTCCGCAAGGTCCTGCAGGTGATCCGGGAAGGCCTGCCCCGGGAGACGGTGATTGCCTCCGACATGACGCAGATTGCCTATGCCGCAAATGAAGACTTTCCCATGGACGTTCCGGGCAAGTGGTATCATCCCAATGGTTTTGCGACACTTGGATTTGCCCTTCCCGCCGGGATCGGCGCCAAGGTCGGCGTGGGGAAAAAATGCCCGGTTGCCGTACTGATCGGCGACTATGGCATCCAGTTCACCCTGAACGAAATCGGCACCGCCGTGGAACTGGGCATTCCCCTGATCATCCTGCTCTGGAACAATGACGCGCTGGGCGAGATCCGCGACGACATGGTGAGGAAAGGCATCCAGCCCAATGCCGTCACCTTGCGCAATCCGGATTTCCAGGCACTCGCCAGGGCCTATGGCTGCGCTTCCGAAAGGCCGGAGACGCTGAAGGCGTTGGCCACGGCCATTGCCACCGCATTGAAAGCCGATGGCCCCACCCTCATTGAAATGACGCCGCGCATGGTGGAGGCGTGATGCCACAGGACCGCGCTGTTGTTTTTGATGTCGATGGCGTGCTTCTCGAATTGACGGCAGCCGAAGAGGATGTGTTCTTTGGCGCTTTTGAAGCATGGGTTCCTCCGTCATCGCTCTCGCGCAATTGGAACTCCTACCGCATCCGCAATGATGATGACATTGCCGATGAGATCATGGCAGCGAACGGCATTCCCGTCATCCACTAAACCAAAATCGTCGGGGACTACCACGCGCGGCTTGCCGCATCCGGCCGTTCAGCCAACCGCATCGTCTATGTCGGTGACAACGTGACCGATGTGGATGCGGGTCTCAGGAATGCCGTCCACTTCATCGGCTTTTCCACCAGTCCGGCGCGGCGGGCAGAACTTGCCGCGGCAGGTGCGCGCCACCTCAGCAGCAATCACCTGGAGACAAAGAATCTGATAGAGAGCCTCTTGAACAGTTGATCTATCGCAACGGGCGCTCAAGTGCGTAGCGGTTGAGTACGAAAAGTTGCGATAAAGAATTGAATGTGGTGCATCTTCCGCTTCGCAGTTGGTTCCAACTGCTCGCCCGATGCACTAGGAGACGGACATGCCTGGCAAAAATTCTGGCAAAAGCCAATTCGCATTGTTGAAAACAAAGCGGTTTCTTCCCCTCTTTGTCACCCAGGCGCTCAGCGCCTTCAACGACAATGCCTACCGTTTTGCCCTTTCCATCATTCTGCTGACAACGCTTGGCAAGGAGCAGGGTGGTGTTCTCAACACCATCTCGGCGGGCCTGTTCATCCTGCCCTTCTTCCTGTTTTCCGCCTTTGCAGGACAGCTCGCCGACAAGTTTGACAAGGCCTTCATGGCCAGGTGCATCAAATTCATCGAGATCTTCATCGTCGCCATTTCGGTGTTTGCACTCTATACGACGAGCGTGCCGCTGCAGCAGTTCTGCATTTTTCTGGCGGGTGCCCAGGCCGCCTTTTTCGGACCCATCAAATATTCGATCCTGCCCCAGCACCTCACCAAGGACGAGTTGCTGGGCGGCAACGGCATGGTGGAAATGGCAACCTTTGTCTCCGTGCTGCTGGGTACAATCTTCGGCACCATCGCCATCAACGCCACGGGTGGCCGTGAGCTCGTGACCGTGGTCATGGTTGCGATCGCTGTCTTCTCCTATTGGACAGCGCGGCAAATTCCCGCGGCACCCTCGGCCCAACCCGACCTCAAGCTCAACTGGAACATCTTCTCTGAAACCTGGAATGTCATTGCCATGGCAGCCGCCCGCAGGCCCGTGCTGCACGCCATTTTCGGCATCTCCTGGTTCTGGTTTCTGGGCGTGGTCTTTGTCACCCAGATCCCGCTGTTCACCATTGACAGCCTGAAAGGAACCGAGACCATTGCAACACTGATATTTGCCTTGTTTTCAATCGGCATCGCGTCAGGCTCCATCTTCTGCAACAGGCTTTTGGGAGGCAAGGTGAGCGTGAAGTTCCTGCCGCTCTCGGCCCTGCTCATGAGCCTGTTCATGATCGACCTCTACTTTGCCGCAGGCAGCGCCAATGCCATGGCCATTGCAGGCGCAACGGCAACCCCTGGAGAACTGCTGACCAACATCCACGGCCTGCGCACCCTCTTTGATCTTGCCGCCGTTGCCTTTTGTGCGGGGCTCTATGTGGTGCCGCTGTTTGCCGTGATGCAGACGCGAACACCCTACTACCTGCGCGCCCGCACCATTGGCGCCAACAACATCGTGAACGCCCTGTTCATGATCGTGGCGACCGTGCTGTCCGGGCTTCTGCTGGCGGCGGGGCTGACGGCGCGCGGGCTTTTCCTCGCCCTCGGTTTTGCCAACCTTCTGGCGGCGGTTTACATCATCGGCGTCCTTCCCCATGACACGCTTGCCGCCGTGGCGCGCGCACTGTTCCGGCTTCTCTACCGGGTGGAGGTCAGGGGCCTCGAACATGTGACGGCGCGGGGCCGCCGTTCCCTCATCGTGGCCAATCACACATCCTTTCTCGACGGACCCCTGCTCTCCGCCTTTCTGCCGGAGCGTGCGGGCTTTGCCATCAACACCCAGATGGCCCGGCGCTGGTGGGTGAAGCCCGCCTTCGCGCTGTTTGACCTCTGCCCCATCGACCCCGCCAACCCGCTAGCGCTGCGCAGCCTCGTCGACATGTTGCGCCGGGGCCGCAAGGTGGTGATCTTTCCTGAAGGCCGCATCACCGTCACAGGCGGCCTCATGAAAATCTATGAAGGCCCCGCCGCCGTGGCCCAGATGGCACGCGGCCACCTGGTGCCGGTGCGCATTGATGGCGCGCACCTCACACCTTTTTCGCGCCTTGCCGGAAAATTGCCGACCGTGTGGTTCCCGAAAATCACCATCACCTTCTTGGCCCCCGTCGCGGTCAGGGCACCCGAAGGCCTCAAGGGTTCAGCACTCCGCGAACACCAGGCGGAACATCTCTATGATGTGATGACGGACTCCCAATTCAAGACCGCCCCGATTGATGCGACCCTCTGGCAATCGCTGCTGGCGGCGCGAAAACTCCATGGGCGGAAGACCCGGATCATCGAGGACATCCAGCGCAAGCCCCTGACCTACGACCGCATCGTGCTAGGCAGCTTCATCCTGGGCCGCAAGATCGCGGCGGCAACACCTGGTGAAAAGAACATCGCCGTGCTGCTGCCCAACGCAGCGGCAACGGTTGTCACGTTTTTTGGCCTGCATGCCCATGGCCGCGTGCCGGCCATGCTGAATTTCTCGACAGGTGCCGTGAACATGGCGGCGGCTTGCGCCTCAGCCGACGTGCGCAGCATCATCACCTCGCGGAAATTCATCGAACTGGGCGAGATGGAAGAGGACTTGAAGCTCCTCGCCCGGCGCTGCCGGATCGTCTATCTCGAAGACCTGCGTGGGAGTGTCGGCACCGCTGACAAGCTGCGCGGGCTTGTGGCGAAAACATTCACCACCCTGTCACTGCGCAAGAGGGGTGCGGCAACAGACCCCCATGCACCCGCCGTCATTCTGTTCACATCGGGCTCCGAAGGCGTGCCCAAGGGCGTGGTGCTGTCCCATCGCAACATCAATGCCAACCGCCTGCAGGCGGCGGCGCGCATTGCCTTCACGCCGCAGGACATTGTTTTCAACGCCCTTCCCGTATTTCACGCCTTCGGCCTCACAGGCGGCATGATGCTGCCGTTGATGGCGGGCATCCAGACCTTCATGTATCCCTCACCGCTGCACTACAAAATCGTGCCGGAGCTCTGCTACGACACAGGTGCCACCGTGTTGTTCGGCACCGACACGTTCCTTGCGGGCTATGCCAAGAACGCCCACCCTTATGATTTCTTCAACATGCGGCTGGTGGTGGCGGGTGCCGAGCGCTTGAAGCCCGAGAACCGCCAGCTCTGGATGGACCGCTTCGGCCTGCGCGTGCTCGAAGGTTATGGCGCAACCGAGTGTTCGCCCGTCATCGCCGTCAACACGCCCATGCATTTCCGCGCCGGAACCGTGGGCCGCCTGCTCGATGGCATGGAATACAGGCTTGAGGCCGTGCCCGGCATCGAGGAAGGAGGCCGCCTCCATGTGAAGGGACCCAACATCATGCTGGGCTATTTGCGCGCCGACAACCCGGGCGTTCTCGAACCGCCGCCTGATGGCTGGTATGATACGGGCGATATCGTGTCGGTCGACGCCCGCCGCTTCATCACAATCCTGGGGCGGGCCAAGCGCTTCTGCAAGATCGGTGGTGAAATGATCTCGCTCAACGCCATCGAATTGAAGCTTTCGGAACTCTATCCGGAAGAAAGCCACGCCGTGGTCGCCGCCCCCGACAAGAAGAAGGGTGAGCAACTGGCGCTGTTCACCACGTTGGCGAAGCCCGATCGCAAGGAGATAGCAACAGGCTTGAAGCGCCTGGGGCTGGCGGACCTGATGATCCCCCGAAATATCTTCACGCTTGCCGTGCTGCCCGCGCTGGGCTCGGGCAAGACGGACTATGTGAGCCTCAACCGCATGGCAAGGGAGCGCCTGCCGGAGTAGCGCTGCCACCTTGCTTCCGCTATCAGACCAGCACCATGAAATACGCTGCCGTCACCGAACGCCTGTCCCGCCTTGGTTCTGAAAAATGGGCCGTCCATATCGAGGGCAAGCGCCGCGCCGCCAGTTTCGGCAACGAGGGCAAAAAACTGATCTTCCTGTCGATTGGCGAGCCTGACCTCGCCCCGCCTGCAGCCATTCTTGACGTGGCGGCCCGCCAGATGAAGAATGGCCGCCTGCACTATTCGGCAGGTCGCGGCGAGCCCATCGTGCTGGAAGCGCTGTCCCGGTACTACACGCGCCAGACCGGACGCATGATCGGCGCGGACCAGTTCCTGTTTCTGCCCGGCACGCAAACAGCATTGTCGCTCGCCTTCTATACGCTGCTCGAACCCGGCGATGAGGTGCTGCTGCTGGACCCCTATTACGCCACCTATGAAGCGGTGGTGACGGCGCCGGGTGGTGTTCCCGTGGCCGTGCCGCTGGACCCGGACCGGGGTTTTCACCCGGACATTGCGGCCATTGAAAAAGCTGTAACTTCAAGGACAAGGGCGATCCTGCTCAATTCGCCATCGAACCCCACGGGGGCGGTGTTCACCCGCGCCGAAAACCTTGCCATCGGTGCCATTGCCAAGCGTCACGATCTCTGGATCATTTCTGACGAAGTTTATGCCTCGCAGGTTCATGGCAACCATGTTTTTCATTCGCCGTTCTCCGAAAGCGACCTTGAGGAGCGCACCATCGTTGTCTCATCGCTGTCGAAGTCCCATGCGCTTCCCGGTTTCCGCTGCGGCTGGATTGCAGCTTCGGCCGATTATGTGACCACGGCGTTGCCCGTTTCCGAGTCGCTGCTGTTTGGCTCGCAACCTTTTTTGGAGGACGCCGCCGCTTTTGCCCTCGACACGGAGTTTGCCGAAACCGCCGCCATGAAAAATGCCTATCTCGCCCGCGCCCGCGTACTGATGGATGGGGTGCGCGACGCCAGGGGCGTGAACGCCCGCCTGCCCGAGGGCGGCATGTTTGTGATGCTGGATGTGCGGGGAACCGGGCTTTCGGGAGAGGATTTCGCCCGCAGACTTCTGCATGAGGAAAATGTCGTCACCATGCCGGGCGAGAGTTTCGGAGTGCGGGGGGCGGGCCATGTGCGCGTGGCCCTGACGGTGGATGAGGCGAGTATCGCCGAGGCGGCGCGGCGGATCACAGCGCTCGCGGGGCGCTTGTGAATTCAAGACGCTTCCAATAGAAGCCGCGCTTCAAGGATCAATACCCCCTCCGCACTTCGTGCACCTCCCCCAACGAGTTGGGGGAGGGTATCACCCTCCCTCGGCTTTGCCGGGGGAGGTGGCCAAAGGCCGGAGGGGGTATGTCGCCACGCAGAGACTGACAAATGTCCAAAGACTTTCGCCCCCAGATTAAACCAAAAGCCCGTATGGCCAAGGGGTTCCGCGATGTGGGGCCGGATGAAATCCGGGGCCTGCGCGCCATGCTGGCGACCATTCAGGGCGTGTATGAATCCTATGGCTTCGAGCCGGTGGAGCAACCCTTCGTCGAATACACGGAAGCGCTTGGCAAATTCTTGCCCGATCAGGACCGCCCCAATGCCGGGGTGTTTTCATTTCAGGACGACGATGAGCAATGGTTGAGCCTGCGCTATGATTTGACCGCACCGCTGGCCCGCTATGTGGCCGAGAACAATCAATCGCTGCCAACACCGTTTCGCAGCTACCGCCAGGGCTGGGTCTTCCGCAACGAAAAACCGGGCCCGGGCCGCTACCGCCAGTTCATGCAGTTCGATGCCGATACGGTGGGAAGTGCATCCCCCGCTGCCGACGCGGAAGTCTGCATGATGGCGGCGGACACGATGGAGGCACTGGGAATTGAGCCCGGGCAGTATCGGATCAATGTGAACAACAGAAAGATCTTGGACGGACTGCTGGAAGTAGTTGGGCTCTCAGGTGAAAGTCAAATGCAACGCAGACTGACCGTCATGAGAGCAATAGACAAGCTCGATAGGTTGGGTGATCAAGGAGTCATGCAACTACTTACGACTGGTCGAAAAGATGAAAGCGGTGATGTTACTCCCGGTGCCAACCTTCCCGACAGATCCGCCAGTTTCATTGTGAAAGTTCTGACAAATGAGCGCTTTGTGGATGGCAGTGAGGAAATGGCATTGAACGAGGCAATGAAACGAAACGAGCTTCGCAATGCTGGCTTCGAAGAACTTGATCAAATGCACGCGATATTCGACTCGGCTGGATACGGGACTGATCGAATAAAGATTGATCCTTCCGTTGTGCGTGGTCTCGAATACTACACCGGCCCCGTCTTCGAATGCGAATTGCTCATGGAGACCAAGGACGAGAACGGCAAGCCCGTGCGCTTTGGTTCCGTCGGTGGGGGCGGGCGCTATGATGATCTTGTCGCCCGCTTCACCGGCCAGAAGGTTCCGGCGACTGGATTCTCCATCGGCGTGTCTCGGCTCTATTCAGCTTTGAAACTGGCAGGGCTTGCACAGGAATCAAACGTGCTCGCCCCCGTCGTCGTTCTTGTCATGGATAAAGACCGCCAAGGTGATTACTGGCGTATGGTGCAAACATTGCGAGCCGCTGGAATCCGCGCGGAGATGTATGTTGGCACCTCCAATATGGCGAAGCAGATGAAATATGCCGACAAGCGCAATGCTCCTCTCGTCGTCATCCAGGGTGGAGACGAAAAGGCCAGGAACGAAGTGCAGATCAAGGATCTGCGGCGCGGGAGCGAATTGGCGTCGGGCATCGAGTCGCGAGAGGAATATTCGTCACAGCGATTGGCGCAGTTTTCGGTGCCTGAATCGGAATTGGTGTCTGCCGTGAAGAAGGCGCTTTCATAGCGATGGCTGGCCGCTCCTCCGCCGAACGCGAGGCACTTGCCCGCCAGAACGCCGCCATCATGGCAGTGTTTGAACGCGCGGGCTTTGACCACATCGCCCCCGACATCATCCAGCCCGCCGATATTTTTCTCGAACGCTCCGGCGAGGACATCCGCGCCCGCACCTTTGTGTTCAATGATCCCGACGGCAATGAACTTTGCCTCAGGCCTGATCTCACGGTCCCCGCCTGCCGCTATCACTTGAGCCACGTCAAAAATCCTGCCGCCGAAACCCGCTATTGCTATCTCGGCACGGCCTTCCGCTTTCCCGACGAACTCTTGAGCCCGCAGGAATTCCACCAAGCGGGCCTTGAGTGGTTTGGCGACACAAACCCCATTGAAGCCGAAGCCCGTGTGATCAAACTCACCATCGGTGCGCTCGAAGCAGCAGGGCTGTCGAAATTGAAAGTGACGATTGGCGACCTTGGCTTGTTCAATGCGCTGCTCGCCGACAGCCCCATGCCTGCACGCTGGCGCAGGCGTTTGCAGCACCAGTTCTGGCGTCCGGCCGCCTTCCGCAGCCTTCTCGAAAATTTCGCCCGGCCTGCAACAGCCAAACGCACCAGCATCTCGGATCATGTGGACGCCATCTTGGACACGGATGCGACAGCCGCCGTGGCGAAGCGCCTTGCCGAATTGAAACTCCCGCACGTCACGGACCGCAGCATCGAGGATATCGCCGCCCGCCTGTCCGAAAAACTGGCGGACCGTTCCGAAACGCCGCTCGGCCCCGCCATGGTGAGAACGATCGAAAGCTATCTCAGCATTGAAGGCCCCGTGACAGAGGTGGCCGCACGGTTGCAAAAACTTGGTAGTGGAAGAACATTTTCAGGCGCGAAAGTCTGGTTTGAAAAACGCATCGCTGCATTGGAGGATCAGGGCCTCAATCCCAAGCGCTTCCACTTCAGCGCTAATTTTGGCCGCGAACTGGAATATTACACAGGCCTCGTCTTCCAGATTGAAGTGGAGACGCGCAATGCGCCCCTCACCGTGGCGGGCGGCGGGCGCTACGACGACCTGTTGAAAGATCTTGGCGCGGCAACACGTGTGCCAGCAGTCGGCTGCGCCATCCACACCGAACGGGTGAAGGCGGTGCTGGCATGACGCTCACGCAAATCCTCGTCTTGGGTATTCCCTCCAAGGGTCGCCTGATGGAAGCAACGGCGGAGCTTTTCGCACATGCCGGCTTTGCCCTTGACCGCACGGGAAGCGAGCGTGGCTATCGCGGGCGGCTGACCGGAATTGACGGGATCGATGTGGCATTTCTGTCCGCCCAAGAAATTGCCGGGCAATTGCGTGATGGCCGCATTGATCTGGGTGTCACGGGCGAGGACCTGCTGCGCGAGACTATTCCGCGTGACGATGAAAATGTCGAAGTGGCGCTCCGCCTCGGCTTTGGTCCTGCAAAAGTTGTCGTCGCCGTTCCTGACTGCTGGCTCGATGTCGCCGCCATGACCGACCTCGACGAGGTTGCCGAACAATTCTACCGCACCCATGGCCGCAGGCTCCGGGTCGCCACGAAGTATCGCAATCTCACCCGCCGCTGGTTTGCCGCCTATGGTGTCACGGGTTACCGCATTGTCGAAAGCACCGGTGCCACCGAAGGTGCGCCCGCCGCAGGCACGGCGGAATTGATTGTTGATATCACCACCACAGGCTCCACCCTTGCCGCCAACCACCTCAAGATTCTGGAGAACGGCTTGATCCTCGACTCCTGCGCCGTGCTGGCGGTGCGCGCGGCGTGCCGCGCCGAACCAAGGGTGCGAAACCTTCTCGACACCCTTGCCACACTTGCGACGGTGGGTGCAGCGGCAAGAATATAGCAAGAGTAGAGTGAGCACTGCACCCGCAGGTTGCCCTTGTTGATCTTTCGGCTATAGTGAAATGGAATGCGGTTTCGTCTGGCGGCAGGCCTTCCACCGTGAGGGTTCTTGGCCGTCGGAGAAAGTGCTTGGACCGGGCATGTCATGAATTTGCGCGTGTGCGCCAGCGGCATCGCCCCCGGTCCGTCTGGTGTGCGATCAGTGCGGGTTCGGACATGAGTAGGTCTCGGCCAGGGGACGGTGCGCAAGTGCCGTCCCCTGTGTACAAGAGAACCCAAAACGTGACGGCCTGAACTTGACAGCAGAATTCAACCAACCCTTGACGCCCAAGCTCATCTCCACCCTGCGGGAGGGTTACAGGCTTGCCCATTTCCGCAAAGACGCCTTGGCCGGCTTGACGGTTGCCATCGTGGCGCTGCCGCTGTCGATGGCGATTGCCATTGCCTCCCACGCCCCGCCCCAGGCGGGACTCTACGCGGCCGTTATCGGCGGCTTCATGATTTCGGCGTTGGGCGGCAGCCGCTTCCAGATTGGCGGACCGGCAGGCGCTTTCATTGTGCTGGTGGCCTCAATCATTGACCTGCACGGGCTGGACGGTCTGCTGCTGGCGACGCTGATGGCGGGCTTCATCATGACCGTGGCGGGATTTCTGCGCTTTGGAACGCTGGTCAAATTTGTGCCGCTTGCTGTCACGTTTGGTTTCACGGCGGGCATTGCCGTCATCATTTTTGCGAGCCAGATCCATGAACTCCTCGGCCTGGACCTGGCAGCCGAGCCAGGCGCATTGCCTGCAAAGCTGGCGGCATTGTGGGCGGCCCGCCAGACACTGAACCCGGCGGCAGCGCTGGTGGCCCTCGCGACAATCATGATCATTCTCGCCATCCGGTGGTGGCAGCCCCTGTGGCCCGCGTTGCTGCTTGCCGTGGTGCTGATGTCGGGGCTGGCCTTGGCGCTTGGACTTGATGTGGAAACCATTGGCCATCGCTTTGGCGACATTCCCGGCACTCTGCCGTGGCCTGCCCTGCCCGAGCTCAGCCTCCAAAAAATCCTTGTCCTGCTGCCCAGTGCCCTGTCGCTTGCCGTGCTCGGCAGTATTGAATCCCTGCTTTCCGCCGTCGTTGCCGACGGCATGAGCGGCAGGAAGCACCGCCCCAATGCCGAACTCGTGGCCCAGGGACTTGCCAATCTGGTGGTGCCATTGTTTGGCGGCATCACGACAACGGGAACCATTGCCCGCACCGCCACCAACGTGAAAGCGGGGGCCCACGGGCCTGTCTCCGGCATGCTGCACGCACTTTACATCCTGCTGTTCATGATGCTTGCCGCCCCCCTGATGCGCCACATCCCGCTCTCAGTTCTGGCTGGCATTTTGGCGCTGGTGGCCTGGAACATGGTGGAGAAGAGGGAAATCGCAAAGCTCATGGGCTGGCCCAGCCTGTCGGTCATGCTGGTCACGTTTCTGGTCACCATTTTCCGCGACCTGATCGAGGGCATTGCGGCGGGCGTGATATTGACGGTCCTGCTCAACTTCGCCCTTCGCAAACCCGCACCTTGATCTTGCCACGCTGCACCTCTACGGAAGGGGGCGCCACCCGGAGCATCGGGCGATCAAATCGAAACGATTTGAGAGAGGAAAGATGCTCCAGCATATTGAATTTGCGCGCAATGCTTATGGTCAGTTGATTCCAACTGACCACACGGCGCGCTAAACGGGACTCGTAAGCCACATGCGCATTCTCCTTGCCAGCCTTGCCCTTGCAGCCATGGTCACCGCGGCCTCAGGCCCGTCCTGGGCGCAAAGCTGCAGCGACAGCTCCGCCGGTTTTGACGGCTTCATCAAGGAGGTGAAGCAGGAGGCCGCTGCGGCTGGCGTCAGCAAGCGCTCCATCGCGGTTCTCGACACGGTCAATTATGACCCGTCCATCATCAGGCGTGACCGGGCCCAGAACATTTTTTCCGACAGTTTTCTCGCCTTTCAAAAGAAAATGATCTCGGGCAACCGGTTGAAAAGCGGCCAGGCCCAGATTCAAAAACACAAGGCAATCTTCGACCGGGTGCAAAAAAAATATGGTGTGCCTGCCCCGGTCATTGCGGCCTTCTGGGCGCTTGAAACCGATTTTGGCGCCGTGACGGGTGACTTCAACACCATCCAGGCGCTGGCCACCTTGGCCTGGGATTGCCGCCGCCCGGAGAAATTCCGCCCCCAACTTGTGGCCTCGTTGCAACTTCTCGACAGCGGCGACTTGTCGCTCGCCGAGTTCAAGGGTGCCTGGGCCGGCGAGATTGGCCAGACCCAGTTCATGGCCTATGATTACAATGAAAGTGCGGTGGATTTCGACGGTGACGGCAAGCGCAACCTCCGCGATTCCATTCCCGATGTGCTGGCCTCCACGGCAAACCTGTTGCGCAAGCATGGCTGGCAGGCAAACCAGCCCTGGCTGCAGGAAGTGAAGGTGCCAGCCGAACTGCCTTGGGAGGAAGCTGACATCGCCATTCAGCACCCGCGCAGCCAATGGGCGAAATGGGGCGTGACCCTGGTTGATGGCGGCACCATCAAGGCTGATGCCTTCCCCGCCGCGCTG
This sequence comes from Hyphomicrobiales bacterium, assembly GCA_031431295.1. Classification (GTDB taxonomy): domain Bacteria; phylum Pseudomonadota; class Alphaproteobacteria; order Rhizobiales; family Aestuariivirgaceae; genus Aestuariivirga. The sequence goes on along the minus strand of JANPDD010000153.1, from coordinate 1,795 downwards.
CTCCTGCCCATGGGCCGCAATGGCCCGGCCTTCCTGGCCTATGGGAATTTCACCACCGCCTATCTCAAATGGAACGAAAGCCTCGTCTACTCCACCACGGTCGCCTATATGGCAACGAGGCTGGCGGGTGCCCCGCCGGTGAGCCCGGGGCGTGCGCCGGTGCAGCACCTTACCTATGAGCAGATCGTCCAGTTGCAGGAAAAGCTCGCTGCCTCAGGCTATGACGTGGGCAAGATTGACGGCAAGATCGGCAAAGGCACGAGAGCCGCGGTCAAAGACCAGCAACTGAAGCTGGGCCTGCCCGCCGATTCCTATCCGACGGCGGAATTGATCGGCAAGGTTGGAAAAAAGGGCTCCGCAGCGGCAACGCAGGCACCTGTTCAACCTGGCGTGCAAAAGAAGTTGAAAAAGCCGCCCGCCGCAGCCACTTCTGGGACAGACGCGGACAGCGGTTCGGGAAATGGGGAAGATGGCCTGTATTGACGCTTGTTTCCTTGGGAAAAGTCATGTCCCCGCAGAGTGAAACCGGCAACTGGCTTCTCTATGACCGCGAGTGTCCCTTTTGCCGCAACTATGTCGCTTTGCAGAAGCTCCGTCAGAACGCTGGCCCCGTGAGGCTGATCAGCGCCCGCGACTTGACTCCGGAAAGACAGATCGCCGAGCGCATGGGGTTCGACCTCGATCAGGGCATGGTGCTGCATTTTAATGGCGCGTACTTCTACGGCGGCGCCTGCATGAGCAAGCTTGCCGAATTGTCAGATGGCCAGGGCATGCTGCAGCGCTTCTTTCGTGCCGTCTTTCGCTCGCGCCGGCGGGCGCTTCTGCTCTATCCGTATTTGCGCGCCGGGCGAAACCTGACGCTTGGCCTCCTGGGGCGGAAGAGAATTGCGGGAACTGCGATTGTGGATGACAACACTGGGCAGAGCGAAGTTCGCGCAGCGGCAGTGCGAGCGCCTTCTCCAAAGCAGTGAGCTCACCACTTATGGAAGGCTGGCTGTTCCCTTGGCTTCATCGCCGCAAAACGTACTGGTGTAAGTCAGGTTCCTGTCATCTTCCCAGTCGATGATGACCTCGCCCTGCTGTTGCCGTTCAAGCCATGGCGCCTTGTGCAGAAAATGCGCTTCATTGTAGATGAAGGCCAGCTTGCGCCCAATCAAATGCTTGTTCTCCCCAAAAAACGCGCCAAGCTGGGTACTGGTCGGGTGGGCGCAACGAAACGCCCGTCTGGAGTTCGTAAGCCTTATGGCCCGGTCAAACTTGACAAGGCTGATTTCAGTGTTGGGAATGAGCATGGGAGCGTCGGCAAAGCGGATGTCATACACCTGTAAGACCACGGCACGATTGGGCCTCGTATACATGCCATAGCCGCCAAGCCGCCACGGATTGATGCGGTCGTGATAAACCAGGCGCAGGTGGTTGCCAATCCACAAGGTATGGGCGGCGAGCAGCCCGAAGACGATGGCTTTTCTGGCGTCGATCCTAAAGAGCATTGGCCATCACCAGACTGGCAATCTTGGAAAGCCCGAAGAGGTCCAGCACGAGAAGGGAGCCGCACGTCACACGCAGCCACATCGGCATGCCGTACCGGAAGACGATGCAAAGGAGGGCGATGTTCAACACCTGAAAATTCATCTCGTCGGCGTAGACACCGGCGCCCAGCAGGAAGGCGATCTCGACCATCAAAAAGACGATGGAACTGAGACCCGCCAGCAGAAGAATGCCGACAATCAACTGCCAGCCCAGGATGAAAATGGAAATATAGCGGATGACGGCGCAGGGCCCGCTGTTGTTCGGG
>JANPDD010000152.1:0-6112 GCA_031431295.1 Hyphomicrobiales bacterium | reverse complement strand
CAACTGCACCGTGTTTTTTCCAGATCTTGGCGCTTTTCCTGACAAGGGCCTTGTATTCCGCCAACTGTGCAATCGGTACTGGCACAACCACGTAGTCGATATAAGCCATCACTTCCTCCGCTCCTGATAAATGAAAGCATAGGATGTGATAGACCAAACAACAACAGCATCCACGGTTGAGGTGTCATGTTTTCCGCCAGTGTGTTGGCTGCTGGACGCCACCACGATGGATACTGACTATGGTATCATCCGGTGGCCAGAAATCCGGTGCCACGGGCGTGATTTGGGCCTGAATGCAGAGCCAGCGGTTTTCACACTGAAGATAGGTGTCAGTATAGGCCGCCATACTTTCATTCTCCGCCCCATCCCGCACTTCCACATATTTGTTGCAGGCCGAAACGAGGGCGAGGCTGCCAACGACAGTAATGATCTCGTTGCGGGTATCCCAGTAGGGAATGAGAACCGGATCAAAACCTGTGGCCCACCCTTCCAGATAGTCAGCCCGGCTCATGCGCCTGCCGTTGCCGCTGATATAGGCAAAAGCCGGATGCAGAAGTGCATCATGGGCAGCCACATCGTTGGCAATGTAATTTTCGATGAATGCGGCGTTGAGGCCCCGCAAGTGCGCAAGCGTGTCCTGTTCTGTCATGGAGTTCCCGGAGTCATTGTGGTCCAAGGCCCTCTAGCAACATTGGTGTTGGGCCGACTTGGGGAATATTGCTAAACCGTGTCCATGGAAACCCGCCCGCCAACCCTGCGTGTTGTGGCCGCTGCCGCCGGATGGTGCCTCAGCGAAGTTGAGTGCCATGCGGGTGCGGGGGAAGCGCCATTTGAAGAACGCCACGACGCGCACCTCATGGCCATCGTGCAGCGCGGCACATTCACCTATCACGGTGCCAATGGGCGGTGCCTTTTGCATGGGGGCGCGGTGCTGTTGGGTCACAGGGGCAATTGCTACGCCTGCCAACACAGCCATGCGGGCGGCGATGTGTGCCTCGCCTTGCAAATCGACGACGAACTGTTTCATGAGATTGCCGCAACGTCTGCCCTGGCATCGCACCATGTTTTCCCGCTCTCCAACTTGCCGGTGTCTGGTGCGCTCCTGCCTGCTGTTGCGGCACTGTCGATGCTCTCAGGCCAGCAGGACCGATTGCTGCGGGAAGGGACTGTGCTGAATTTTGCTGCACACATGCTCCGCCATCTTTCGGGTACGACGAAGGAACAATCTGTTTCACACCGCGATGAACAGCAGATCGGCACGGTGCTGCGCTTCATCGACGACGCCTATTGTGACAGGCTGGAACTTGGCGGCCTTGCCGCCATTTCCGGCTTCAGCAAGTTTCATTTCCTGCGCCTCTTCAAAAAGGTTGCAGGAACGACCCCCTACCAACACGTCCAACGACTGCGTTTGCGCCGGGCCGCAGCACTTTTGGCGGGAACGACGCGGCGCGTCACGGAAATCGCATTTGACTGCGGCTTCGGTGATCTTTCAACGTTCAATCACGGCTTCAGGGCCTGCTATGGCGTTTGCCCCAGCGCCTACCGGCACCGTGGCCTATCGCATTGAGACTGCACCACCCCAGCCCTCCTGACGGCAAGGTGGAACCGGCTTGCTGATTCCATCAAGCCGGGATGCGCGCTAAGCCGCCCTTGCGATGTTCCTCAGGACATAAGGCATGATGCCGCCGTTCTTGAAGTAGTCGAGCTCGTCAAGCGTGTCGATGCGGCAGAGCACATCTGCCGCTGCCGTGCTGCCATCCGCGCGGGTGATATCAACCTTCATGGACGCGCGGGGTCTGAGGCCTGACGAAATGCCCGCAATGGAAATCGTTTCATCGCCCTTCAGCCCGAGCGTTTGCCAGCTCTCGCCCTCCCTGAATTGCAGGGGAATGACACCCATGCCAATGAGATTGGAGCGATGGATGCGCTCAAAGCTCTGGGCGATGACGGCGCGCACACCGAGGAGGCGCGTGCCCTTCGCTGCCCAGTCGCGGGAAGAGCCTGTACCATATTCCCTGCCCGCAAAGACGACGAGCGGCGTTCCCTCGGCTTGATACTTCACTGCGGCGTCATAGATCGGCACCTGTTGGCCCGAAGGATAGTGCTTGGTGATGCCGCCTTCCACGCCCGGCACCATCTGGTTCTTGATGCGGATGTTGGCGAAGGTGCCACGCATCATCACCTCGTGGTGGCCGCGTCTCGCGCCATAGGAGTTGAAATCAATCTTCTCGACGCCCCTGTCCTTGAGCCAGATGCCGGCGGGTGATGCGGCCTTGATGTCACCGGCGGGGGAAATATGGTCTGTGGTGATGGAATCGAGGAAGAGGCCGAGGACGCGGGCGGCAGCCACATCCTTCATGGGTGCTGGTGTCATGGTCATGCGCTCGAAGTAAGGGGGATGCGCCACATAGGTTGAAGTCTTGTCCCAATCAAAGGTCATGCCCTTGGCGACCTTGATCTTGCGCCACTGGCTGTCGCCCTTGAACACGTCCTTGTATTTCGACGCATAGGCCTTGCGCGTCACATTCTTGCGCACAAGAGCTGCGACGTCCTTGGCGGTGGGCCAGATGTCTTTCAGGAAGACGGGCCTTCCCCTCTTGTCATGTCCCAGCGGATCAGTCGTCAGGTTGATGTTCATCGTACCGGCCAGCGCATAGGCCACGACCAAGGGTGGTGAGGCCAGGTAGTTGGCGCGCACGTCCGGGTTCACACGGCCTTCGAAGTTGCGGTTGCCCGACAGCACCGAAACAGCCACGAGGTCATTGTCCTTCACGGCTTTCGAAATGTTGTCGGGCAGGGGGCCGGAATTGCCGATGCAGGTGGTGCAGCCATAACCCACAAGATTGAAACCAATCTTGTCGAGATCGCGCTGCAAGCCGCTGGTTTTCAGGTATTCCGAGACAACTTGCGAGCCCGGTGCCAGCGAGGTTTTGACCCATGGTTTGGGTTGCAGTCCCAGTTTCGCGGCGTTGCGGGCAAGAAGCCCTGCCCCCATCATGACATAGGGGTTGGACGTGTTGGTGCACGACGTGATCGCGGCAATCACCACATCGCCATGACCAAGATCAAAATTGGCATCGGCAACCTTGTAACGGTCGCGGGCCACATCAGCCTTCATGAACTCATCGGCCATGACCTTGGCAAATCCCGGCGCAGCCTCGCTCAGCAACACGCGGTCCTGCGGGCGCTTGGGACCCGCCATCGAGGGCACCACATGGCCAAGGTTCAGTTCAAGTGTGTCGGTAAAGGTGGGTTCGGCGGTCTTCGGAGTCCAGAACATGTCCTGGGCCTTGGCGTATTTCTCAACAAGCGCCACCTGGGCAGCCGACCGGGCCGTGCCTTTGAGGTAAGCGATGGTTTCACCATTGACAGGGAAGAAGCCGCAGGTGGCGCCATATTCAGGTGCCATGTTGGCGATCGTCGCCATGTCTTCCAGTGCGAGGCCCGCAAGGCCAGGACCGTAGAATTCGACGAACTTTCCAACCACACCCTTTTTGCGGAGCATCTGCGTCACCGTCAGAACCAGGTCTGTGGCGGTTGTGCCTTCCGGCAATTTTCCCGTGAACTTGAGGCCGACGACTTCTGGAATCAGCATGGATATGGGCTGGCCCAACATGGCGGCTTCAGCCTCAATGCCACCCACGCCCCAGCCCAGCACGGAAAGGCCGTTCACCATGGTGGTGTGGGAATCGGTGCCGACAAGCGTATCCGGATAGGCGTAGGTGACTTTTTTCGTTCCGACCTTCTCTTCCTTGGTCCACACGGTCTTCGCCAGATATTCGAGATTGACCTGGTGGCAGATGCCGGTTCCCGGCGGCACGACACGGAAATTGTCAAAGGCGCCCTGCCCCCATTTGAGGAAAGTGTAACGCTCGGCGTTGCGCTCATACTCCAGCCCAACGTTCTTTTTGAAGGCGCCTGCCGTGGCAAAATAGTCAACCATGACGGAGTGATCGATCACCAGATCGACTGGCGCCAGCGGATTGATTTTCCTGGGGTCCTGCCCCAGCTCCTGCATGGCGTTGCGCATGGCCGCGAGGTCGACAACGGCGGGAACGCCCGTGAAATCCTGCATCAAAACACGCGCCGGGCGGAAGGCAATTTCGGCTTCCGTCTTTCCCTTGTTCACAAGCCAGGCCGCAACACCTTGGATGCTCTCTTTCGTGACGGAACGTCCATCTTCGAAGCGCAGCAGGTTCTCCAGCACCACTTTCAGGGAACAGGGAAGTTTTGAAATCCCGGCGAGGCCGTTCTTCTCCGCCGCTTTCAGGCTGAAATAGGTGTAAGCCTTCGACCCGACCTTGAGCGTCTTGCGGCATTTGAAACTGTCAATGGACATGGGGGCGCCTCGTCTGGAGATGAAGAATTTCGAGGCCGCCTATAGACCATGTCGCAGCGCTACAGCAACCTGCGTTCAATTCGAACGCAGATAGGTTGCTGTAGCGTATTGAATCTGGAGCAACTTTCGCTTCGCAAGATTCCACTTGCTCGCCCGTTGCTCCAAACAAATCGCGCCGCCTGGAGGATAAATTGGCGCGCTTGGCTATCTCCCCCCGGCAGTGGGTTAACAAGTGCTTGCTCATTTCTGCTTGATTCCCGCGCCCGCGAATACTCCAAAAAAATCTCTTTTGCCTAGCGTTCGGGCGACAGGCGCCGGGACAGCGCAGGGATGAAGAGATGATTTCGAAGAACATGCAGAAGTATTTGTGGCTGGCGGGGGTTGGACTTTTGCTTGCGGCTTGCGGCAACGGTGCCGAAATCACCCGCATTTCGGAAGAACTGAAGCTGAGCGAGCCCGAGGTCAAGGCTTTCCGCATCTGCTCGCGTGAATGGCAGGGCAAGAAAATGCCGGTGATCGACGTGGCCGGACGGAAAATGAAGATGACGCGTGTGCCGCTGGAAATCTGCGGCTGCGCGGCACCCGCCATCGCCAGGGTCTACAATGCCGACGGCGTGCGCTATGGCTTTACCTCATTCGCCTCCTTTGCCTCAAAAAAGGAAAAGAAGCGCATTCCCAAAATCTTGCCGGAGTACCTCCAGGAGGGCGTGAAACGCGAAGAGGGCGTCAAGATCGTCTGGCAGAGCTTCTCGGCTTGCACGGCTGAATACCTGTCCGCCTTCAAGGCCCAATCAAAGGACTTGATGGTTCTTGTCATTCCGAAGGACAAGAAGAAGAAAAAGAAGGATGGACACGGAACTCCCGAACCCAAGCAGGCCGCCACAGCGCCTGCGACAAGCGGCTAAACCCTCCGCTCCACCATCATCTTCTTGATCTCGGCAATGGCCTTGGCAGGCGAAAGCCCTTTGGGGCAGGCCTTGGCGCAATTCATGATGGTGTGGCAGCGATAGAGCCGGAAGGGGTCTTCCAGATTGTCCAGTCTTTCACCCGTCGCCTCGTCGCGGGTGTCGATCAGCCAGCGATAGGCCTGCAACAATACGGCGGGACCGAGGTAACGATCCCCATTCCACCAATAGCTGGGGCATGAGGTCGAGCAGCAGGCACAGAGGATGCACTCATACAGGCCGTCGAGCTTCGCACGGTCCTCGGGCGATTGCAGCCGCTCGGTGCCAGACGGGGTTGGCGTCACGGTTTTCAGCCACGGCTGAATGCTCGCATATTGTGCGTAGAAATGCGTGAAATCAGGGACGAGATCCTTGATGACATCCATGTGGGGCAGGGGCGTGATGCGGATTTCGCCCTTGATGTCCTCGATCGCCGTCGTGCAGGCCAGTCCATTTTTGCCGTCGATATTCATCGAGCATGATCCGCAAATGCCTTCGCGACATGACCGGCGGAACGTCAGCGACGAATCCTGCTCGCCTTTCATCTTGATCAGCGCATCGAGCACCATCGGCCCGCACGTGTCGAGATCGACTTCGAACGTGTCGTACCGCGGATTTTCGCCGCTATCAGGATCATAGCGATAGATTTTGAAATTTTTAACCCGCGTCGCGCCCGCCGCTGCTTTGTTCGCTCGGCCATTTGCCTTGATCTTGCTGTTTGCGGGAAGCGTGAGTTCGGCCATCGATCGGGTGTCCTGTTGATCCACACCCATTTGCAACGCAGCGGGTTAAGTTCAAGTGCCAAATAGCCCCGTCATTCCCGCGAAGG
>JANPDD010000151.1:0-10688 GCA_031431295.1 Hyphomicrobiales bacterium | reverse complement strand
GCGGCGCAAGGTCCGCCGTTGTTCGGGTCGCAAAGGACCGAGAACATTTTTTCGGTCGTCGATCCGAACATGCTCATGTACGTCAAGTAAGAACCGTCGACATAGGTCCCTGCCAGGATTTTCTGCGAAAAAGCGGCGATCATCACAAGACCGAGCGTCAGGCGCAGGTAGTAGGCATAGAGATCGGACTTCCACCAGTCCCTGAACAGCAAGGCGACCGGTATTGACCAGATGGCGAGATAGGAGTGGTTTGCGATGCTTGTCCAGTCAGGCACGATGGCAACAACTGCGACAACTGCAAACAAGGCAACAGCCAGCCGGCTTGTGGCGGCAGGCAGGATGAGCAGTGCAGAAAGGACGAGAGCCAAGCCCAGCACGTCAATCAGGGGGCGGCCATAGATGTCGATCTTCACCGCCTGCCGAATCCAGATCGGATATTCCTGAAAGGCAACCGACAAGACCGCGACTGCCAGGGCAATGCGATACCTGACGTCGCTGGCTTCATAGCTGAACAGGAAGCGCAGGTAGTAGTTGTTCCGCAGGGTCTGCGACAGTTGCCCGCCAACATCTTCAGCAGTTCCAGAATCTTCAACAGTGCCTGTCATTACACACGCCTTCGGCGCGCATGATTGGCACTGCAATGGGCAAAGGGCAAGAAGGGCAGGAGTAAGGCGGCAAAGCCACACCGCCTGATCGATGATTCAATAGGACAGATACTATTTATCAGAGAGTTTTCCCGTATTTTTGTCCGTACAATAGGATTTTTCCTTGACAAACTGGTCCCGGCGTCGTGAAAGCGCCTCATGGACAAGATAGCTGAAACTTTTCTGGCGGAGATTGAGCTCCATCTCGGCACCCATGCAACCGAGGCCTCGGTGTTTGGCAAGCAGGCCCTGGGTGATCCCAATTTCATCTTTGATTTGCGCAAGGGCCGCTCCCCCTCCACCCGCACCATGGAAAAAGTGCGCCACTTCATGCGTGCGGCAGAGCCACTGGTGGCAACGGCCCAAAAACCGGCACTCACGCCCATGCCCGCCGGGCGCCCCAATCATCATCCCAGTCATCATCCCGGTCATCATCCCAGCCATCTTGACCGGCTCGAGGCGGAAGCCATCCACATCATCCGCGAAGTGGCAGCCGAATGTGAAAAACCGGTGATGCTCTATTCCATCGGCAAGGATTCAGCCGTCATGCTGCACCTTGCCATGAAGGCCTTTTATCCGGCAAAGCCGCCCTTTCCGCTGATGCATGTCGATACCCGCTGGAAATTCCGCGACATGTATGCGCTGCGCGACACCACGGCAAAAAAACTCGGTCTTGAACTCATTGTCCACGTCAACCCGGAAGGCATTGAAAAAGACATCAACCCCTTCGACCATGGCTCGGCGCTGCACACCCAGATCATGAAAACCGAGGGCCTGAAACAGGCGCTGGAGAAATACGGCTTCGATGCGGCCTTTGGCGGAGCCCGCCGCGACGAGGAAAAATCACGGGCCAAGGAACGCATTTTTTCCTTCCGCGACACCAAGCACCGCTGGGATCCCAAGAACCAGAGGCCGGAACTGTGGAACCTCTACAACGCCCGCAAGAACAAGGGTGAGTCGATCCGGGTTTTTCCACTCTCAAACTGGACCGAGCTTGACGTGTGGCAATACATCCACCGTGAGGCGATCGAGATCGTGCCGCTCTACTTCGCCAGGGAGCGCCCCATCGTCTGGCGCGACGGACAGATCATCATGGTTGATGATGAGCGCATGAAGCTCTTGCCCGGCGAGAAGCCTGAAATGCGCAAGGTGCGCTTCCGCACGCTCGGCTGCTATCCCCTGACTGGCGGCATTGACAGCGAAGCCACCAGCCTTCTCGACATCATCGAGGAAATGCTGGTCGCCACCTCTTCCGAGCGCCAGGGCCGCGTCATCGACAAGGACCAGTCCGCTTCCATGGAAAAGAAAAAGCAGGAGGGTTATTTCTGATGCATCACCAGCAAAAGTGCCCTGCGGTTTTGCGTCAAGGTGATGCAAAGGAAAACATGGGCGGAGATTGCCCATGACGCGTTTTGTCGAATTCACCGGCGGCGACGTCGAGGCCTATCTGCACACCCAGGAGCGCAAGGACATGTTGCGCTTCATCACCTGCGGTTCCGTGGATGATGGCAAGTCGACCCTGATCGGGCGCCTGCTCTATGAATCAAAGATGCTGTTCGAGGACCAGTTGTCGGCCCTTGAGGCGGATTCACGGAAACTGGGCACGCAAGGCGGCAATCTCGATTTCGCATTGCTGGTTGATGGCCTTGCGGCCGAGCGCGAACAGGGCATCACCATTGATGTGGCCTACCGCGCCTTCACCACGGCCAGGCGCAAGTTCATCGTCGCCGACACGCCCGGCCACGAACAATATACCCGCAACATGGCAACCGGTGCCTCGACGGCGGAACTTGCCATCATCCTCATTGACGCCCGCAAAGGTGTTCTGACCCAAACCCGCCGCCACACCTTCATCTGCACGCTGCTGGGCATCAAGAACCTTGTGGTCTGCGTCAACAAGATGGACCTGGTGAACTATTCCCGCGACACATTCGAGGCCATTGCGCAAGACTATCGCGACTTCGCGGCAACCGTGGGTGCCGGTGACATCACCATCATCCCTGTTTCCGCACTTGCCGGCGACAACATCATTGAACGCTCGCCCCGCATGCCCTGGTACCAGGGGCCAACCCTCATGGCCCATCTCGAAACCGTGCCGGTGGGCGATGACCCGCACGATGAACCCTTCCGCATGCCGGTGCAGTGGGTGTCGAGGCCCAACCAGAATTTCCGCGGCTTTGCCGGAACAATTGCCGCAGGCCACGTCAAGCCCGGCGATGCGTTAAAAGTTCTGCCGTCAGGGCGGCACGCAACCGTGGCCCGCATTGTCACTGCCGATGGCGACCTCGAAACCGCAAGCGCTGACCAGGCCATCACCATCACACTGACAGAGGAAATTGACGTGAGCCGTGGCGACGTGCTCTGCGCTGCCAACGCACCCGTCGAAGTGTCAGACCAGTTCGAGGTTGAAGTCCTTTGGATGGGCGACCAGGAAATGCTCCCCGGCCGGCCCTATGTGATCAAGTCGGCCACCCGCACCGTCACGGGCACACTCGACAAGTTGAAACACAAGGTCAACGTCAACACCATGGAGCATGTGGCGGCCACCACACTGGCCCTCAACGAAATCGGTGTCTGTGCGCTCGAACTGGACAGCCCCATTGCCTTTGCCGCCTATCAAGAGAACCACACGCTGGGCTCCTTCATCATCATCGACCGCTTTTCCAATGCCACTGTCGGCATGGGTCTCATCCATTTTGCCTTGCGCCGGGCCGCCAACATCCACTGGCAGGCAACCGACGTCAATCGCAAGTCCCGCGCCGCACTGCTGAAACAGAAGCCCGCCGTGCTCTGGTTCACCGGCCTTTCAGGGGCAGGCAAATCAACCATTGCCAACCTGGTTGAACGGAAACTTCATGCCGAAGGTCACCTCACCTATCTTCTGGATGGTGACAATGTCCGCCATGGTCTCAACCGCGACCTGGGCTTTACCGATGCGGACCGGGTGGAAAACATCCGCCGTGTGGCGGAGGTTGCAAACCTCATGGCAGATGCGGGGTTGATCGTGCTGGTCTCGTTCATTTCGCCCTTCCGCGCCGAACGCCTGATGGCCCGGGAACGGGTCGGTGACACCGAATTCATCGAGATCCACGTGGATACGTCCCTTGCCGACGCCGAAAAGCGCGATGTCAAAGGCCTGTACGCCAAGGCGCGGCGTGGTGAACTCAAGAACTTCACCGGCATTTCCTCGCCCTATGAGGCGCCGGAAAACCCTGAAATCCGGGTCAATACCGCAGAACTGACGGCAGCCGATGCGGCAAGCAGGATCGTTTCCTATCTGGAGCAACGGACGAGCAAGTAGAATCGCTTGCGAAGCGGAAGTTGCTCCAAATTCAATGTGCTACAGCAACGTATCTCGTTCAATTGAACGCAGGTTGCGGTAGCAGCAAGAAGTGGTTAACCGCAAGTCGAGAGCGTTCCCTTTTCGTTAAAATTTGAGCAGAGACACCAGCAAGGCTTAATCGGGCCTGCGCCTACGCTTGGCTTCTGGTCAAGAATGAGGAGAATCGGCATGCGCGCAGTGTTCCAGGCAACAGCAGTGGTACTGGCATTGACACTGCCAGCCATTGGGGCAGCCATGGGGGCAGCCACAGGACCGGCAGTGGCAGAAGCGCCGCTCTATGCGGTGACGGGAAAGGTCGCCGCAGGCACGGCGGTTGCGATCCATGAAGCTGATCTCAAGGCCATCGGCAAGACCGAAATCATCACGTCGATCTTTGCCCTGGGTGCGGGCCAGCACAGGGTGAGCGGCGTCCTCATGCGCGACCTTGTCAAATACGTGGGCGGCACGGGCGAGAACGTCAAGGTTACGGCCCTCGATGGCTATGCCATGGATGTCCCGGTTTCCGATTTCATGAACTACGACGTCATTCTCGCCACGGAAATTGATGGCCGGAAACTTGCGATACGCGAAAAGGGACCGGCGTGGATTGTCTATCCGGTGAGCCAGCATCCCGAACTCAACGATACGATCTACGAGGCGCGCAGCGTCTGGCAGGTCAAGTCGATCGACTTCAATTGATCCCGGATGTTGAAGGGCCTGAAATATTTTGCGGTGTCGATCCTGGCGGTCGTCTTTGTCGTGATCACACGGAACGACCTTTCGGGCATCAGGGGGATTTCCACCGACTCGGCCGCCTACACAACCCAGCTTGCCGAATTGACAAGGCTGGAAAAGGAAATGTTGCGGTTCAGGGCTGATGCTGCTTCCGTCTTTCGCGGCGACGGTTCCGTTTCCGCTGACGACATGCGGATGTCGTTCGACATTCTCTGGTCCAGGGTCAATGTCCAGCATGTCAGGACCTCGGACGTGACGCTTGAGGTGCTGGGCGTCTACAACCCCGTGCTGCTGCAGCTTTCGGATGACCTGAAGAAAATAGATGCCGTGGTGGCCGGCCTGAAACCGGGCGACAGTGCAGCCTGGCAGGCAATCGAGACCGCCATGGCCCGGACTGCCCTCGGCATTTCGTCCATGACAAACCAGTCCTATACCGAACTCAACAGGCGCTCTGTGCAATCGACGCTGCAGCAGCGCGTGGCGATCAAGAGTCTCGATCACATCGTCAGAAACTTTGTCGTTCTGATTCTTGCTGCCATCATTTTTTTGCTCTGGCAGTTCCGCAAGACCGAGCAGCTCAACGAGGCGCTGCGCCAACGGGAGTCTGAGATCATCAGGATCACGAAAGTCGATCCGCTGACGGGTCTCAACAACCGCCGCCACTTTGATGAACGCATGCAGGCCATTGACGAGGGAAGCTGGGTTGGCAACCTCCAGATGCTGCTGGTTGATCTCGATGGCTTCAAGCATGTTAATGACAGTGGCGGCCATGCAGTGGGCGATGAAGTGCTGAAAGTCGTGGCCACGCGCTTGCTCGCGGCCATTCCGGCAGGAACGCTTCTGGCAAGGCTTGGTGGCGATGAATTTGCCATTGTCCACGAGGGCAGCAGCGCCGATGCCGCGAAGACGGCGCACGCCGTGATCGTTGGTATTTCGCAGCCCCTGAGCCACAGCGGCCGCGAGCACAGGATCGGGGCCAGCATTGGCATCGCCTCAATCAGTCCGGACGCGGCCTCGCCCTCAAGCGCCATGCTGCATGAGGCCGATCTGGCGCTCTACGAAGCCAAGGCCCGGGGTCGCGGGTGCGCCGTTCATTTCACGGAATTGCGCCACCCGCCCGCCAGGAAACCTGAAAACTCCGTCTCCCCCGGCGCGCAGAACGCTTTGGCGTAGATCGCGGTCAGCTGAAACCAGCCGCGGGAGGAACGCCGCGCCCTCAGTTGGCCTTGGTCTCGTTCTTCTTGTCCATTGGCTTCACGTTGCTGGTGACCTTGACGCCATGCAGGAAGTCGATGGCCGCTTTCAGTTGCTCGTCCTTGGTCTTGTCCTGGGGCACGAACACTGAAGAGCCGCCGCCCTCATCGCCGCCACCTTCATTGTTGAGGTGGCCGCGAAGCCCTGCTTCGCCCTCGGTCGAGACGTTCTTTCCCTGCAGTTCCGGCGGCAGCGGCTGCTCGATGATGATGTCGGCATCAATGCCCTTGGCCTGGATGGAGCGGCCTGACGGCGTGTAGTAACGCTGCGTCGTCAGCCGGATGGCACCCTCATTGCCGAGCGGAATGATGGTCTGCACCGAACCCTTGCCGAAGCTCCGCGTGCCGATGACGGTGGCCCGGTGATGGTCCTGCAGGGCGCCGGCCACGATTTCAGAGGCCGAGGCCGAACCGCCGTTGATCAGCACCACCAGCGGTTTGCCATTGATCATGTCACCCTTCTGGGCCGTGTGGCGCTCGATCTCCTCGGAATTGCGCCCCCGTGTTGACACCACTTCGCCCTGCTCCAGGAAAGCGTCGGACACCGAAACGGCCTGCAGCAGCAATCCGCCGGGGTTGTTGCGCAGGTCGAGGATGTAGCCCTTCACCTTGCCGCTGGTCTGCTTGTCGAGATCGCTGATCGCCTTTTGCAGGCCGGTGTCCGACTGCTCGGTGAACGAGCTCATGCGGATGAGACCGACATCATTGCCCTCAAGCGAGAATTTCACCGATTCAATCTTGATCACATCGCGGGTGATGACGACCTCGAACGGTTCGCCCTTGTCGCGCACGATGGAAAGGGTGACAGGCGTTCCCACCGCACCACGCATCAGGTCAACGGCTTCATTGAGCGTCAGGCCCTGCACTTCCTTCTTGTCGATGCCCACGATCAGGTCATTGGTGAGAATGCCGGCCTTGGCGGCGGGCGTGCCGTCATAGGGTGCCATTACCTTGACGACGCCGTTCTCCATGGTGACTTCAATGCCAAGGCCGCCAAACTCGCCCTTGGTCTTGACGCTCATGTCGGCAAAGCTCTCGGCGTCCATGTAGCTCGAATGCGGATCAAGCGACATGAGCATGCCGTTGATCGCCGCTTCGATCATTTTCTTTTCGTCGGGCTCTTCCACATAGTCGGCCCGCACCCGGTCATAAACATCGCCAAAAAGGTTGAGCAGCTTGTAGGTTTCGGCGTTGGATGCCGCATCCGCCGCATTGAAGGCCTGCAGCATCGCCATGCCTGAAACGGCACCGGCCAGCACAAATCCCAACGTCTTCAACCGTGACATCGCCTTCATTTCTTCGCCTCTTTCAGTTGGTTGTGCCACCAAGGGGTGGGGTCAACCGGCTCATTCTTTTTCCTGAACTCCACATATAGCACGGGAGCATTGGTCAATGTCAGGTCCTCTGACAGGTCGGAGGCCAATAACACGGCAGACGGTTTGTCGCCCATGATACCTACGGGCTCACCGGCCCTGACGGATTGCCCCTGTGAAACTGTAATTTGGTTCATTCCCGCCAAAAGAACAAGATACCCCTCGCCCGGATTGATGATGACAACTTGGTCATAACTGCGGAATTTGCCTGCAAATTCAATTATGCCATCAGTGGGCGTGACAACCTGCCCTTGGCGCTCGGCAATCATGAAAATGCCGGGCATCCCGCCATTGCCACCCCGGTTGCCGTCTGGGTGGCGCAACATGCGTCCCTGAACCGGAAAGCCAAGCTTTCCCTTGGCATCCGAGAACCGCATTTTTGGCTGTTGAGCCACCTTTTGCTGCGCCTCCGCCAAGGCCTGAGCCAAGTCCTGAGCCTGAGCCTCCGCCAACGCCTCCTCCCGGGCCTTCGCCTCAGTTTCCTGGCGCGCTTTGGCCAGCGCATCTGCAGCCTTTGCCTGTTCCAGTGCGGCGACAAGGTCCTCCAGATCGCGCGCCCGCGCGGCAAGTGCCATCGATTTCTCCCGCGCTGCGGAAAGCTCCTGAACCAGCGCGCCTGCGGCCTCCTGGCGCTCGCGCACCAGGCTTGCAATGTCGGCTCTGGTTTTTTCAAGTGCCTGCAACGTCCCCTGGCGCCGGGCTTTTTCCGCTTCAAGTGCGGTCTTGATGCGCTCCACACCGGAAAGTGCAGCCCGCAGTTCATCAGTTTCGCGCCGCAAGTCCGGAATGACGGCACCAAACATCATGGCGCCGCGCAAGGCTTGCAGCACATCGCCGGGTGATACCACGAGGGCCGGAGGCGGGTTCTGCTCAAGCCGCTGCAGCCCTGCCAGAAGCTTGGCCATGGCCTCGCGTTTGCTCGCCAGCGCCAAAAGCGCCTTGGCATTGTCGGCCTGCAGGGCATCGAGTTTCCGCGTTGCCAGCGCCAGGGCTTGTTCCTGTTCACCTGCCACGTGGGCAAGCTCGACGAGTTTGCCGGACGCTTCTTCCTGCGCCCGGATCGCCTCCACCATCCGCCGGACAATGGCACCCTGGGTTTTGGTCGATGTCGCCATTTCATCCTCGACAGCAACAAGCTCTCCCGTTGGATCGCCCGGCGCATTCTGGGTGTCCTCCGCCCGCAGGGCATGTCCATGCAATGCACTCCCCAACACGAGGAGCAGCAAGAAGGAAAACCATGAAGTGATTTTGGTCATGTTAAAGGAATAAATACCAGAACTCTTTGGCCGAAATATGACCGGCCGGAAAAACCGCCCAAGCCGCGCCTCAGACCCCGATTCAAGCCCGATGGTAGGGATGATTAACCAGAATGGTGACTGCCCGGTAAATTTGCTCCAGCAGCATGACCCGCACCAGCCGGTGGGGCCAGGTCATGGGGCCAAAACTGATTTTTTTCAAAGCTTTGGCTCGCGTTTGCGGATCATGCCCATCGGGTCCGCCGATCATCAGGGTAAGCTGCCGCGCTCCCATTTGCGCCTGCTTTTCCAGAAGCTTGGCAAATGCTGCACTGGACATGGCCTCGCCGCGCTCATCAAGGGCGAAGACAGGCGTTGCCTCCGGCACCCGCGACCAGAGCTGCCTTGCTTCTTCGGCCATGCGCAATTTTACGTCGCCTGCCCGTGATTCAGCCCATTCTGAAACCGCAAACCCGGTGAGGCCGGCCTTCCGGCCCAGGCCGGAAATCCGTGTTTCATAGTCTGCCGCCAGCGTCTTCTCAGCGCCCGATTTCAAGTGCCCGATGGCGGCGACAACGAGCTTCACGCTAGCGCGCTTCCCGGCTTGATGAAACCATCAAGCCGAATGGGAATCGCGCCAGTTCAATATGTTGGTGCGTATCCCTGTCGGTGACATGATTCCATGTCGCCGGGATATGCACCAGCCTCAATGGGGCGCGTGTTCCGACCACAGCTTTTCCAGATTGTAGAAGCTGCGCACTTCCGGCCTGAACAGGTGAACCATCACGTCACCCGCATCCACCAGCACCCAGTCACATTGTGGAATGCCTTCGACGCGCAGATTCTTTTGTCCGGATTTCGACAGCGCCTCGAGCACCTGGTCGGCAATGGCATTGACGTGCCGGTTGGATCTGCCGGAAGCAACGATCATCACATCGGCAATCGAGGACTTGCGCGACACATCGATGGTGACAATCTGCTCTGCCTTGCTTTCATCCAGTTGCGTGAGAATGGTTTCAACAAGGGGTGGCCAGGTTCTCGCCACGATCGGCGCGGCCATGGCCTGCTTTGCCACCACGCCTTTGTTCAGCGCCTTTTTTTTTGCGGCAGGTCTTTTCGCCACAACTTTTCGCAATGTCGTTTTTTTCGCCACGGCCTTTTTCGCCACAGTCTTTTTCGCCACAGTCTTTTTCGTCACAGTCTTTTTCGCTACGGCCTTTTTCGCCACGGCTTTTTTCGCCACGGCTTTTTTCGCCGCGACTTTTTTCACTGGCGACTTCTTCGCCGCAGTCTTCTTTGCAGATTTTTTGGCGGCTGCCTTTTTTACCACCAGCTTTTTGGCAACCGGCTTCTTGGCCACCACCTTCGTGACTACTGGTTTTTTCTTCGCGGCTTTTTTTGCGGGTTTTTTTGCGGGTTTTTTGACTGCCTTCTTCCTGGTGGTGACGGCCTTGCTGGATTTCGCGGATTTCTTTTTCAGCGTCGTGGTTCCTTCTGATTGCCTGCAATCTAGCTTCGCCGGCCTTTCCGTTCAAGGCGCGAGAACCTTGCGGCACCGCGAATTGCAGTCGAGCTTTCCTTGCGCAAGGGCATGGTGACAAAAACCCAGGCCGGTGGCGGACGGGTGACAACAAGGGAGGCAAGCCGGCCCGGCACCCGGACGCGCGCCAGCCTGAGGGCCGCCTCGCTCTGCAGCGCCCTGATCGAGTAACCGGGCCGTGCCAGCACGGCGAGCGGCAGGCTTTCGGCAATGTCATACCAGTGATGCCAGCGATTGAGGCTGGCCAGCGAATCAGCCCCCATGATCCACACAAAGTGGGCCTGCCGGAACACGCCTTGCAGTGCGGCCAGTGTCTCTGCGGTATAGCGCGAGTGGTTTTGCTGCTCGATGTCACTCACCACAAACCGGGGGTGGCGTGCAATTTTCCGGGTGAAGGCAAGCCGTGTCTCGTATTCGCCGGTCTCCCTCGCATCCTTCAGCGGGTTCTGCGGTGAGACCAGCCACCACACCCAGTCGAGCTGCAGGCGTTTCATGGCATAGAGCGCCACCATGTAGTGGCCCCGGTGCGCCGGGTTGAACGAACCGCCAAACAGGCCGATCCGCTGGCCACGGCCGAAGGGCGGCA
>JANPDD010000150.1:0-2709 GCA_031431295.1 Hyphomicrobiales bacterium | reverse complement strand
GGCGCTGTACAATGCGGGTTTTGTACGCCCGGAATGATTATGTCCGTCAAGTCGTTGCTTGACGAGAATCCCAACCCGTCAGAAGCTGAGATTAGACATTACCTACGCGGCAACCTTTGCCGATGCACGGGATACCGCAAGATTGTTGATGCCGCTCTCGGCGCCGCGAAAAAACTGGCTGAGGCGCATAGCAAATGAGCAACTCTCAATCAAAAAAGATCAAATTGCGGACCGAGGGTCAGATATCTGCAGTCAAGCTGCGGGTCATCGGCAAACGTGCGAAGCGTTTGGATGCAGATCGAAAGGTGACCGGGCTAGAATTGTACATGGAGGATATCAACCCTCCCGGCGCTTTGTGGGGAAAAATCTTAAGAAGCCCACATGCGCATGCCCGAATTATCAGCATCGACACCACCGCGGCAGCACGTCTTTCCGGTGTCAAAGCCGTAATTACTTTCAAGGACATACTGCCCTACAAAATTGGAATGCCGACATTGCAGGACCAATTTGCGCTTTGTGACGATCGGGCGCGGTATAGTGGCGACGAGGTTGCGGCCGTCGCCGCGCGGGACGAAGAAACGGCCGAAAAAGCACTGAAGCTGATCAAAGTGGAATACGAGCAAATGCCGTTCTATTTGGACCCGCTCGAGGCAATGAAAGACGATGCAGTTCCACTGCATGAGGAACTGGGTTCAAACATCGCGATCGAAAAGCACGTCGAGTATGGCGATACCGACTTGGGCTTTGCAGAATCAGACCATGTATTCGAAGATACGTTTCAAACACAACGCCAATGCCATGTATGCATGGAGGTTCACGGATGTGTTGCCGACTGGAAAAACGATGGCACTCTCTCGGTTTGGACGTCGACACAATCACCCCATACCGTAAAACGTTATCTGGCCGACGCAGCCGGGTTGCCATACAGTCAAGTGAGAGTTAACCGGGTCGGCGTTGGCGGCGCCTTTGGCTCCAGGACTGACCTGTCGCCAATTGATGTCATTGCCTCTTACCTTTCCAAAAAATCAGGCAGACCGGTCAAACTGCTCTTGTCGCGTCAAGAAGAATTCTACGCGTCCGTAACCCGCCATCCGTCAATCGTCACCGTAAAGACCGGCGTGAAAGACGGCAAAATCACAACCCGCCACGTTTCTGCGGTTCTTAATGGCGGTGCCTATACAACCCAGACCGGGGCGGTCCTAGGATCGCTTGGGTGGAAAGGCGCTAATTACTATCGCATCGAGAATTACAAGTTTGACGGTTTTGGGGTCCTGACAAACACTGCGGTTGCAGGTGCTTACCGTGGATATGGTGGTCCTCAATTGGGTTTCGCGCTTGAATCTCAAATTGACATGATTGCCAATCGTCTTGGTCTTGATCCAGTAGAATTCCGGCTCAACAACGCGAACCAGACCGGCGACCTGACCATTGCTGGCAGCCTGCTCTCTGCATGCGGTTTGACCGAATGCATTAAGAAAGCGACTGAGTCGCTTGCATGGAAAGATGCCAAGCCCAACGGAAATGGCCGCGGGCTTGCGATCGGATTCGGTGAAAGCGGCTGGCGTGGTGCGTATTACAATAATTCTGACGTATCAATGGCAACAATCAAAATGAACCAGGACGCCAGCATTCACGTCAGTGTTGGCGGCTCTGAGATTGGTGCGGGTTACGACACAACAATGGCCCAAGTTGCCACAGAGGCATTGGGCCTGCCGATCGAGAAAGTGAAAATACAATCAGGATCCACCGACGAAGCCGCTTATGACACGGGCATGTACGCCAGCCGCGGTGCCATTACATCGGCCAAAGCGATCAGTCTGGCTGCGGCCGAAGTGTCGAGGCAGCTCCGTCAAGTCGCGGCGACAATGATGGATGTTCATGCAGACGAGCTTTATATTGAGGACCAGCATATTGTCTCCTTGAACAACCGGAACATATTTTTACCGTTATCGGAAGTCGCTGAGCATATTTACGATGGTCTGGGCCTGGCCATACTCGGCACCGGAATTTATGACCCTGCGACACATTTGGCTGATGACAAGGGCTACTATCCATCTCCTGGCGGCTCAATTGCCTATCCATTCTGCACTGTTGCGATGGATATTTCAGTGAACCGCGAGACCGGCCAGTTCAAAATTGGCAAGATCGCCTCGGCAGTCGATTGTGGACGAGCCATTAATCCTGCCATCGCCGAAGGGCAGATCGAAGGTGATGTTTTCCATGGTCTCGGTCTGGCCACGGTAGAACCGGGGCTTTTGTATATTGCTGTTGGCCAGCCGTATTATCAAAACCTTGTCGACTACAAGCTTCTGACGACATTCGACATGCCAGAGATGGACTCAATCTTGGTCGAGACCGCTGATCCAGCCGGTGTTTACGGAATCAAAGGTATTACGCAGATCGTAACGTCAACCGTTGGCGCGGCTGTCGCGAATGCTCTTTTCGACGCGGTCGGTGTTCGCATCAAAGAGCTGCCGATCACGCCAGAAAAGATCCTGGCAGAACTTAAGAAACTAGCCGAGCGCGAATGAGTGCTCGTCATGGGAATCCAAGATTCTCTGCATAGTGTTCGTTCTGCAGCCGACATACCAATACAAGGATCTAAGGCCATGAACACCGTAAACAAGTCTAACAGAGAATCGTATCTGCAGATGTACAGGCAGATGTCACGAATCCGGACGTTCGAAGACAATGCAAACAAGCTGTACC
>JANPDD010000149.1:0-4486 GCA_031431295.1 Hyphomicrobiales bacterium | reverse complement strand
CCTACCCCCATCTTTGACACCCAGATTGCCGCCATGGTTTGCGGTTTTGGCGACCAGGTCGGCTATGAAGCCATCGTGCGCAAACTTGTCGGAGCACAAATCGACAAATCCTCGCAATTCACGGATTGGTCGCGCCGCCCGCTTACCCACAAGCAGATGGCGTATGCCCTTTCCGATGTCACGCATCTGCGCACGGTCTATGACAAGCTCATGCAGCAGATCGAGCGCGAAAACCGCAGCGACTGGCTGGAAGGTGAGCTCGAAGACCTCGCCAATCCCGAGCTTTACCGCGTTGCGCCGGAAGAGACGTGGCGGCGCGTCAAGGCCCGCATCCAGAACAAGAAGCAGCAGGCCACGCTGATGGCGGTTGCCGCCTGGCGCGAGCGCATGGCGCAGGAGAAGGACGTCCCGCGCGGCCGCATCCTCAAGGATGAAGCGGTTGCCGAAATTGCAATCCAGGTGCCGCAAAGCCGCGAGGCGTTGCTGCAATTGCGCCTCTTGCCCAAGGGCTCAGCCGATTCCGTGATCGGCAAGGGCATTCTTGAAGCGGTGGCCCACGGCCTGGCCCGCGACCAGTCATCCGTGCCGACGCCCAGGGGCCGGGGAGACGAGATGAGTGGCCCGCAGGAGGCTGTGGCGGAAATCCTCAAGCTCGCCCTCAAGGTCATCAGCGAGGCGGAAGGAATTGCGCCAAAACTCATTGCGTCGAGTGCCGACATTGACGCCATTGCCGTTGATGACCATGCAGGGGTTCCCGCCCTTCAGGGCTGGCGGCGCGAAATTTTTGGGGCAACGGCACTTGACCTCAAACACGGGCGCGCTGCCGTTGCCATTGAAAAAGGCCGGGCCCAGGTGGTCAAGCGCTGAGTTTTATCAACCGATGATGATGCGGGGAGTGCGGCCCATCTCAAAGGCGAGGCTCGCCAGGCGCTTTTCAATCCGCTCGCCCATCAGGTCAGCAAGTTTCCTGGGCAGCCTGAGCTGCAATTCCTTGTTGGCGGCGAGTTGCAGGCCGATCTTCGGCAGCATGCCGGGCATGGCGGCGGAGAGGATATAGGCCAGTCTGAAAATGGAGCTGAGAAGATGGGCGCGCTCCATGTGGCGCTCGTCAAGCAGCCGGGTCAGGTCGTCCTTCATCACTTCACCTTCGTAGCGATAGAAGATCGTAAGGGCGAGAAAGACCCGGCTGGGGTGGTCAACACCCACAAACGCCGCCTGCGAAATCATGCTGAGCGACCTGTCGGCGCGGTAATCCGGGTGGGCGCGCCAGCCAATATCAGCCAGAAGACAGGCGGCATAACGAAGCCGGCGTTCCGCATCTGATTCCTTCAGGCCGCCATCGCCGAACATCTGGTCCGTCCAGTCGCACAATTCCAGTTCGTGCTCCGGCGAACGGGCATAGCGCCTGGCAAAATCCCAGCAGGACGACAACAGCGCGTCCGATTTCATTTTCTTGCGCGGCAGCTTTGCGTAAAGAAAGCCTTCGCGCACGCCATAGACCGAGCACACGACATCCGCTGGCTTGCTGTGACTGAGCAGGCTGTCGAGCACCATGGCGCCGTAGGGCATGGTTTCAGCGCGGGACTTGGAGACATCCTTGATGTCCCTCAAGGCCCCGGGGGATAGCCCCGCCACGAGGTTGGACATGCCCAGGGCCTGGGAGCGCGTCATGGTGTATTGATGCAGCACATGCAGCGGATAATGTGCGTGCGACATGTGCATGCGCGCCAGGTTGCGCCAGGTGCCGCCCACCGCATAGAAACTGCGGCCTTTCAATCTTGCGAGAATGTCCGCCTTGGAAAAATAGCCGTCAACGATCTTGCGGGCCCGGTCCATGTTGTTGCCGGACATGTCGATGAGGCGCAACGGGCCGAGCGGCAGTGTCACGCCGTCCGAGAGCTTGCCATCCTTCACGTCGATCAGCTCCAGCGAGCCGCCGCCAAGGTCGCCTGCAATGCCGTCGGCACCGGGAATGCCCGCAATCACGCCAAGGGCGGCATAGCGGGCCTCCTCTTTGCCGGTCAGGACGACGATGCCGGAACCCACTGCCTTTTCAGCCAAGTCGATGAATTCCGGTCCGTTGCTTGCTTCGCGGGCGGCGGCGGTGGCAAGCGCGAACACGTCCTTGCAGCCGATCTGCCTTGCCAGTGTGCGGAAGCGGCGCAATGCCGCCAGGGCGCGGACCATGCCTGCGTCGTTGATCCTGCCGGTGACGGCAAGGCCCTTGCCCAGGCCACAGAGGATCTTTTCGTTGAATACCGGATAGGGCGAACGGCGCAGGCCGTCATAGACAACCAGGCGCACCGAATTCGAGCCAATGTCGACAACCGCCACGGGCCGGTATTTCGGCGGTTCAGTTCGAAAACCCGTATGCCAGCTCACTTGCTCTTTGCCGTTCGTTTTTTTCGCGGTGCCGACTGGTTGACAGTGCTGGCCTGGGCCCGTCCACGCCCGGACAGCGAGGGGTTGTTCATGAAGTAAGTATGGGCATTGAAGGCCTCCTCCGGCGACGGCGGCACGAGGCGGCGGGACGAGCCATCGGCCAGAAGCTGCCAACTCTGTTCGTTGTCCTGCATGTTGGCAACCATGATTTCGTCAAGGACCTGTTCGTGCACGGTGGGGTTTTCGATTGGAATCAGGGTTTCAACGCGGCGGTGCAGGTTGCGCGGCATCCAGTCGGCAGAACCAATGTAGACCCTCGCCTTGTCATGGGGCAAAGCCACGCCGTTGCCGAAGCAGACAATCCGGGAGTGCTCCAGGAAACGCCCGATGATGCTTTTCACCCGGATGTTTTCCGAAAGCCCGGGAACGCCGGGGCGCAGGCAATTGATGCCGCGCACCACCAGATCAATACTCACCCCCGCCTGGCTTGCCCGGTAGAGCGCGTCAATGATGCCAGGATCGACGAGCGAGTTCATCTTCGCCCAAATGCTGCCGGGGCGGCCCGCCTTGCAGTGGACAATTTCCTCGTTGATGTGTTGCAGCAGGCGGTCCTTGAGGTTGATGGGCGACAGGGAAATGCGTTCCAAATCTTCCGGCTGGGCATAGCCCGAAATGAAATTGAACAGCCGGGCCGCATCGCGTGCGAGGGCCGGGTCGCAGGTGAAGAACGACAGGTCGGTATAAATCTTGGCCGTGATCGGGTGATAGTTGCCGGTGCCGAAATGCACATAGGTGCGCATGCCACCCGCTTCGCGGCGCACCACCATCGAAACCTTGGCATGGGTCTTGAGTTCAATGAAACCAAAGACCACTTGCACACCCGCACGTTCGAGGTCGCGGGCCCATTGGATGTTGGCTTCCTCGTCAAAACGCGCCTTCAACTCAACGAGCGCCATGACGGTTTTACCCGCTTCCGCCGCCTTGGCGAGGGCCGCAACCACGGGCGAATTGCGCGAGGTGCGGTATAGCGTCTGCTTGATCGCCACCACATCCGGGTCGGCTGCCGCCTGACGGATGAACTGCACCACCACATCAAAGGACTCGTAGGGGTGGTGGACAACAAAATCCTTCTGGCGGATCGCCGCAAAGATGTCGCCGCCATGGTCGCGAACGCGCTCGGGAAAGCGCGCCACATAGGGCTTGAACTTGAGGTCCGGACGCTCGTCGAGGATCAGTTGCGATGTGTCGGAGTAGCCGACAAGGCCATCGCTCAGCACCACCACGTCATCGGAAACCTCAAGCTCCGACATGATGAATTCCGTCAGGTTGCGCGGACTGGTGGCATCAACCTCCATGCGGATCACGGAACCGCGGCGGCGGCGCTTCAGTGCGGATTCAAACACGCGCACCAGGTCTTCGGCCTCTTCCTCGATTTCGATGTCACTGTCGCGCAGCACGCGGAACAGGCCCTTGCCCAGCACTTCATAACCGGGAAACAGGCGTGGCAAAAACAATCCCAGCATGTTCTCGAGCGAAATGAACCGGATCTGGTCACCGGGCAGCCGGATGAACCTTTCCAGCGCGGCGGGGATCGGCAACAAGGCCCGCATGACGTTTCCGTCGCGTTTGCGGCGCAATTCCACTGCGATGACAAAGCCGCGATTCAGGATGAAGGGGAACGGATGGGCCGGGTCAATGGCAATCGGTGTCACGACGGTGAGAATTTGTTCGAGGAACCGCTGGTCGAGAAAGGCCGCGTCGGCGGCCACAATCTCCTCGGGCGAGATGATCGAAATGCCATTGCCGCGGAGCTCGGCGCTGAGCTGCCGCCAGCGCAGGTCCTGTTCCACCATCAATGTCTGGGCGTGTTCGCGGATCAACAGCATCTGTTCCGCCGGCGTGCGGCCGTCTTCGCTCAGATCGGCGACCTGCTCTCGCATCTGGCCCACGAGGCCTGCCGCCCGGACCATGAAGAACTCGTCAAGGTTGCTGCCGGAAATGGACAGGAAACGCAGGCGCTCCAGCAAGGGGTGATTGGTGTTGCGCGCCTCCTCCAGCACCCGCGAATTGAAACTGAGCCAGGACAGCTCGCGGTTGATGAAGC
>JANPDD010000148.1:0-54510 GCA_031431295.1 Hyphomicrobiales bacterium | reverse complement strand
TCCCGGCAAACAAAATCCGCGAAGTACGGTCCCACCGGATATTGCCGCGTGAACTTGTAACCACCCAGCCTTCGCGCCTTCAACACCGCCCACAGGGCTTGTTCCGCCGGATTGGCACGTTGCCTGAGTTCCCGCGCCCGCTCGGTTGCTGGATGTGTGCTCTCGCCCATGTCGTCCTCCCCTTTGCAGGGAAGACGGGTGGCGCAGATGAATCCGTCGGAGAAAATTTCATTCTCCTGCCGACCCACCCCCGCCCCTCCCTGGAAGGGAGGGGTGAAGCAAACATGCTCCCTCCCTGAAAGGGAGGGGTGAAGTGAAGCATGCTCCCTCCCTGAAAGGGAGGGGTAAATCTTCATCGCCCGCGACAGGCATGGGTCCTGCTGCTATCGGTTGCACTGAACGAGGACGCACCATGGCCAACACAACACTTTCCATCAGCGGCGCACTCGCGAACTATTATGCCGCCCATGCCTATCGCGAGCCTGACATTCTGAAGGAGCTGCGCGCCGAAACGGCAAAGCTCGGCGGCACTGCGGCAATGCAGATCGGGCCGGAACAGGGCGCCCTCATGGGTCTGCTCGCAAGCCTGATGGAGGCCAAGTCCATTCTCGAAATCGGCACCTTCACCGGCTATTCAGCGCTGGCAATGGCGCTCGCTTCGGAGGCCCGCATCACCTGCGTGGATGTGAGCGAGAGTTTCACCGCCACGGCGCAGCAGTATTGGGCGAAGGCGGGCGTGCGTGATCGCATGACACTCAGGCTCGATGGTGGCCATGAGGCCATTGCGGCACTTCTGGCGGAGGGCAAGGCAGGCCACTTCGACATGTGCTTCATCGATGCCGACAAGACATCCTATGACGCCTATTACGAGGGTGCGCTGAAGCTCTTGCGCACGGGCGGTCTGGTGATGATCGACAATGTACTGTGGGACGGCGCTGTGGCCGACCCGGAGAACAGTGATGCCGACACGGTTGCATTGCGGGCGCTCAACGGCAAGATCAGGAACGATGCCCGCGTTGAAGTCGTCATGGTGCCGATTGGTGACGGCCTGACACTGGCGCGCAAGTTGTAGCCCAGGTTTCCTTCCTCAGGCCCGCGACGAGAGCCCGCTGCGCACCAGTTTTTCCGCCAGGTCGCCGGACAGGAGGCTGGAGACGGCGCTGTTGATGCCGTCGTTCGTTTTCATCAGTGCACGGAGTTTATCCGGCAGCCAACTCACATAAAGTGCGCCGGGCTTTGCATGCACCGTTGCGGTGGCCGGTTGATTGCGCAGGAAAGCGAGTTCGCCCACGAAGGCGTGGGGGCCGATGTCGAAAGACGTGTCAGCGCGCCGCACTTCGGCCTTCCCTTCCAGAACGAAATACAGGCGTTCCGGCATCGTGCCCTCCGTCGTGAGCAGCATGGCTTCACTCGCCTCGTGCCATTGGGCGTCGGCGAGCAGCAGCTTGAACTGGACCGGCGTCAGGCCCGGCAGCCTGGCAAACAGCATCATCTCCTCCGCTTTCAAGTGGAACATGCGGCCCTCTGCCATGATCCTGTTCAGTGTGTAAAAATTGGCGGCAACGAACAGGCCGAACGCGGCCATCGCCGTCCACAGTGGCACGTGTGTGGCTTGCAGGTAGAAGAGCACGAAGCAGAAAACGCCAGCAATGGCCCAGATGCGCAGCCAAAGCTGGCTGCGGCAGAGAAATCCGGCCAGCACGAAGAGAGCCCCCAAGGGCGCGAGATAAGCGACGAAGTCCGCTGCCGGCATCCTGGTACCCCGATCCTGCTTGGCTTCATAACCCTAGCGGTATAGGGCGAGGCCTGACAAGACGTGACACACCTTGGCCTTTCGCGGCACCTGTGCCACAAATTCAGCCGTCGCATTCCAATGGGAGCAGTCATGGCCATCCGCATCGATCTTTCATCCGTCCGCTTCGGCGAAAAGGAGCGCCTGCTGGCGGAGGGTGCCGGCTTCACTGTGACCACATTCAAATATGACTCCGGCATTGCGGCGCTCCGTGTGAAAAACAAGCGTGGCGAAATCGTCGTCCTGCCGTTCCGGGGCCATCAAATCTGGTCTTGCGCCTTTGACGGCCGCAACCTCACCATGAAATCCATGTTCCGCGAGCCGGTGGTGACGGAACACTATCTCGAGACCTATGGCTCGTTCTTCATACATTGCGGAGCCACCGCCATGGGCGCACCCGGCCCCCATGACCGCCACGCGCTGCACGGCGAACTGCCGCTCGCGCCCTTCCAGAAAGGCTGGGTTGAGATTGATGAAGCAAAGGGCGCTTGCGCCGTCGTTGGCACCTATGAGCACACGGTCGCCTTCTCGCACCACTATCTCGCCACTTCGACCTACATGATGGGGGCCGCTGCGACATTAATCGACGCTTCACTGCAGGTGGACAACCTGAAAAAGACGGCGATGGACTTGATGTATCTGGCGCACGCCAATTTCCGGCCCATCGACAATGGCGAGTTCATCTATTCGGCACCATACACGCCGGAAGCAGTGCGGGTGCGGAAATCCATTCCCGCCCACATCACGCCGAAGCCTGGCTACAAGGAATTCCTCGAGGAGCTGGCGCGCAATCCCACGCTTCACCACAAGCTCACACCCGGCCTCGCCTTCGATCCGGAAGTGGCGATGATGATTGACATGAAGGCGGACAGGCACGGTTTCGCCCATGCGCTGTTCAAGCGGCCCGACGGCACGGCGGACTACATGCGCTATCGCCCTGGGCAATGCGGGCAATGCTGCCGCTGGATCTGCCGCACGCCGGACCAGGACGCCATCGGCATGGCTTTTCCATCCACGTCCGGCGTTGAAGGCTTCACGGCCGAAAAGCAGAAGGGCCTGGTCATCAAAGTGGACGGTGGTGCGTCCTGGCGCGTCGACATGCGCCTGGGCGCGCTGTCAAAATCCGAAACGGAAGTGGTGGTGAAGGAGATCGAAAAGATCAATGGATGAGCCGAAGGGAACGCTGAGGTTAGTTGGCCACTGCCGTGGCGACAGGCCTGCCCTTCGCCATTTCGGCGCGGCGATGTCTGATCTCGTCGGTCATCGCCAGGATCGTGGTCGAGGCTGTGGTTTCGCACAGCGACGGCACGACGCCATGCACCAAAGCCGCCGCCGCAGCGCGGAACAGGCGGCCGGAAAAACACAAGGCGAACGCCATGTGTTCCAGATAGCTCTCCCCCACTGCGGCGGGGTGGTCATTGAAAATCCTGGCGATCATGGGTGGTTCCTCCATTTGCTGGGGCAGTGATAGGGCAGGCAAGCGGAGAAGTGTTCCCAAACATGCCCTTTGGACTTGCCATTTATGGGACATTATCCCATAAATATCGCACATGACGAGAATTGATCCCAAACACAGGGCAATCCTGCGCGAGCTTCAACGCGACGCGTCGCTGACAATCGAGGCCCTGGCCCACAAGGTGCACCTGTCGCGCAACGCCTGCTGGCGGCGGGTCAAACTGCTCGAGGATGAGGGCATCATCCGGGGCCGGGCCGTCCTGCTTGACGCGGCCAAGCTGAACCTGGGATTGACCGCCTTCATTGCCATCAGGACGGCGCAACATGATCCGAAATGGCTTGAGAAATTCTCAGCGGCGGTGCGCGACATCCCGGCAATCACGGGCGTCTATCGCACGACAGGTGATACCGATTACCTGTTGCGCGCGGTCGTTTCCGACGTCGCGGGCTATGACAGGCTCTACAAGCAGCTCATTGCCCGCATCGCCCTCACCGATGTGTCTTCAAGTTTTGTCATGGAGACGGTGAAGGAGACGATGATCCTGCCGCTTGACCATGCCTCAGCCTCCTGACGCTACATGCCGGGCATCACGAAAATGGTGGACCGTTCCGGCAGCATGGCCTGCGATACCACCAAGGAATTCCCGTCCAGCCGGGTGATTGCAAATTCCTTGCGGGCCGCGGCGAGAAAGCGTTCCAGGCTGCCGTTGAAGCGGGCATGCATGGGCAGGATCACCCGGACATTCAGGTCCTTCAGAACCGCCATCACATTCTCGACCGGCAGGGTCATGCCGCCATCCACAGCCACCATCACCACGTCAAGGCGGCCGATCCAGCCTTTGTGTGCGGGTGTCAATTCGTGATGAAGGTGGCCAAGATGGCCGATGCAAAGACCGCCCGCCTCAAAAATGAAAATGGAATTGCTGTCGGCCTCGCGGCCACCAAAGCGGCGGATGTCGGTCGTGACATTGCGCACCCGCATGTCGGCGACCGTGACATCATGGGATGCAGGTTTGCCCGGTATTTCGCCCCAGCCGCGCAACACATGGGCAATGGCGGCGTCAGGCGCATCTGTGTAGTGGCTGGAGTGGGCGTGGTTCATGGTGATGATGTCCGGCATGATGCCACCGGCGAAGCCATTGAAATCCGTGGCGGCGCGTACGCCTTGCGGGCTTTCAATGACGAAGGTTGAATGCCCGACATAGCTGATTGCCACCTCATCCGGCTTGAGGGCAGCAAACTGCAGGTGCGGCTTGCCCATGGCGATGGCCAGGCACTCCGACGGTTTTGGCGGCGTCTGGGCAAGGGCCGGAAACAGCCCCACCACACACACACAAAGGACTACAAGCAATCTGACAATCATCTGAAGACTCCCGGTTTTCCGCCACCCAGTTTTATCACAGCTTAAAGCAACGGACGAGCATGAGGATTTGCTTGCGAAGCGCAAGTTGCTGCAGCAACCAGAAAACCGGACTGTCATTCCGGATTGTTTCGGGTTCTGTTTAACTTGCGGGCTTGGCGGGTTGGCGCGATCTTGGTAACGTTCAACACGAAAAGGCAGTCAATCATGTTTCGCGGCACACACGACCATCCCTTCTACCGTCCGCTGTGGCGGCGCATTGCCATTGTCGCGTCCACGGCAGGCTGGCTGGCCTTTGAGCTCCTGGTGTCCGGCAGCGGGCTCTGGACGGCACTGGCGCTCGGCATATTCATCTACTCGGCCTGGACATTCCTCATCACCTGGAAAGATCCACCCACGGCTTGAACTGGCTTCAAGGCTATTGGCTTCAGGCGCGCGCCACTTTTTCCGCGAGGTCGGCATTGAGCAGCAGGGCCAGAACATTGCGCAGGCTCTCTTCCTTCATGGTCAGCCGGTTCAAGTCGGCATGTTTCCAGGCGACGAGCAGCGCTCCCTTGCCCACATGCACGGTTGCGGTGGCTGGCTTGTTGCGCAGATAGGCAAGCTCACCGATGAAAACCGCCGGTTCAATGTTGAACGTGCGGCCCGCCTTTTCGACTTCCACACTGCCATCCATCACATAGAAAAGCGTGTCCAGCACATCACCCTCCCGCGTCAGAATGGAACTCTCCGCAGTGCGTTTCCAGTTTCCGGCTTTCATCAGCCTGCGGAACTGTCCGGGATTGAGGCCGCGCAGGTTTTGATAGAGGTTCATTTCATCATCACTGAGCCTGTGCATGCGCTTGTCGCGCAGCAGCAGCGTGATCATCGTGATGTTGATCAGGATGTTCATGCTGCTCCAGAACATGGCTTCCCAGAGCGGTGTTTCGGCAACACCAAAATAATAGATCGCGTAGATGAAATCTCCCGCGATGGCGAAAATGCGCAGGGCAATTTGGTCGCGAAACAGAAAGCACACGAGATAGAGAACCGCAGCAACATGAACGAGATGCGGAACAAACGTCGAGGGATCAGGCATGGGAACTTTTCTTCAATCAGCGGAGTGCTGCGCAGCGACCTTGAACTGGAATCGGCAACATTGTCCAGAGTTGTGCCAGATGCGGCCTGTTGCGCCGCACAAACTGATCAGGATTTCGCCACCTTGTCGGCCATGTCGGCTGAAAGCAGCGCACCCATGGCATTCTTCATGTCATCGTTCTTGCGCAAGAGGGTGCGAAGCGCACTCTGTTGCCAGGAGACATAGAGTGCACGTGCCGGCAACGTGACCGTGGCGGTTGCCACCTTGTTGCGCAGGAAAGCGATCTCGCCGATGAACAGTTTGGAATCGGCTTCAATGCGGCGGCCCTGTTTGTCGATCAACACCTTGCCTTCGAGCACATAGTAGAGGCTGTCAAGTTCAGTGCCTTCGGTCGTCAGTTGCGCAGGCTCTTCCGGCTGGTGCCAGGAGGCAATGGCGAGCAGTTTGCGAAACTGGCCGGGCGTCAAGGTCTCCAGACAGCGAAACAGCGTCATCTCATTGTCGGAGAGCAGCGACATGCGCTTGTCGTGGAGCAGGATGCCGATCATGCCGATGTTGACCAGAACATTCATGATCGTCCAGAACATGGGGTTCCAGAGCGGTTCCGGAAATCCGAAATAGTAGTAGACCGACAAAAGCCCGTCGCCCAGGGCCGCGAACAGGCGCAGCTTGATCTGGTCGCGAAAGAGAAAGCAGACCAGGGTGAAGATGGCGGCCACGTGCACAAGGTTTTGAACGACTAAATCCAAGATCAGCTTCCCAATACAGGTGTTGCGCATTGCGCCGTTGCATGAATCGCAATTGACCCCTGCTGCCAGCCGTGGCCTGATAGCCCAAATCGCGGGAGGATCAATCATGGAATATCGCCAACTGGGCCGCTCCGGCCTCAAGATTTCACTGCATACGCTTGGCACCATGAATTTCTCGGGCGAGGGGTTCTTCGGCATGGCGGGCAGCGTGTCGAAAAAAGAGGCAACACGGCTGGTCGACATCGCCGTTGACCACGGCGTCAACATGTTCGACACCGCCAATGCCTACACGGCCGGCAAGTCGGAAATGGCACTCGGCGAGGTGCTGAAAGGCCGCTCCGACCAGTTGATGGTGGGCACCAAGGTGCGTTTTTCCATGGGTACGGGCCCCAATGAGCAGGGCCTGTCGCGTTTCCACATCATCCATGAAGCCGAGGCCAGCCTGAAGCGGCTGCAACGTGACCACATTGATCTCTACTTCCTGCATGAGTGGGACGGGCTGACGCCGGTTGAGGAGACGATGGAGGCGCTCAACACGCTGGTGAAGCAAGGCAAGGTGCGTTACATCGGCTGCTCGAATTTTTCCGGCTGGCACATCATGAAATGCCTCAATGTCGCCGAGCGCCACAACTTCCAGAAATTCGTCTGCCAGCAGATCCACTACACGATCGAGGCGCGTGAAGCCGAGTTTGAATTGCTGCCGATTGCGCTGGACCAGGGCGTGGGCATTCAGGTGTGGAGCCCCATTGCCGGCGGGCTTCTTTCCGGCAAGTTCCGAAAAGGAAAGCCCGACCCCAAACTGTCGCGCCATGTGGATGGCTGGGGCGAGCCCCCCATCTACAATCAGGACAGGCTCTATGCCATCATTGAGGCGCTGGTGAAGGTGGGCGAGGCGCGCGGCGTTTCCGCCGCCCAGGTGGCGCTGGCCTGGCTTTCTGGAAGGCCCGGTGTTGCATCACTCATCGTGGGCGCGCGCACCGAAGAACAGTTGAAAGACAATCTGGCTTCCGTTTCGCTGACACTCAGTGATGCTGAACGCAAGAGCCTTGACGCGGTGAGCCTGTTGCCCCAGCCTTATCCCTATTGGCACCAGAACAACACTGCAGTCGAGCGCCTGGGTGCTGCCGACCTGGCCATGCATGCACCTTACCTCGCCAACCGCAAACCGCGCATGTGAGCGGGAGGTCGTTGCTAACCCTCCTGCTTGTCCTTCCACAGCAGCGGCAGCACCAACATGACGGCGGCAAGGAGCAACAGAACCAGCGAAATGGGATGTGTGACGAAAACGCTCCAGTCGCCCTGCGAGATTGAAAGGGCGCGGCGCATGTTCTGTTCCGCCAGCGGCCCGAGAATGAGACCGATGATGCAGGGCGCCACCGGAAATTCAAAGCGCCGCATGATGAGGCCCAGAAAACCGGTGAGGCACAACAGTCCCAAATCAAAGGTTGAACGGTTGACGCTGTAAACACCAAGCGTCGAAAACACCAGAATGCCGCCATAGAGAAGTGGCTGTGGAATGGCGAGCAGCCGCACCCACACACCCACCAGCGGCAAGTTCAGCACCAGCAGCATGGCGTTGCCGATGAACAGGCTGGCAATCAGCGTCCACACCAAGGGGCCGCTGTTGCTGAACAGTTGCGGCCCCGGCTGCAGGCCATATTGCTGGAAAGCCACGAGAAGAATGGCGGCGGTGGCGGACGTTGGCAGGCCCAGCGCCAGCAGCGGCACCAGCACGCCGGACACCGCTGAATTGTTGGCGGCCTCAGGCCCGGCCACGCCCTCGATGGCACCCTTTCCGAATTCACCGGGATGTTTCGACAGGCGCTTCTCGATAAAATAGGACAGGAATGTGGGAATTTCCGTGCCGCCCGCAGGCAGCGCGCCAAAGGGGAAGCCCAGTGCGGTGCCACGCAGCCAGGGCTTCCACGAGCGCGACCAGTCCTCACGCGTCATCCACAGGGAACCTTTCACGGCTTCAATGGTGACGGCCCGCAAGGTGGGCGATGATGCCACATGCAGCGCCTCGCCAACGGCAAACAATCCAACAGCCACAATCACAATGTCGATTTGGTCAAAGAGCTGGGGAAATCCGAAGGTCAAGCGCGCCTGGCCTGTCAGTTCATCAATGCCGACAAGGCCGAGTGCGATGCCCATGGCGAGGCTGGTGAGGCCCTTGTAAACCCTTGACCCCAGCATGGCCGAGGCCGTGGTGAAGGCCAGCAGCATGAGCGAGAAATATTCCGCCGGCCCGAATTTGATGGCGAGCTTGACGACGGCTGGCGCAAACAAGGTGAGCAGCAGCGTGCCGATGAGGCCCGCGACGAAAGAGCCGATGGCCGCCGTTGCCAGGGCCGATGCACCGCGCCCGTTGCGGGCCATGACATTGCCTTCGATGGCGGTGATGATGGAGCCGGATTCACCCGGCGTGTTGAGCAGGATCGACGTGGTGGACGAGCCATACATCGCCCCATAGTAGAGCCCGCCAAACATGATGAAGGCGGCTGTGGGGTCAAGTTTGGCCGTGACCGGCAGCAGCAGCGCGATGGTGAGTGCAGGACCAATGCCGGGCAGGATGCCGATGAAGGTGCCGAGCGTCACGCCAAGCAGCGACCAGCCAAGGTTCTGCAGCGTGAGTGCTGCCTCAAAGCCGTGCAGGAGTTGTTCAAGCGCACTCATTGGAACAGGGCTCCGGCCGGAAGGCGCAAGTCAAGCAGATAGCGAAAGACCAGAAAGGCAATGCCAGACAGGACAAGTCCGATCACAGCGTCGCGCAGCAGCTTGCGGCTGCCAAGGCCAAAACCCGTGAGGACAAACAGCACCGTGCAGGTCGGCACAAATCCCAACCACTCAATCAGGAGGGTTGAAAAAACCAGCCCGGCCATGATGGCTGCAGGCCCCAGCGCATCGGCCTTTTCACCCGTGCTGCCTGTGGCGCGCCAGGCCACAACACTGCCGCAGGCCACAAGAAGCCCTGATGACAGCCACATGAAGGCGGCAGGTCCGACCTTGGCATAGAGGGGGCCGACACGCAGTGTGGCAGCTTCCCAACCAATGATAAGTCCGGCACCAACGATCCCGAGCCCCGTGAGGAGCTCGGGCCATTTCCCGGCCAAGGTCATGCCAGTGTCATGCCAGTGTCATTCCTGGGTCACTCGACGAGGCCGATGGTCTTCAGCACACCAGTGACCCGCTCATCCTCAGCCTTGAGGAAGGAGGCGAAATCATCTCCCGCCATGTAGAGGTCAATCCACTTCTTGTCGGTCAGCACTTTCTTCCAGGCGTCGCTGGCATGCATGGAATCAACGGCAGCCAGCAGCGCCTTTTTCTGGTCGTCGGAAATGCCGGGGGCCGCCACCACCGAGCGCCAGTTGGCGAGCTCCACATCAACACCTTGTTCTTTCAGTGTCGAAATGTCGATGCCGTCGACTTTCGCTCCGGAGGAAATGCCGAGGGCCCGCAGTTCACCGGATTTGATCTGGCCTTCCCATTCGCCATAGCCGGAAATGCCTGCGGCAACATGGCCGCCGAGGATGGCTGCAAGGGCTTCACCGCCGCCGGAGAACGGCACATAATTCATGGCCTTGGCGTCGGCACCTGCGGCTTGCACCACGAGGCCTGCCAGAATGTGATCGGTGCCGCCGGCAGAACCGCCGCCAATGGCAACCTTGCCCGGATCAGCCTTGAGGGCGGCCACAAGATCAGCCATTGACTTGAACGGCGAATTGGCTGGCACCACAATCACTTCATATTCACCGGTGAGGCGTGCAATCGGAGTTGTATCGGCCAGCGACACGGGCGACTTGTTGGTCAGGACTGCGCCAACCATGACGAGGCCGTTGACGAGCAGGGCATTGCCATCGCCCTTGTTCTTGTCGGCAAATTGGGCAAGGCCCACGGTGCCGCCAGCACCGGCCACATTTTCAACCGTCACGGCCTTGGCGATGCCTGCGGATTGCAGCACCTCCTGCATGGAACGTGCGGTCTGGTCCCAGCCGCCACCCGGCTTTGCCGGTGCGATCACTGTCAAATTATCGAAGGCCATGGCCGAAACCGGCAGCAAGGCCACGGACGCGACAAGCAATCCGGCAATGGTTTTCAGAATGGTACGCTTGTGCATGGTTGTCCTCCCTGTGGCACTGCTGTCATTCTGAGCTGATTAAGCTCACACAGGCAAGGCCAATAAAGGAAGCGCGGGACCGGTAGTTGTCTGGCTCTACGCCAAACCCGGCCCCGCGCGGGGGAGGAACTGTGACGTGAAGGTCTTACTTGAAGGCCTTGACGCGGGCCGCATGGCCCAATTGGTAACGCTTGGCGCCGATGTCGGCGAGGTCAGCGTCTGAGATGCCTTCCAGTTCGGCGCGGAGTGCCTGATAGCCTTTCAGGCGCGAGCGGCGTTCCAGATAGCGGCCAAAGACCGAAAAGCTTGCCATTGATTTGACTTTGCTTACCGGGCGGCTTCGCGGGCCACGCGCTGGATGTCTGAGCGCATGATGCCGAGATCGGCGAGTTCGCGGGTGGACAGCGCGTTCAGTTCGGAAACTGTGCGGCTATAGCGCTTCCAGGTGGCAATGCGGGTCTTGAGAACTTCAAACATGGTGGTCTCCTATGGTTTAGATTGTCGGACCGGGCCTATTCCCGGCTGTCTGTTCTGTTTCTTCAACACCATCAATCTAGGTGCATTGCAGCGGACTTAGTAATGCAAATTTTGCATATCAAATATTACACCGGACCGGGGCAAACATTCATTGTAATGTAACAATTAAAAACCGATTCATCGATGAGTATGGCCAAAATTCATGTCAGATTTTGACCAATTTGATGAATTTGTCAAGTTTCAGAGACGTATACTGACAACTTTTGAGCGTATTGCAACGCAATCATGACAAAGTCATGCAAACGTTGCATGAAAAATATGCAGTTTTCCCGTCAGCTGGGCAAGAGTATGGTGCGTTGCGTCAAGATCACACCCTTCAACACCCGGCGGTTAAAGCCGGGCGCGCAATCCGGAAGATTGCTCCGCCATAGTCGTCGCTGACAAACACCGTGCCATCACAGGCTTCAATCACATCAACTGGTCGGCAATAGACGTCGTCGCCATCGTGGCACCCCTCAAGAAAACTTTCGACTTCGGGTTTGCCCGCGCCACTGGCCCCGAACGTGACGCGAACCACACGGTAGCCAACCTTTGCCGCGCGGTTCCAGGAGCCGTGCTCGGCAATGAGCGCGCTTGCCTTCAAGCCTGGCGATTGCCGCAGGAAGCGGATCGACAGCGGCGCATGATGTGCACCGAGCCCCAGCACCGGTCGTTGTAAGGCCAAGCCAGGCGGTCGCGCTGAGGCAAGTTCGGGGTCGGGTACGGCAAAACCATGTTCATAGGGCCAGCCATAATGGCCCTGTGCGGTGATCCGATTGACTTCGTCATCAGGCACATCATCACCGAGATTGTCACGGCTGTTTTCGACACCGTAAAGGGCGCCATCTCCTGGGTTCCAGTCAAAACCCACTGTGTTGCGCAATCCTGTGGCAAAGATCTCCGGTTTCTCCCCGGCCCTGAAACGCAACAGTGTGGCGCGCAGCGGATTGTCCTCGATGCAGGAATTGCAGCTTGAGCCGACCGTCAGATAGAGCCAGCCGTCAGGCCCCCGCTTCAAGGTGCGGGTGGAATGGCCACCATCGTCCGGCAGGCCGTCCAGAACAACGACCGGGTTTTGCAAAGTTTTTCCATCAAAGACATGGCGCGTCACCCGGTGGCTTTCGGCCACATAGACGTCCCTGCCTTCAAGCAACAACCCGTGCGGCATGTTGAGACCCTCCAACAGCACGTCAACACCGTCGCTTTTCCCGTCGCCATCACGATCACCACGCACAAGAAGCACCAGGCCATCACGGCTGGCTGTGACAAGCAAATCACCGTTTTCGGCCAACTGCATCAGGCGTGGCTGCCCCAGTCCTTCAGCGAACATGCTGACCGTGTAGCCATCCGGAACGGAGAGGCGCTGCGTCACCGTTTCTGCTGCCCATGCTGGCGTGGCGGGGTTTGCGGCCAACAGCACCGCAAGTGCAGCACAACGCCAGTGCGGGGAGTTGTCTTGTCGAGCCCACATGATTTCTTCTCCATTTGAGCGCGCGATCACGCTTTGCCCCTCTCGAATGCCATATTCACACCTGACCACGATCTGGATGGACCAGCGAAAAAGACGCGATGCTCAGAACTTGCCCTTGCGCTGCACCTTGACGGTGCCGACCATGGAGCTGGCGGTCATGTCCTGGCGCTTGGCGGGTGCCACGACCGCAAACTCGCTGGCATCAAGGCCGGTGAGATCGGCCGCCTGCTTGCCATAGGTCTTGAAACGCTTGAGCACAGAGGCCATTTCGGCTTCGTTCAGCAGTACGGGCTTTCCCGCCAGCAGAGCCGCCCAGTACTGGTGGCACAGCATTTCGATCTCGCCAGCGAGCTGCAGCGCCTTGTCGAGGTTGGGCGCAAAGCAAATCTGCCCATGATTTGCGAGCAGACAGGCGTTGCGTCCCTCCATGGCCTTGAGCATTGTCGCGGACAGTTCCTGGGTGCCGAACTCCGCATAGTCAGTGACCCGCAGGCTCGTGCCGAGGGTCACGGCAATCATGTAGTGGAACGCGGGCACCTCCTTGCGCAGGCAGGCAAGGGCCGTGGCATAGTTGGAATGCACGTGGATGACGGCGCCAGCCTCTGGGCTGTTCTTGTAGATGTCGAGATGCATGCGCCATTCGGTGGAGGGAAAGAAATCGCCCCTGTACCCGCCGTCCAGGTCCATCTCGACCACATGGAGTGGTTTCATCCTGTGATAGGGGATGCCGGACGCCGAGATGAGAAAACCATCCTCCGTGCGTGTGCTGACATTGCCCAATGTTCCTTGGTTGATGCCCTGGGCATTCATGGCGAGGCAGGTTTCGATCACCTGCTTGCGCAAAGCCTTGTGTGCCAGTTTGCTCATGTCCGCTCCGCTTAGTGCATATCCCGGTGACATGAAATCATGTCGCCGACAAGGATATGCACCAACATATAGAATTGGCGCGATTCCTTTTCGGCAAGTCGTTTCCGGCTGGCCGGGAAGCGCGCTAATTTTCCTTTGCTACCAGCCGTGGCACCATTGCGTAAAGCGGTGAACTTTGCATAGTTGCCATCCATGACAGCACAGTCACCACCCCCGCCGCGCGGCATTGCCGTCATCGACGTCGGCTACACCAACAGCAAGGTTATTCTCTATGACGCGGGCCTGAACGTCCGGGGAGAACGCCGGATCGCCAGTCCCCACCATGATGGCGCCCATTACCGGGAACTCAATGTGGCCCCCATCATCGCTTTCGCGGCCTCCGCATTGCGGGTACTCGATGCCATACTGCCGGTCGACAAGATCGTCACCTCCGCCCATGGTGCCTGCATCGTCAGCCTCAAGGCGGATGGTACGCCTGCCGTTCCGGTCATGGACTATATGTCCGAGCCGCCACCCGCCATCCTTGCGGCGTACCGGCAGGTGATGCCGGATTTCGCCGAAAGTTATTCGCCCGAGCTTCCCATGGCGCTGCTCCATGGCCTGCAACTGTTCTGGCAGCAGCAGGTGCTGCCCGGTGAATTCGCGCAAACCGCGACCATCCTGCCGCTCATGCAATATGTGGCCCATGCCCTGGGTGGCCGTGCCGCAGCTGAAGTCTCATCCATGTCCTGCCAGTCGCATCTTGTCGACATGCGAAGCGGCGGACCGTCGTCACTGGCCAGGCGTTTCGGCTGGGACCGGTTTTTTCCCACCCCCGCCAAAGCCTGGGAGGCCGTTGGCCAACTGGCAGCGAACCTTCGCGGCGACAAATTTCGCGGCACCGGAACACTGCTGGCCGGCGTCCATGATTCCAACGCCAACTTCCTGCGTTATTTCGCGGCGGGGCGAGAGCACTTCACGCTGCTCTCAACCGGCACCTGGATCATCGGCTTCGACACCGACGCCGACATCACGGTGCTGGACCCCGCCCGCGACATTGTCGCCAGCAAGAACGTGTTTGGAAAAACCGTGGCCTGTTGCCGTTTTTTTGGCGGCAAGGAGTTCGAGACCCTGGCCAAGGGTGCACCGGGCGAGGCCGCAACGCCGGCTGCCGCCGCCCGCCTCGTTGCTGATGGCACCCTGGCGCTGCCCTCGTTCAGCGATTCAGGTGGCCCCATGCCCGGCACAGCACTTTGCGGCAGGATCGTTGGCCCCTTCAGTGAAACGCCGGAGATGCGTGCCACGCTGGCCTCGCTCTATTGCGCCCTCATGGTTTGCGAATCCCTTGACGCCATCCAGTCAAGCCATGACATCATTGTCGATGGCCCCTTTTCCCAGAACGCCATTTTTCTCTCCGCACTTGCGGCATTGCGGCAGGGGCAAACCGTGTTGGCCTCCGCCCTCAGCGATGGCACCGCAGCGGGTGCCGCCTGCCTCGCCCTGATGCGCAACAAGCCTGATGGGCAATCTGATGGGCAATCTGGCGGGCTGCTGCCACGTATCGACACGAAGATGCGC
Organism: Hyphomicrobiales bacterium; assembly: GCA_031431295.1. Lineage (GTDB taxonomy): Bacteria > Pseudomonadota > Alphaproteobacteria > Rhizobiales > Aestuariivirgaceae > Aestuariivirga. The sequence goes on along the minus strand of JANPDD010000148.1, from coordinate 39,548 downwards.
CATGTTGCTCCTGTTAAGCTGGACCTTGGCCCCTACCAGCGAAACTGGCGCAGCCTTGCCGGCGCCGGGCAATCACAGGAGACAGGCGATGCTTGACCCTGGATCGTGCTCTGCGGGGTTTTGCGGTGCAAGCCGTTAACCTCTTTGCAAAGAAGCAGGCGCACACTTTGCGCCAGTCGGTTTGCGTGAGGTGTGTCATGGCCCAACAATCTGCCCGCGAAGAAGTGCTGTTGCGCTGTCTGCCTGCGAGCGAGGGTGGCCTTGCCCACGATATCCGCGCCCGGGGCAATGTGCCGGTGCAATTGGGCGAGGCCTGCCTCTTTGAATTGACCCCCCATGACATCCGCGAATCCTGGAACGATGCCCGAAAGCTGCGCCGCCAGGTGGCAAGCGCCATGGTGACGGAACTGGGCTTGCGGCTTGCCCGCTCCATTCATGAGGACGATGGCGAGCCTGAACGCCTGGCCGGTGATGCGGCGGCCTGCCTGTTCCTCGCGTTACGCCACCGCGACGTGCCATTGAAGCACGCCCTTGCCGGGTGCCACATCACCTGGGATGGCGTGCGCCGCTCGGAAGAGGTGGAATGCCTGACGTGAGTCCGACTGGTCTGGACGCTGGCGCTCACTTCAGTGCAACATCGTGCCATGACCGAGCAAGCGCACCCGTCCGCCGCTGACTATGGCCGCAGCCTCAGCGGCCTTGGCCTCAACCTGATCGTCAGCGATGTCGCAAACGCCATTCGCTTTGCCACGGACGTTCTTGGGGCAACCGTCTATTTCCAAACCGATGTGTTCGCCGCCATGAAGCTCATGGCCAGTGGCTTCATGTTCCACATGCCTTCTTCCTATCGCGGCAACGAACTGCACGCGACGCTTCTGAGTGATGCGCCCCGTGGTGTTGGCGTTGAACTGCGCTGCTATGAGGTTGATCCCGACGCAGCCGAGGCCCGCGCCCGCGCCCTGGGCTACACAATTCTCGCGGGCTCCCTCGACAAGCCCCATGGCTTGCGCGAATGCATGATCCTGGATGATGATGGCTATGTGTGGATTCCCTCTCGTCATCTGGCCCGTCACCTGCCGAAATGAACAATGCCCCTCCTCGATTTGCCCAATGACTATTATGAGTTGCCGCCCGGAAAACTCGCCAATGTGGTGACCTGCCTTGAGATGCGGGCATTGCCGCCGCGTGGTTTGGTCGCGTTTCCTGCAGATGTCAGCCTCACGCGCTTTGCCGCCGATGACCTTGCGGGCTTCCGCGACCTGTTCCGTGCCGTCGGCAGCGACATCCTGTGGTTCTCGCGCCTCATCATGGCGGACGAAAAACTCGGCGGCATCCTCGCCCATCCGGCAATCGAATCCTTTGCGCTCATGCAAGGCGGCGTGGCGATCGGCATTCTGGAGTTGAACTTTGCCGAAAGTCCCGATTGCGAGCTGGCGTTTTACGGCCTCGTTCCTTCACAGATCGGCAAGGGCCTGGGTCGTGCGTTGATGGATGAGGCGATCCGCCGGGCCTTCGCAAAACCCATCGCCCGCTTCTGGGTGCACACTTGCACCTTTGATCATCCGGCGGCCCTGCCGTTCTATGTCCGCTCCGGATTTGTACCCTATGCCCGCATGGTCGAAATCCACGACGATCCCCGCCTTACGGGAAAACTCGCCATGGATGCCTCACCGCAGATCCCTCTCATCCCATAGAAAAAGCCCGCGAATGACCGCGGGCTTTTCCGGTTTCAAAATGGCGGGCTGTTAAGCACCGGCGCCATCGCGGCCGATGACTCTCATCCAGTTGCCGCCGCCAGCACCCTGAGGTTTCGGACCGCGGTTCTGCGGTTTGCCGCCACCAAATTTGCGCGCGCCCTGCGGGCGGTCACTATGCGGGCGGTCACTGTGCGGGCGGTCACTGTGTGGGCGGTCACTGTGCGGTTTGTCGGCGCGAGGACGATGTCCCGGTGCAACGGCATCGCCTTCGGCTTTGCGACCGCGATTTTCGAACTGGGTCTGGTCAATGGCTTGCATGGGCATGCCCACCGGGCTCCAGTCACGCTTCTTGTCGCCCGCGTGATGTGCGGCACCCACCTGGCCATTGCCCTGGCCGCGATGGGGTTTTTTGGCTGACTTCGGCATGTGACGTCCGCCACCGGAGGTCCGCCGTGGTTCGTTCCGGGGGCCATTGGGGTTCCAGCCATGGTTGGGCGCCAGCTCCGTCACGCCCTTGAGCCCGAGTTCGTGCTCTTTCACCGGCACGGTCTGCCGGATGGTGCGTTCGATGTCGCGCAAAAGCCCACGATCTTCCGGCGTGCAAAAGGCAATGGCCTCGCCCGCAGCACCGGCACGGGCCGTGCGGCCAATGCGGTGCACATAGGATTCAGCTACGTACGGCAGGTCATAGTTGAAGACATGGGACACGCCGTCAACGTCAATGCCGCGTGCCGCAATGTCGGTTGCCACAAGGGCGATGATCTTGCCCGCCTTGAAACCGGCAAGGGCGCGTTCGCGGTTGGCCTGGGATTTATTGCCGTGAATGGCGGAGGCGTTGATGCCCGCCTGGGTCAAAACCTTCACCACCTTGTCGGCACCGTGCTTGGTGCGCGTGAAGACGAGCGCCCGGGTGATCTGGGGGTCCTGCAGCATGGTCGCCAGCAGCTTTGCCTTGTTGGCGGGGTCCACATGCACGACCGCTTGCGTCACACGCTCGGCTGTTGTGGCCGAGGGCTTGATTTCAACCCGTGCCGGATCATTCAGCAAGTTGGCCGCAAGGCCTGCGATTTCCTTGGGCATGGTGGCAGAGAAAAACAGGTTCTGCCTGACCTTTGGGAGCATGCCAGTGATTTTGCGGATGGCGTGGATGAAGCCCAGGTCGAGCATCTGGTCCACTTCATCGAGCACGAAGATTTCAACCTTGGACAGGCTCAATGCCCGGCGCTCGATGAGATCAACAAGGCGTCCCGGCGTTGCCACCAGAATGTCAACACCATTGCGCAGGGCTTCGATCTGCTTGCCTATGCCGACGCCGCCAAAAACGACAGTGCGCGACACTTTCACATTGCGCCCGTAGGTATTGAAGCTTTCGAGGATCTGCGAGCACAATTCGCGCGTCGGTGCGAGGATGAGGGAACGGCAGGTGCCGCGCTCGGGGCGCTTGCCGTCCTTGGCCAGGCGTTCCAGCATGGGAAGCGCAAAGGCTGCCGTTTTGCCGGTGCCGGTTTGGGCAATGCCCAGAAGGTCACGGCCCGCCAGAAGATGGGGAATGGCCTGGGACTGGATGGGGGTGGGGATCTCATAGCCCTCGGCCTTCACGGCGTTCAAAATCGGGGCGGAGAGATTCAGGGTATCAAAACTTGACAAAATGATTGTCTTTCAATGTCGGAAGCAAAAGGGACATGACACGCCGCTGCATCCGGGCGCGGCGCGAAATGACAGTCCCACGTGAAAGGAGTGTTGGTAAACCACGGCGGCCTGAACGGTGCACACTATGGGCACCTCACGTATTCAAGATTGGCCGAATGCGTGGTTGGCCGCCATATGGCGGCTCACATTCGAAAAGTCAAACAAATTCGGGGAGTTCTTGCATTGCAGCAAAAATATGTTTTGCCCCCAGGCGGGCCAGCCCGAGGCCGTGGGCGTGGGGCGCATGATGGGTGCCGACAAAGCCGAGGGTGCGCAAGCCTGCGGCAACCGCAGCCGTAACCCCCGTCATTGAGTCCTCGATCGCCAGGCAAGCGCTCGCCCCGAAGCCTGAAAGTTCGACCGCCCGCAGAAAAACATCAGGTGCTGGCTTTCCCCGTGCCACGTCCTCGAATGTGACGATGCGCTCAAAGAGCGCCGTGATCCCCGTCAGCCGCAGGGCCAGCTCCACCCGCGCCCTGGGGCTGTTGGAAGCCACGGAGAATGAAACGCCCCGCGCCCGCAGAGTCTCCAGAACCTCGCACACACCGGGGACAATCTGCAATTCAGTGACATACATTTGCTCAAGTGTGCGGTCCTTTTCAGCGTTCAAACCCGGCGGAAACGCAACGCCATGCTCCCGCGTCATTTCCACCAGCATGGCCTCAAAGGTTTTTCCCACAAACCGTGCATGGGCTTCGGCCCCGGTGATCGCGATGCCATGTCGACGCAACAGCATGACATCGGCGCGCATGGACAGGGGTTCACTGTCGACCAGCACCCCGTCGCAATCAAAAATGATGTGCCGGGTTGTCACTGGCCAAGATGCCTCAGGGCCGCGATCACCTCCGCATAGACCGCCTTCTTGAAGGGTACGACGGCATCGAGCGCCTCAGCCATGGTCATCCATGTCCACTGGTCGAATTCCTGCTTGTGGCCGGATGGGCTCAGATTGATCTCGCTGTCCTCGCCCAGGAATTCCAGCGCGAACCATTTCTGCGTTTGGCCGCGATATTTTCCGCCCCAGCTCTTGCCGATCAGGTGTTGCGGCAGATCATACTAGAACCAGCCCGGCGCTTCCGCGATCACCCGCGCCGAACGCACGGCCGTCTCTTCAGAGAGTTCACGCAAAGCCGCGGCCTTGGGGTCCTCATCCGCATCAATGCCGCCCTGCGGCATCTGCCACCATTTGCCCACACCATCATCGTTCTGCTTTTCGAAGCGGCGGCCCATCCACACAAGGCCGTCCCGGTTCAGGAGCATCACGCCCACGCAAGGGCGGTAGGCCGTGATCTCAACAGGTTTTCGCGCCATGGCTGTTCCAGAAAATCCCAAGGGAAAAGTCGGCACCTATCCCAGGCGGCCCTGGAAACTTGCGGTGACCGGCACCAGAATGATGCCGCGTTCATTGGCCTCTTTGGCCCAGTCGCGCAGCGTGTCAATGGTGACTTCAAGGCCGGAGCCTGTGCCGATCGCGAGACCTGTGGCTTTGGCTTCCTCTTCGAGGAGACCAAGCGCCGCCGAAATGGCCTGGGGCGACGGATCGGCATCAATCACGATCTTGGCGCGCCTGACCTGCAGGTTGGCGGCCTTGGCCGTGGCCTCACTCGCCGACAGGGCCAGAGAGCCATCTTCGACAAACAGAAGCCCGCGGTTCTTGAGTTCGCCCATGAAGGGCCTCAGTGCCCTTGGCATGGAGAGAAAGCGTCCGCCCATGTAATTCACAAGGCCGGAATATCCGGCAAACCGGCTCATGTGCCAGCGCATGGCATCAATGTTCTCAGCTTCCGTGGCATCGCCCAGCAGGGTTTTCGGCCCCGGATTGGTGGCGGGATAGCCAATGGGTTCAAGCGGCACTTGCAGAAAGATCTCGTGTCCGCCGCGCCGCGCCAGGTTCACCTGCTCCTGCAGCCCCTCGCCATAGGGGGCAAAGGCCAGCGTCACTTCGCCGGGCAGGTCCTTGATGGCTTTTTGCGTCAGCTTCCTGTTGAGGCCCATGCCGCCGATCAGGATGGCGATCTTCGGCTGGTCGGAGTGGATGACGTTGAGTGAGGCGGTGCGCGCATAAACCTTGGAGGGCTTGTCGCCGCCCCTTGAGATGCGCGGCAACTGGCCCCAAGTGGTCACTTCCATCACAGCGTCAATGGGTGCGGCTACAAGTGAGCGCCGGGGCTGCACAATGATGGCGTCATTGCTGCGCACAAGCTGCTGTTCGGGGCCAGATTCGGGACCAGTGTCGATCTGCACCCCGGGTACCCCAGGCGCTTCTCCGTCACCATCAGCCGTTGCGGGGTCTTGCTGGTCGATATCGGGAACGTCTTCCCCCTCAGTGGCAGCGGGTGTTGTGGATGCCGTCCTGACTTCTTCGGCTGGCGGCACGGAGACGACGACAACAGGCTCACCTGCAAAGGGCAGGGGCTGGCGCAGTGCCCAAAACCCGCCAGCGCCAAAGCTTGCGGCCGTCATGACATAGGCAGACGCCAGCAGGCCCGGCCTGCGTGCCCAAAGGCGCTGCGCCAGACTTTTTTTGCGCAAAGGCTGTTTCAGTTCGTCGCGTGTCATGGAAACTGCTGCAGGTCTCGATTCGTCAAGACCCACCTTGGCGCCACAACCGTTAACGCGTTGTTAACCACGTCCAAAAGAGCGGCGCGGGCTTAGGCTTGCTGTGCTGCCGCGACCCAGGCATTCAGGAAAACCGCCACTCGATCACATTGCGATAGATCTCGCCCGGACGCAGGATCGATGGTGGAAAAGCCGGATGATTTGGCGCATCGGCAACGTTCTGCGGTTCGATGGCGAGGGCATGGGAGCGTTGCAGCGGCCCGTTGCGGGAGATCATCTCCGGTTGCCATTGCATGGCCGTATAAGTCTGCATGCAGCCTTCCGTGGTCCAGACCTCGAGCCTGCGGCCCGAGGTCGGGTCACGCAGGGTCAGGCCCTGTTTCATCTCGCCACGCCTGCCCACGAGTGCCGTGCAGAAATCATGGTCCGCGCCGATCAGCCGCAGCTCGCGGAAGTCGTGTGCTGTGCCTTTCACATCTTCAAGTGTACCGAATGGCAGCAGCAATTCATTGAGCGGAAAATACTGTGCACCCATGATCTGCAATTCATGGTCGAGCACGGAGCCACCACCCGCCAGGTTCCAATAGGCATGGTTGGTGAGGTTGCAAAGCGTGGGCCTGGTGGTGCGCGCCTCGATGGTCAAGGACAGCGTTGCGCCCTCAAGGGCATAGACGGCCTTGACGTCAAGATCGCCGGGGTAACCTTCATCACCATCATTGGAATGCAGAAAAAAGCGGGCGCGGCTGGCTTCGCGCAGCCAGTCCCAGCGCCGGGCATGGAAGCCGGTGTGTCCGCCATGGAGTTGATTGGCGCCGACATTGGGTTTGAGTTTGACAATCCCGCCATCGAGCGGAAATTGCGCGTTGCTGATGCGGCCCGCATGGCGCCCGCAGATGGCGCCCGCGTAGATGTCTCCTGAGAGGATGCTGTCATCAGGACCAGCACCGAATGTCACTTCCACGCCATCAACAACACACGACGCGATGCGTGCTCCCGTGGGATGCAGTGTGACCGTGATCGAGGGGGAGCGAAGCTCAATCATTTTGCGAGCGTCTGCAATTCCTTCAAAATCGCCTCGCCCATCTGCGGGGTTGTGGCATTGGCGGGAGCAGTCTCGCTGGCGATATCCCTGGTGCGCAGGCCCTTGGCCAAGACCACCGAGATGGCGGCGTCCAACCTGTCGGCCCAGTCCCCCAATCCAAACGAATAGCGCAGCGCCATGCCGAAGCTGGCAATCATGGCAATGGGGTTTGCAGCACCGGTGCCGGCGATGTCGGGGGCCGAGCCATGCACCGGCTCATAGAGGGATTTCCTCCGTTTCGTCTTGGCATCGGGCGCGCCCAGCGAGGCTGACGGCAACATGCCAAGCGAGCCCGTCAGCATGGCCGCCACATCCGAGAGCACATCGCCAAACAGATTGTCGGTGACGATCACGTCATACTGCTTGGGCCAGCGCACGAGCTGCATGGCACAATTGTCGGCCAGCACATGTTCCAGCTCAATGTCCGGGAATTCATCCCTGTGCACACGCGTCACCACCTCGTTCCACAACACACCGGTCTTCATCACGTTGCGCTTTTCCGCCGACGAGACCTTGTTGCGCCGTGTCTTGGCGAGGTCAAAGGCCACGCGGGCGATGCGCTCGATTTCGAACGTGTCATAGACTTGTGTGTCAATGCCGCGCTTTTGGCCGTTGCCCAGATCAGTGATGGTCTTGGGTTCGCCGAAATAAACACCACCCGTCAATTCCCGCACGATCAGGATATCCAACCCCTCGATCACATTTTTCTTCAGCGACGAGGCATCAGCCAGGGCGGGATAGCAAATGGCGGGGCGCAGGTTGGCAAACAGGCCCAGATCCTTGCGCAGCCGCAAGAGGCCCGCCTCGGGCCGCACATCATAGGCTACTTTGTCCCACTTGGGTCCGCCTACGGCACCAAACAAAACGGCGTCGGCGCTTTGCGCCTTGGCCATGTCAGTGTCGGATACGGCCGCGCCATGGGCATCATAGGCTGAACCGCCAACAAGGCCACGGTCGGTTTCGAAGTGGGCAATGCCCTGGCCTGCAAACCAGGCCACGATGTTTTCGACTTCGGCCATGACTTCAGGGCCAATGCCGTCACCGGGAAGGTAGAAAAGATTGAAACTGGCCATGGAACGTCTGCTCGCGTGAGGGATTGCTTTTCCGTGGTGAGCTAGCGTGTTGCGCATGGCAAGACAAGTGGAACAGGTTCCGCTTCATTCAACCCTGATGACTTGCACCACCTTGTAGGGCATCAACGCGTCATCCTCGCGGATCGAGACATATTCGCCGGGCCGGAAAACATGATCGGCAAAGCGAAAGCCCGCCTCATCATCTTCCTCATCACTCTCGATGTCGTAGTGGAAGGCCCAGGAAAAGCCTGTGCTGCCGCCGGCTTTGCGGACAAGATGGCCGATGTCATCAGCCTCCCCGGGGCGGAAGCGGCGCACGCGGCTGTGCCCACGTTCCCCCGCCCAGGCCTCGGGGTCGATGCGGCCCTCGGCGTTCAAGGGAGCCGCAAACTCATAGCCGATCGTGCGCGAGCCTTCCGGGTGCTCTTTGCAGCGGGCCAGCTCCAACCTGATTTTAGACAGGGCCATGATATCCTCCGGGCTTTCTCAGTGTGCCATCAGCACAGGAAGCTGGACGTGGTTGATGACGTGGCGGGTGGCGCCGCCGAAAATGAGTTCGGTGAAACGGCTGTGGCCATAGGCGCCCATGACGAGCAAGCCCGCACCCTGGTCGCTGGCGGCGCGCAACAGTGTTTCGCCGACGTTCATGCCATCGGAGCTCACACTGAGGATCTCGGCCTTGACGTTATGGTGGGCCAGGCTCTCGGCAATGTCAGCACCGCCCAAACGGCCGCGCGGTGCCTCATCGACGCGGGCGATCATGACGCGTTTGGCTTTTTTCAGGATTGGTAAGGCATCAAAGGTGGCGCGGGAAGCCTCGCGGCCCCCGTCCCAGCCAATGAGCACTTCGGTGGTATCGAATTTCGCATCGCCTTTTATCGGCAAGACCAATATGGGGCGGCCCGCCGCCATGACCAGACGCTGCACAAAGTCAAACTCGGCACCAAAGGCGGCGTCAGGATTGCCAGCACTTGTCACCACAAGTTCGGCGCTGCGGCATTGCTCCAGCACCGCCGCTGACAGCAGAGGCGAGGCCCCATCAACCTCCTGGAAGGCAAATGACAGGTCATCAGCCTTCATGGCCTTTTCAAAGGCCGTTTTCGCTTCGCTCCGGTGTTCAAGATAGTATTTGCGGTTTCCATCATAGACCTGGGGTACAGCAGCCATGCCGGCATTGGGGTAGGTCTGTACGCCCGGAATGACATAAAGCCCTTTCACATGGGCCTTGTGGTCACCGCCCAGTTTTCGGCCCACTGCCAGAAGCTGGGGCAGGCGGGAAATCTCGGTGAGGCAGAGCAGAATGGTTTTGTAGGCCATGGCGGTCCTCCGTCTTTCAGGGACAATGACTTTCAGGGACAAACTGCTCCCCGAAACATAGGCCTGCCTTGATCTGGAACAAGGTGTTCTGCGATTTTGCCGCAGGTGCGCATGCCGGAGGTTTGACTCTGGAACCATGTTGCTATACATGTATAGCAGAAGGATACACCGACATGCTCGCCATCCGTCTGCCGCCTGAAATCGAAAAGCGCCTCAGTGCCCTTGCAAAAAAAACCGGACGAACAAAGACATTCTATGCCCGCGAAGCCATTCTCACGCACCTTGAGAATCTGGAAGACGCGGCCCTCGCCGAAAAGCGTCTCGACGAATTCTACAAGTCTGGGGAAAAAGCTATTCCGCTGGCGGACGTTTTGAAGCGTCATGGCTTGGATAATTGAGATTTCACCGGCCGCCGACAAGGCGCTGGATAAAATCAGCTCGATTGCAAGAATCCGCATTCTCAGGTTTCTGACAGAGCGAGTTGCTGCACTTGAAAATCCCCGACAACTGGGCGAGGCATTGGTTGGCAAGAAATATCAAGGCATCTGGAAGTATCGCGTCGGCGACTATCGCATTCTCGCGGAAATCAAACAGAAGGTAGTCACGATCTTGGTTGTTGAAATCGGCCACCGGCGGGAAATCTATCGCTGATCATTCCGCCGCCACCTTGGCCATCGGATTGTTGGGGTGGGTTGTCCAGTTGGCATAGTCCCTGCTGATGTCCTTGCCGGTGCGGGCATCGGTGCCGCTGGTCTGGCGCACCATGGTGATGCAGCCAGCAACCGGACAAACCTCCACGCACAAATTGCAGGCCACACATTCCGCATCAATCACCTCGAAGTGGCGCTTGCCGTCTTTCTCCTTCATGATGGCCTGGTGTGAGGTGTCTTCGCAGGCGGCATAGCAGCGCCCGCAGGAGATGCAGAGGTCCTGGTTGATCTTGGCCTTGGCGATGTAGTTGAGGTTGAGGAACTGCCAATCCGTGACGTTGCCGACGGCGCGGCCGCGGAAATCGTCGATGGCGCGATAGCCCTTCTCGTCCATCCAGCGGGCGAGGCCTGATTTCATTTCCTCAACGATCCGGAAGCCATAGGTCATGGCCGCCGTGCAGACCTGCACGTTTCCTGCCGACATGGCGATGAACTCGGCTGCGTCCCGCCAGGTGGTGATGCCGCCAATGGCCGAGATGGGATAGCCCTTGGTTGCGGGATCGCGGGCGATTTCCGACACCATGCTCAGCGCAATGGGTTTGACCGCCGGTCCGCAATAACCGCCATGGGAGCCCTTGCCGTCAATCGACGGCATGGGTGAAAATGAATCCAGATCCACATGGGTGATGGAGTTGATGGTGTTGATGAGCGACACGGCATCAGCACCACCGCGCAGTGCGGCCTGGGCGGGCTTCCGGACGTCTGTGATGTTGGGCGTCAGCTTCACGATCACCGGCAGGCGCGAGTGCTGCTTGCACCAGCGCGCCACCATTTCAATATATTCCGGAACCTGGCCCACGGCGGCACCCATGCCGCGCTCGCTCATGCCGTGGGGACAGCCGAAGTTCAGTTCCACCGCGTCGGCATCGGTCTCTTCCACGCGCTTCAGGATCTTTTTCCACGGCTCTTCCTCGCACGGCACCATGAGGGAGACGATCATGGCGCGGTCCGGCCATTCGCGTTTCACTTTCTTGATTTCGCGCAAGTTCACCTCCAGTGGACGGTCGGTGATGAGTTCGATGTTGTTGAGGCCAAGGAGGCGGCGGTCCGGTCCGTGGATGGCGCCATAGCGCGGGCCATTGACGTTGACGATGGGCGGGCCTTCCTCGCCAAGCGTTTTCCAGACCACCCCACCCCAGCCCGCCTTGAAGGCGCGCACCACATTGTATTCCTTGTCCGTGGGCGGGGCGGATGCGAGCCAGAAGGGATTGGGGGATTTGATGCCGATAAAACTGGAACGAAGGTCTGCCATTTTTTCCTCCTTCACCCCTCCCCTCGAGGAGGGGCGGGGGTGGGATCAATCAGTTACACAGAGAGATAAGAATGGATCGATTCAGCGGCCCTGCGGCCTTCATCCACGGCGGCGACGGTCAGTTCCTTGCCGCCCAGCGCACAGTCACCACCTGCCCACACGCCGCGCACGGGCGTTTTCCCGTCCTTGTCCACCTCGAAGCGGTAAACATTCTTGAACGGGCCGTCCCTTTCGAAGCCTTTCAAGGTCTGGCCGATGGCCTTGAAGATCATGTCGGCTTCGAGCGTGAAGGTTTCGCCCGTGCCTTGCAGCTTGCCCTTCACGTCGCGGCTGTATTCACACACGAGCCCCACGGCCTTGCCATCTGCGGCAACAACCTTGCGGGGGCTGACCCAATGCTTGATCTTGACGCCTTTGGTCTGGGCCAGATCCTGTTCATAGCGTGATGCCTTCATGCTCTCCTGGCCGCGGCGGTATAGAATGGTCACATCCTCGGCACCCAGCAATTTTGATTGCACGGCCACATCAATGGCCGTCATGCCGCCGCCAATCACAATGACCTTGCGGCCGACGGGGAGCCTTGCGAGGTCCTTCGCCTGGCGGATATCGGCAATGTAACCCACGGCGTCCTCAACACCCTTGGACTCTTCACCTGGTGCGCGCAGCGCGTTGACGCCCGCAAGCCCTAGCCCGAGGAACACGGCATCAGACTGGCTTTGCAGGTCCGCCAGTGTCATGTTCTTGCCGAGCACCATGGCGTGTTTCACGGCGATGCCGCCAATCGAGAGGACGAACGCCACTTCACGCTGGGCAAAATCATCGACGGTCTTGTAGGCGGCAATGCCATACTCGCTCAGGCCGCCGGATTTTTCCCGGGCCTCGAATATCGTGACCTCATGGCCATGCATGGCAAGGCGGTGGGCGCAGGCAAGGCCAGCCGGGCCTGCACCCACCACAGCCACGCGCTTGCCGGAGGATTTGCCGCGCGTGAAGGGATGTTTCGTGTCTGCCATGGCGGCATCCGTTGCATAGCGTTGCAGCAGACCAATCTTGACGGGTTTTCCTTCCGAGGTCTGGCGCACGCACACTTCTTCGCAGAGGGTCTCAGTCGGGCAGACACGGGCGCACATGCCGCCCAGGATATTCTGGTTGAAAATGGTCTTGGCCGCCGACTTCGGGTGGCCAGCCTGGATTTCACGGATGAAAAGCGGGATGTCGATCGCGGTGGGGCAGGCGGTCTGGCAGGGTGCGTCGTGGCAAAACAGGCAGCGGTCGGACTCGACCAGCGCCTCATGGTCCGAAAGCGGCGCATGCAGGTCGGTGAAGTTCCTGGCATAGTCCTGCTTTTGCAGCCGGCCCGTGGCAATGTCGGCGGTTCGCGCCGGCTTTCTGGAAGGCGGTGTTTTGAGCGCTGCAATTTTCTTTGCAGGCTGTGACTTCTTTTTTGCCTTGCCTGGTTTTTTGGCTACGGCTCGTGCGGCAGGCTTGCGTCCGCGTTTTTTGGCAGCCTTCTTTTTTGCGGCCATCACCGTCTCCTCCCGTGAGACTATTTAATTTGACGGAAGGATGACAGATTTTGTTCAAATGGTCAAATTTTTGGATTGACGCCGCTCGTCCGGTTGGCTTTTGGAACAGGCTGGCAAACTATGGCGGGATTTCACTCTGTGTGCCATAATTCCGCTTGCAGCTTCGGTTGTCATCACCGCCAAAGCAGAATCAGACTATTTTCAAAAGGGGCTACAACCATGTCTGCCAAATTTCCGCACTTTGCCTTCCTTATTGCTCTTGGTCTTGTCCTGGTGGCACTGCCCTTCGGGCCGCAGATGATCTTCACCCCCGGAATTGATGTCGCACACGCTGAAAAGGGCGGAAACGGCAATGGCGGCGGAAATTCTGGAGGCAATGGCAATGCCGGTGGGGGCAATGCCTCCAGCACTGCCGGTGGCGGCAACGCAAATTCCCTGGGCAAGAAACCTGAAATCATTGAAGCGAATGCGGGCGGCTCTGAGCAGTCGCAGCTCGGGCGTTGGAACGCGGCCAAGCCCTATGACCATCCCGCCATCCAGGCCCATATCCTCAATGGCAACTTCAAAGGCACCATCGGCATGGTGGCCGCCTATCATGTGGCGCAGCAAGCCATGGATGAAGTGCAAGATGCGTATGCGTTGCCGGCAGGTTCGCAACTGGCACCACCTGCGGATCTTGCTGCCGCATTTGCCCTTGCCACTACGATTACGGGCGTTGCGGTGGACCCTCTGCAAACCACCTACACTGCTGATGAAGTGGCTTGGGCCGCTCAACTTTTAAGCAACGCAGCGCAACTCCAAATCAACTATGATAGCGCTGTTGCCGACCTGACGGCGGCCGAAGAAACAATGGATCAATACTCCAATCGCGAAGACTGGGCTATTATCCGCGCGACTGTCCGTACCAAAATGGGACTTGCTGACGAGAACGACCTGCTCTGAGGCGCACCTCGATAAAAGTATGGATGCAAGGGAGGTAGACGGAGCCTGACTGGCAGCCTATGAATTGTATGACAATTCATTCGAGGTCCGCCCCATGTCCACCACGCACAAGAAACTGAAGTACCGGTCACAGGCCTGGTTCGACAATCCAGACAATGCCGACATGACGGCGCTCTATATTGAGCGCTATCTCAACTACGGGTTCACGCAAGGAGAGTTGCAGGGCGGAAAACCCATCATCGGCATTGCGCAGACAGGTTCTGATCTTTCCCCCTGCAACCGCGCCCATGTGGACTGGGTGCGCCGCGTGCGCGACGGCATCACGGCGGCGGGGGGCATCCCGCTCGAATTTCCCATCCATCCGATCCAGGAAACAGGAAAACGCCCCACCGCGTCGATTGACCGTAACCTCGCCTATCTCTCGCTTGTGGAAGTTCTGCATGGCTATCCGCTGGATGGCGTGGTGCTGACCGTCGGCTGCGACAAGACCACGCCCGCCTGCCTGATGGCAGCGGCAACTGTCGATATTCCCGCCATCGCATTGTCATCCGGTCCCATGTTGAACGGAGACTACAAGGGCCAGCGCACCGGCTCCGGCACCATTGTCTGGCTGGCGCGGGAAAAATATGCGACAGGCGAAATCGACTACAAGGAATTCACCGACCTCGTGGCCTCGTCCGCGCCATCAACAGGCTACTGCAACACCATGGGCACGGCATCGACCATGAACTCACTGGCGGAAGCCTTGGGCATGTGTCTCCCCGGCAATGCTGTCATCCCCGCGCCCTATCGTGAGCGCGGCCAGATGGCCTATGAAACGGGAAAGCGCATTGTCGAAATGGTGGAAGAGGATTTGACGCCCTCCAAGATCATGACGCGCAAGGCCTTTGAAAATGCCATCCGTGTCAACACCGCCATTGGCGGCTCCACCAATGCCCCCAACCATCTCAATGCCATTGCCCGCCACCTCGGCATCCAGCTTGATGTGATCGACTGGGAAGAGCAGGGCTATGAACTGCCCATGCTGGTCAACCTGCAGCCCGTGGGAGAATATCTCGGCGAAGATTATCACCGCGCCGGCGGTGTACCCGCCGTCGTCGCCGAATTGATCAGTGCGGGCAAGATCCATGAGGATTGCATCACCGCCAATGGCAAAACCATTGGAGAGAATTGCAAGGGCAAGTTCTCGTGGAACCGCAAGGTCATCCGCGAATACGCCAACCCGCTGCGAACCCGGGCCGGTTTCAAAATGCTGTCAGGCAATCTCTTTGCCTCGGCCATCATGAAAACGTCGGGTATTTCGGAGGAGTTCCGCACCCGTTATCTGTCGAACCCCAAGGACCCCAATGCCTTCGAAGCCAAGGCCATCGTCTTTGACGGGCCGGAGGATTATCACGCCAAGATCGATGACAAGTCACTTGCGATCGACGAGAACACCATCCTCTTCATCCGTGGCGTTGGGCCATTGGGCTATCCGGGCGCTGCGGAAGTGGTGAACATGCGGGCTCCGAATTACCTGTTGGAAAAAGGCATCCGCTCGCTGCCCTGCGTCGGCGATGGCCGCCAATCCGGCACATCTGGCTCACCTTCCATCTTGAATGCCTCACCGGAAGCTGCGGCAGGCGGTGGGTTGGCGATCTTGAAAAACGGCGATAGGGTGCGCATTGATCTCAACAAGGGTGAATGCAACATGCTGGTGAGCGATGCTGAGTTGACGAAGCGCCGCGCCGAACTTGAGGCCAGCGGCGGCTTCAAGATTCCGGAATCACAAACGCCTTGGCAGGAAATCTTCCGCAAGGAGACAGACCAGTTGGCGCAAGGCATGGTGCTCAAAGGTGCAACGAAGTTCCAGCGCATCGGCAAGCTTCACCCGGTGCCGCGGGACAATCACTGAAGTGATTTGGGACTGGCCCGTCGTTACGGCCATCGCCTCCGTTATCGGTGTGCTTGGTGGTTTGATTTCAGTGGTCTTCCTCATTCTCGAAGTACGGCGCAACGCACAAGCAATTGAGGGTGCCACAGTTCAGTCGTTGATGAGCTTCGAGAAAGACGTCTTTGCCTTGATCTCCAACAATGCCGAGCTTTATCTGAAGGGTGCGGACGGTCTTTCCAAACTGACAGCGGCACAGAAACTGAAGTTCAACAGAATTGTCGGCGTACAGATGTCACTCACCTACAGCGCCTATGTGCAGTTCCAGAACCAACTGATCGATGATGAAGTCTGGGACGCCTATTTCAATGCCCTGCAAAAATACTTGGAAAAACCCGGCTTCCGCGAAAGCTGGAAGGCTTTTGAAACGAGCTACCCGAAGAGTTTCCGGGACATGGTCAATGCTGGGCGAGCAGCGCAGAATATGAGCTGAGGGCGAGACGCGACAAGGCGCTGCGCAGATTGCATCTCACATTTTGGCGACGCGTTGCGCGCGTTCGGGAAGACTATCTGCCAGTTTGCCGATGACGGGATGCGAGAGTCCGCTCTCCCGCATCATCTTGACTTCATCTGTCAGCCGATCCGGCAATTCATGCGCCATACCTCGGATGCGCTCAATCATCCCGTCACCATTGATGCGAATACTGGCCGCAAGTTTGCGCCAATCAGAAATGCTGATCTCCATCAGATCATAGCGATCGCCTATTTTCATTGCCATCTTGGCCTTGCGCGGGTCGATGTTTGGATAGGCAAGAATGCTGGCGATGTCATAGAGCGGCGCCAGCCGAACCATGCCTCCTCGTCCAATCAACAGTGAATAGTTCTTGGCATGGGCATCCGTTCCACCAATCAGCCAATTGAAAATCAAGGCGTCAATGAATGTCTCGACATCGTCATTTGCCGCTGACGTGTATTTGCTGCTCACCCCTAAACGCTCTGGACTCGACACATTAGTGCGAATTGTCTCGATGATCTGTCCGGCTCCGGGGCCACCTTGATTTTGATACTTGATTGCCGGATGGACGCTCAGCGCTTGACAGAGATCCTCTTGGTGCAGTCTTCCCGCATATTCGGTTGTTGAAGCTTCAAGAAGTTGGTCGGCGAGATTGAAGTCTTCTTCTGCTTCATCTTCAAGCAATTGGGCATCGCCGGTGCTTTCTGGGTGACTTGAGACCCTGATCTCAGCCGCTCGGGACAGCAGATGCTCCGCATGTGCCTTTCGATTTCGCGCTGCCTCGGAGAAAATTAACCTGTCATACCGTTCGACAACAATGGCAGGAACGTCTTCGAAGTATTTCACCCATGATTTTGTCGTTATGAGCCCAAGGGCCGCCGCAAGTCGCAAGCAGAGGTGTTCATTCTCTGCATGTCCGTGGAATTCGCTTGTGGTGGGCTTGATGATATGAGTAGTCGGCGTTCGGCCCGATGTTGTTCCCCATCTTTTTCCATCGTGAAACAAGGCTGTCTTTGGCTGCGCCCCTGCCAAACTGAACTGGCCTCGGTCATTTGGCAAGCGCCCCGCACTCGCGTCAGATCGTACGAGCCGGAGGCGTTCGGCCAACTCGGCCTCTGTCAGCCAATCAGGTTCTGGATGTTCTTCAACCAGACTTGCTTCCAGTTTTTCAGGCCGCACAAACTGCACCGCACCTGCGCAGTCCTCGCCCACATGACTTAGGAGCTCGAAGGCATTTCTCGGCGAAACCTGAAATTTTTGACCCCAGCTCCGGAGCACCTGTTCGTTGTCTGGCAGCAGCCCCCACATGAACGGTTCGACAGCGCTGTGCGAATGATCTTTTGCTGTCAGCGGCATGGACAGAGAAAGAGGATGGCGTTCGCGTGATGCGCGCCAAGATTCCGTATAGGAGAATAAGAATTTTCCGCGCTCGCTTCTGGCAACGCCCGCTTCGTGTCCATCGAGAAGAACGATCAATTCATTCATGACTGCCTCTTCAGTATTTCGGAGGCTAAGGCATCTTTCGAATTTTCTTTGATTTCCTCCTCTTTCCTGCCTTCGTCATCGGTCGACAGTTCCAACCCGAGTGCCGAGAGTGCGCGCAGCACCAAGACAAGACTTGCCCGTGGTTTTCCCCGCTCAATTTCAGTGATCCAGAGCCTGCTTGTGCCAACCTTGGTTGCAAGCTCGGCTTGACCAAGCCCCATTGCCCGACGCCTCGATCTTATGAGTGCTCCAATATCTTTCGGTGTTCGGACTGTGACTTGAACCATGCAAGCGATCGCTTTCATTCCAGAATGTAAGCCATAGCATACATTCCGAAAGGTAAGCAATAGCTTACAATTGTCCGAGTCTTACCCCACGCCAGCCCCAGTCCGCCATAGACCCCGCCCTGCACCACAATGGTGATCAGTCCCATGGCAAGGGCCTGCGCCCAGACCGGGCCATAGCGCGGCAGCATGAATTGCGGATAGACGGCAAGCGTGAACATGTAGGCCTTGGGGTTCAGCATGCAGGTCACGAACCCTTGCCTGAAAGCCGTGCGCAGTGAGGCTGCCCCCGTGGTGCCGAGGCTTGCCACGGTGATGGAACTTTGCACCAGTGTCCAGCCGATCCAGGCCATGTAGGCCGCCCCCGCCAGCAGGATTGTGATGAAGACATTTCCGGGCAGCGTCGTCAGCACGCCCACGCAAATGGCTGCGAAGACCGTGTGAAACACCCCGCCCAGCATGACGCCTGTGGTCGCGGCGAGACCGCGCGCCCGGCCGCCTGTCAGGGCGTTGGCGATCACGAAAAACATGTCCATCCCCGGCACGATGATGATGCCGAAAACGAGGATGAAAAAGATCCAGAGATTGTATGTGTAGGTCATGTGTGCCCCAAATAGAGCGGCCCGCTGACAGGATGTGTCAGCAGGCCGATGTGTGAAGTCCCAATGGTGGAATATGGCGCTATCTGGCACAAACATCGCGCGCTGTCAAGCATTATTTTCCCACGTTGGAAACGACTGCAAATGCCAGGAATTCCGTTATGTGTTGCGTTTCCGGGCCGCCAGCGTCCGCAAGCGCAGCGCGTTCAGCCGGATGTATCCGGCGGCATCCTTCTGGTCATAGGCACCACGGTCATCCTCAAACGTCACAAGATCATTCTTGTACAGCGACTTCGCGGATTTGCGCCCCGTGACGATGACATTGCCCTTGTAGAGCTTGAGGCGGACAACACCCTCCACATGCTCCTGGGATTTGTCGATCATGGCCTGCAGCATCTCGCGCTCGGGCGCAAACCAGAAGCCGTAGTAGATCAGCTCGGCATAACGCGGCATGAATGAGTCTTTCAGATGCGCCGCCTCGCGGTCGAGTGTGAGCGATTCCATGGCGCGGTGCGCTGTGAGCAGGATCGTGCCACCCGGCGTTTCATAGACGCCGCGCGATTTCATGCCGACGAAACGGTTCTCCACCAAATCCAGGCGGCCAATGCCATTGTCATGGCCCAGGCGATTGAGTTCAGTCAGCATCGCTGCAGGCGAGAGGGCTTTGCCATTGATGGCAACGGGATTGCCTTTCTCAAAGGCCACTTCGATCACCGTCGCCGTGTCCGGCGCATCCTCTGGTGCCATGGTGCGCTGGTAGACGTAAGGTGGCGGTTCGTCCCACGGGTCTTCGAGAACTTTTCCTTCCGATGAAGAATGCAGCAAGTTCGCATCGACGGAAAACGGCGCATCGCCGCGCTTGTCCATGGCCACCGGAATTTGGTGGGCCTCGGCAAAGCTGATCAGATCCGTGCGGCTCTTGAATTCCCATTCCCGCCACGGTGCGATGATCTTGATGTCGGGGTTCAAGGCATAGGCGGTGAGTTCAAAGCGCACCTGGTCATTGCCCTTGCCGGTGGCGCCATGGGAAATGGCATCGGCCCCGGTTTTTTCCGCAATCTCGATCAGGCGCTTGGCGATCAGCGGCCGGGCGATGGAGGTGCCCAGCAAATACACGCCTTCATAGACAGCATTGGCCCGGAACATGGGGAAAACGAAATCGCGGACAAATTCTTCCCGCAAGTCCTCGATGAAAATTTCCTTGATGCCGAGCATCTCGGCCTTCTTGCGGGCCGGCTCCAGCTCGCCGCCTTGGCCCAGGTCAGCGGTAAAGGTCACAACCTCCGCCTGATATTCGGTTTGCAGCCACTTCAGGATGATCGAGGTATCGAGGCCGCCGGAATAGGCAAGGACGACCTTTTTGATTTTCTGTCTGGACATGATGAAAGCCGCCTATCACGCCTCAGCCCGCCACCACAAGCCCGCGCAGCGCCCCCAGCCTGTTGCCTATGATTGAGCCCAGGGTTGTGCCCAGGGTTTGTGCATTGACGCCTGCGCCACGCTATGGAAAGCCAGTTCCAAATCCTTCCCGCCACCGGAGCATACATGTTTGCAGTTTGGAAATCAGTCTTGCCCACGCGCCTCAAGTACAGGGCCATGGTGGCTTGGTACAATCTGGTGGGAGGCATGGACACCAAGGGCGAAGTTCTGTTTCTCAACCATGGCTACGACGACCCCGCACTGGAACGGCCGCCGCTTCCGGCGGATCTTGAGGCCCACCGCTATCCCATCCATCTCTACAATCTTGTCGCCAGCCGCGCCGACCTCGCCGGAAAAGAGGTGCTGGAGGTGAGCTCAGGCCTCGGTGGAGGCGCATATTGGCTGGCGCGCTGCCTGAACCCGGGAAAGGTCACCGGATTGGACATCGCGTCACGTGCGGTGGCAACCGCAAACGCAAGATTTGGGGACGGGAAACTCTCCTTTATTACGGGCGATGCCCAGGCAATGTCTTTTGCGGACGCAAGTTTTGATGCGGTCATCAACATTGAATCATCCCTCAACTATCCAGACTTTCCGGGATTCCTGCGTGAGGTCAATCGCGTGCTCCGGCCCGGAGGGTATTTCATGTTCGCGGATTACCGAAGCCCGCGAAAGTTTGAAAGAATGAAGGTTGCAATTCAAGACCTTGGTTATTTGACGATCTACCTTGAGGATGTGACCGCAGGCGTTGTCCGTGGACTTGCCCACACTTCATCCGCGAAACGCCTGGCCGTTGCGCGCCATGTTCCAGCACTTTTCCGCAGCACGGCGTTGCGATTTGCAGGCCTGAAGGGCGATGTCGATGAAGAACACGTCGCTTTCTCAACCGGCAGGAAGCGTTATCTTGCGGCGGTGCTGCAGAAACCTGGCATGATCAAGTGATCGATGCCACCGGAATAGGCGGGGACGACTTTTTTGATTTTGGCTTTGCACTTGATGAACGGCTTCTGGATTGTGGCCCGTCCACTATTATGCCCAAATCTTTGCAGCAATCAGATGATACGGAGTATGCGTGCGGCAATCCAGCCCAACACGCCCAGATGCATCAAGCTTACAGAATACAACAGGGCCTTGAACGGCTGTTTCTTGGTCTTGTGCCTAAACGTCCGCTGCCCCAAGAGCGCTCCCACTGTTCCACCTGCGGCGGCCATCAGCAGCAAGGTCGACTCTGGGACACGCCAGTCTCCCCGAGCAGCGGCACGCTTGTCCAGTCCAAACGCACCCATGGTGACCAGATTGACGACAGCGAAATATAGCAAAACAGCGATGGCCAGTGACGTTTCGTCAAGGTCGAATGGCAAATCCATTTTCCCCTACCCGCAGACTATCAAGAGGCCCGGTCCGTAGAAGCCCTATGAACCAATTCCATTTGCGATCCGCTCCTTCGCCTGCGGTTTCATGCTCTCGTTCCCCAGCTGTCCGCAGAGGGCCACCCAGACAAACTTCACATTCAGTGTGACTCGTGCGGTGGCAGCTTCAGGTGCTGCTCGACTCGGCTCAGGCGCTCTTCAAACTCACTGATCAGAACGCCGTGACCAACAGCCGAAGAATGATACTCCAACACCGCCCGGTTCAAATGGGCGATGCGGTCACTCAGCCGCTTCTCAAGTGACATCATGTCAGAGGCGACATCAGCCCGCAGGGATTTCACTTCGGAGCGCACGTCCGCAATATCATTCTTCAAGTCACTCTTCAGAGAGGCGAGTTCGCCCTTCACTCCGGCGACATCATTCTTCGTTGCCATCTCAGCGCGCATTTCGCGTAGCAGCATCAGGACAATATTTTCGGGTTCAACCATTGCGACCTCAATAATATTAGGCAACCCTGAAGCGAATAGAACAAAAAGTCAACAAACTCTGCTTTAGCTCGCTTGCAGCCGCTCCTTCGCCCTCACCTTCATGCTCTCGCTTTTCAACTGCCCGCAGGCCGCCATGATGTCGCGGCCCCGGGGCGTGCGCACCGGCGAGGCGTAGCCCGCCTTGTTCAAAATCTCGGCAAACACTTCTATCGTGTCCCAGTCGGAACATTCGTGGTGCGTCCCCGGCCACGGATTGAACGGAATCAAATTCACTTTCGCCGGAATGCCCTCCAGCAATTTCACCAGCCGTTTGGCGTCGGCAGCAGTGTCGTTGACGCCCTTCAGCATCACATATTCAAAGGTGATGCGGCGGGCGTTGGACGCACCGGGATAGGCGCGGCAGGCGTCGAGCAGTTGGGCCAATGGATACTTCTTGTTGAGGGGAACGAGTTTGTTCCGGATCTCGTCCGTGGTGCCGTGCAGTGAAATCGCCAGCATGGTGCCGATCTCGTTTCCGGCGCGGACAATCTCCGGCACGACACCAGACGTCGAAAGCGTGATGCGGCGCTTCGAGAGTGACATGCCCTCGCCGTCACTGGCAATCGCCATGGCCTGCTTCACATGCTCGAAATTATAGAGCGGCTCACCCATGCCCATGAGCACCACATTGGTGATGTAGCGGCCCGACGATGGCGGCTGCGGATTGGAGGCAAGGTCATCGGGCCAGTCCTTGATGCGGTCGCGGGCCAGCATGATCTGCCCGACAATTTCCTCCGCCGTCAGATTGCGCACCAGTTTCTGCGTGCCCGTGTGGCAGAAACTGCAGGTCAAGGTACAACCGACTTGGCTGGAGATGCACAGCGTGCCGCGATCCTCTTCCGGAATGTAAACGGTTTCGATCTCGTGGCGCTGCCCGTGGCTGTCGGGGGTCAGGCGCAACAGCCATTTCCGCGTGCCATCATTGGACGTCTGCTCGGTGACGATCTCGGGCCGGGCAATCTGAAAGGTTTCCCCCAGTTTCTCGCGCAGCTCCTTGGCGATACTGGTCATGGCCGAAAAATCGGTGACGCCCTTGTGGTAGATCCAGTGCCAGAGCTGGTTCGCCCGCATCTTGCGCTGCTTTTCAGGCACGCCAATGCGCTCCAGCATCGCCATCATCTGTTCACGCGACTGTCCGACGAGCGAGGGACGCATGTCGTTCTGGATGTAGCGTGTCGGCAGATTGGCGAGGAGGGTTGTCATCAGTTTCTTTATGTCTGTGCTACCCCCTCCGCCCTTCGGGCACCTCCCCCGGCAAAGCCGGGAGGAGGGCGGTTATTTTACGCTCCCCCAACTTGTTGGGGGAGCTGTCCGAAGGACTGAGGGGGTCTTTGAGGTGCCCCTTACTGCATTTCCCACGCCCCCACCATAGGCCCAAAGGGCAGGAAGCCGTCGTTGCGGCCGAGGTCAGTTGAATAGAGGCCGGAAATGGAGCCGTCGAGAAAAAGCGCGTTTGGTGTATCCAGCCCGTCGCGAAAGAGTTGGGCAAAGGCATGGAAGGTGACGGGGTTTTCCGACAGCGCAAAAACCACCTCGCCTTCAGGCGTGACACCAACGCCATTTCTGATCTTGGCAGACGTGCCGTTTGCGGAAAATTTGGGATGGATCTTTCCATTGATCACCAGCACGGGGCCGGACTGCGTGGCAAATTGAGGCTTGCGGCCGGACTTGGCATAGGCCTCGGTTTCGCTCACACCCGCCCTTGCGGCATCGATCCAGAACACGCCGTTGGGCTTCATGTGGAAATTGCCGTAGCCGCTCCTGCGGTTGAGTTTTTTTCGAAGCTCACCCTTCTCGATATAAAGTCCAACAGGTTTGAACTTGTCATCGAACATGCCGGCGTTCATGGCGAAGGTCAGGCGTTTTCCCTCACCGGCCAATTGCCGCGCCAGCATGGTGAAATTGCCGAGCGGCTTGCCCTCGGCATCAAGGTTGAAGAGCTCAATGGGCTGGGTTGCAAGGTTGAAGCGGCAGACCGAATAGCTGTTGCCATTGTGGGTTTCCGGCCCGCAAGCAGCACCAGCGGCATCCGCCGCCACCGCGCCCACGACAATGACTGCAAAAACATATACCGCACTGCGCCGCCGAAGTGACATCTTGCCTAGCGCGCGTCCCGGCGCGATGGAATCATCCCGCCGAAAAGGACTCCCGCCAAATTTATTTGCTGGAGCATGTTCTTGTCGCCAAACCGCTTCACACTTTGGCGGGACATGCTCTAAGGCTTGCAGGCCCCGTCGATCTCATCGATCGCCGCGGAAATGCCGGAAAGTGAATAACTGTCGGTTGTTTCGGTGCCCTTCCAGGAAATGCCTGTGACCGTGAGGGCGGTACCTTCCTTCATGGCTTCGATGATGGCGGCATCCTCATCGCCGGCCCAGGCCGTGTCACCCACGGGGTACAGCGTGAAGGACTTGTCATCGATCTCGAGCTTCACGTCAGACCCCTCCTTGAAGGGATAGCCGATGATGGTTGAAATCTGCCCCTTGACCTTGCGGCCCGGGTAATTGGTGACAATGAAGCGGATGGCGTCACGCTTGGCCTTGCGGCTGGATTCGCTTTTCTTGGGCTCGGAGAAGGCAAAACAGACCTTTGAATCGGGGGCATTGTAGGCATAGGCCTGCCAATCCTTGAAGGTGCCAATTTCCTTCGGATCTTCGGCTTGGGCCGCCATGGCAGCGCCAAACAGAATCAAAAGGGACAGATAAACGCCGCGCAACATCATCATTCATTAACCATAATTCGTGGCCTGTTAACAACTGTGAAACGACCAGCGGTTTTCTAGCCCTAAGAATTCGGCCCAATTGCGGCGATGCAACCGGCTTTGTCCACGAAGCATATTGCAATGCAGCATCAGCACTTCTAGGCTGCGGCTACAGCAAATTCCGGCCAAGTTGCAGACTTGGCCGACGAGAATTTGCTGCACCATATTGAATTGGCGCGAATTCTTTTCGACCGCGTGATGTCATCCCGGCGAAAGCCGGGGCCACGCGGTCGGGAAACGCGCTAAATAAAACGGGAGCAGGGTCCGTGACGCTTGTGGACGAATTGGGTGCGGCAGAAAAACTGTCGGCAAGTCTCCTGTCTCAGGCGCTTGGTGTCCTGCGGGGGCGGCTTGCGGCTTCGCAAGCGACAGACGCCTTCGACCGCGAACAACACCTGGCCCACGGCGTCGCCTGGCTTGCAACCTATCACGAGACGCTTTTGGCCCTCTTGCGCCATGTCGAGGCGCTTGTGGCGGCAGGCACTTTCGGTGCGACCGACCAGCTGCTGGTGCAGGTTCTCGCGGGTGAATATCTGAACCAGATCACAGGCGGCATGCCCATGAACCAGCAGGAGGTGGTGCGCCCGCATGAGCTGGGTTTGGCTGACACTGATTTGTCGCCGCTCCGCGCTCTTGGCCTGTTCCGCCAGGGCAACAGTACCGGCAACCGCGCCAAGCTGGTTGAGGCACTCAAGGCAAATGATGGCCGATTGATCCTCGGCTCGTCCGGGCTTGATCCGACGCTCGAGGACATGCGCCAGACCATGAACCGCTTTGTCTTGGACAAGGTGGCGCCCCATGCCCAGCAATGGCACCGCGCCAATGCCTATGTGCCGTTGGAACTTGTCAGTGAACTTGCGGAACTCGGGGTTTTTTCTCTCACCCTGCCTGAAGCCCACGGTGGCCTTGGCCAGTCCAAACAGGCCATGTGCGTCGTCTCGGAGGAATTGTCACGGGGCTGGATCGCCGTCGGTTCGCTTGGCACCCGCGCTGAAATCGCCTCGGAACTGATCCTCGGAGGCGGAACTGAAGAACAGAAAAACACGTGGCTGCCGAAAATAGCCTCCGGCGAAGTGCTGACCACGGCGGTGTTCACGGAACCCGACACAGGCTCCGATCTTGGCGCGCTCAAGACCCGCGCCGTGAAGGAGGGCAGCGTTTACAGGATTACCGGCAACAAAACCTGGATCACCCATCCGGTGCGCGCCGACCTCATGATGCTGCTCGCGCGCACGGACCCATCACAGGCGGGCTATCGGGGGCTTTCCATGTTTCTCGCCGAAAAGCCGCGTGGGCGCGAGGGCAACCCCTTCCCCGCCCCGGGCATGGCGGGATCGGAAATCGAAGTGCTCGGCTACCGCGGCATGAAGGAGTATGAAATCAGTTTCGACAATTTCGAGGTTGCCTCCCACAATCTTTTGGGCGGACGCGAGGGCGAAGGGTTCAAACAACTGATGCAGACGTTTGAAAGCGCCCGCATCCAGACGGCGGCGCGCGCCGTGGGTGTGGCCCAGAACGCACTCGACCTCGCGCTCAAATATGCAACGGACCGCAGGCAGTTCGGCAAAGCCATCATTCACTTCCCCCGCGTTGCCGACAAGCTGGCGCTGATGGCGGCGGAGCTTTATGGGGCGCGGCTTCTCACCTATCGGGCGGCTGCCGCCAAGGACGAAGGACGACGCTGCGATGTGGAGGCGGGCATGGCCAAGCTTCTGGCCGCGCGGATTGCCTGGGCGAACGCTGACAATGCGGTGCAAATCCATGGCGGCAACGGTTTTGCGCTGGAGTATCCTGTGAGCCGGGTGCTCTGCGATGCCCGCATTCTCAATATCTTTGAAGGTGCCGCAGAGATCCAGGCACAGGTGATTGCGAAGCGTCTCCTGGAAAGCGCAAACTGAGACATGACGCAGAAAACGATTCTCATCACCGGTTGTTCAACAGGCATCGGTTACACCTCGGCACTTGGGCTGAAGAAGCGGGGCTACCGGGTTTTTGCCACGGCACGAAGCCCCTCGGACGTGGAACGCCTCGCTGGCGAAGGCCTGGAAGCACTCACGCTTGACTACCGGGACAGCGCCAGTGTCACCGCCTGTGCCGAAGAGGTGTCACGGCGCACGGGTGGCACGCTCTACGGGCTTTTCAACAACGGCGGCTATGGCCAGCCGGGGGCGGTTGAGGACATCACGCGGGCCGTTCTCGAAGAACAATTCGCCGCCAATTTCTTTGGCTGGCACCAATTGACGACACTGTGCCTGCCGATGATGCGGAAGTTGGGCGAGGGCCGCATCGTGCAATGTTCGTCGGTGCTGGGCCTGCTGGCCTTCAAGTGGCGCGGCCCCTACACGGCCTCGAAATTTGCGGTTGAAGGCCTGACCGACACGCTGCGCCTTGAATTGCAGGGCACCAACATCAAGGTCATCACCATCAATCCCGGGCCCATTGCCAGCAATTTTATCAAGAATGCCCGCGCCGCCTTCGAGCGCAACGTGGACATGACCCACTCACACCACAAGGCCGCTTTCGAAGAGCGGCGCAAACGCCTGGAGCGCGGTGGCAACAGCCGCTTCAAGCTTCCGGCCAGCGCAGTTTTGGAAAAACTCATTCTGGCGTTGGAGAAACCAAATCCCCGCGCCCACTACTACGTGACGACGCCCGCCCAGGCGGTGGCGCTGCTCAGGCGCCTTCTGCCGCACAGACTGCTCGACCGCTTCGCCAGCCGTTTCAGCAATTAGTTTCAGCAAAGCATGGCGCGGCGGCAGCAGATTGAATTGGCGCGATTTGGCAGAAGCGGCAAATTCGGCTAGTTCTCTCACATGAATTTTACCAATTCCCTCAGCTACCTTGCCGTTGCCGCCGTGGCGGTGGTTCTTGTTCTTGGCCTCTTCAACATGATGCGCGGTGGCTCGGCCAACCGCTCGCAGCTGTTCATGCGCTGGCGTGTGCTGCTGCAGTTTGTGGCAATCATCGTCTTGATGCTGGCGCTGTGGCTGGCCCAGCGCGGCGCTTGAATTGTCCAGCATGGACCCCATATGTTTGTCGCCTTTGATCGGGGAGGAAGCGCCATGAATACGCCATCTGACGAGAAAGTTGTGCGTGACGGGTTCTGGCCAAAACTTGCCCGAACGGCGGCGCATATTCCGTTTGCCGGCGAATTGCTTGCGGCCTGGTACTGTGCCACGGATTCCGCCACACCGCTCAAGGTCAAGGCCACGCTGTTTGGGGCGCTCGCCTATTTCGTGCTGCCCTTTGATGTGATCCCTGATGTGATCCTGGGGCTCGGCTTCACCGATGACGTGGCTGTGCTGGTGACGGCCGTGACACTGGTGCGCAATCATGTGACACAAGCCCACCGTGACCGGGCGCGGGACACGCTGGACAATGTGAAGACCGGGGCCAAAGCGGGGCAGACGGTGCCAGGCTCAAAATAAGAATGGCGGCAGCACAGCTCAACGTGGTCCGCCTCTTTGGCGAAAGCCTGCGGCGGCTTTTTGCCGATGAGGCTGTGCCACTGGCGGGCAACATCGCTTTCCGTTCGGTGTTCTCGATATTTCCATTCATGATTTTTCTGACCGCCATTGCGGGCTTTGTCGGCACCGAGGCCCAAGCCACGGCAGCAGTGAATTTCCTGCTCGGTGTGGCCCCGGAGGCACTGGTGCGACCGCTGGTGGGCGAGATCACCTCGATCCTCACGGTACCCCGCGCCGACCTGCTCAGCATCGCCGCACTCCTTACGATTTGGAGCGCCATGGCTGGCGTTGACAGCGTGCGCGTCGGGCTCAACCGGGCCTATGATCTCAAGGACTCCCGCACGGGATGGCATGTCTATCTGATCGACATTGTTTTCGTGGTGGCGGCGGCGGTGGCCTTCGTCGCCTTTTCATTTTTGATCGTGCTTCTTCCCTTGGCGCTGCGCTTTGCTGCCGTCCATGGCATCGAAATTGCTGGGAAACTCGCCTCTCTCGAACCGTTTCGCTACCTGCTGGCTTTCATCTTGCTTTTTGTCGGCGTGCTCGCAGCCCACCTCGCCCTTCCGGCGCGGCGCCTGCCCGTCGTGAAAATCCTGCCGGGTGTGTTGCTCACCGTGGTTGTCTGGGCCGTGCTGGCCATTGGCTTTTCCTGGTGGCTTCTGGAGTTCAACTCCTTCTCCTCCACCTATGCCTCGCTGTCGGGATTGTTTGCGGCGATGTTTTTCATCTATCTTGCGGCACTGGTTCTGATTTTCGGTGGCGAAGTCAACCGGGTGATGGATCTCCTCGCAAGCCAAAAGACCCTGCCGGAAAAACCTGACTTGCGGGAATAGGCTTCAGTCCGCCGCCTCCATTGCATCTTCGAAGGTCTTGAGGCCGGGGCGTGGCGAGGACACCAGCACGGCCATGTTGCCGGGGCGGTGTTCGTTCTTCCACATCTTCATGTGGGCGAGCGGAATGTCGCTCCAGCCGTAGACGTCCGACATGCAGGGGTCGATGCGTTGCGCCATGACCAGCCGGTTGGCGGCACTCGCCTGCATCAGATTGGCAAAGTGCGAGCCTTGGGCGCGCTTCTGGTGCATCCATAAATAGCGGGCATCCATGGTGAGATTGTAACCCGTGGTGCCAGCACAGATCACCACCATGCCGCCGCGCTTCACCACCAGCACGGAGACGGGGAAGGTGGATTCGCCCGGATGTTCAAACACCATGTCGACGTTGTTGCCCTTGCCCGTCACATTCCAGATGGCTTTGCCGAACTCGCGGGCCTCCTTAAGCCAGTTATTGTATTCGGGCGTGCCGACCTGTGGCATGGCACCCCAGCACTTGAAGTCCTTGCGGTTGATGACGCCGCGGGCACCCAGTCCCATCACGAAGTCGCGCTTGTCCTCATCCGAGACAACGCCAATGGCATTGGCGCCTGTTGTCGCTGCCAATTGTACAGCCATGGAACCAAGGCCACCGGACGCGCCCCAGATCAAAACGCTTTGCCCGGCACTCAAGACATGGGGCTTGTGGCCGAAGAGCATGCGGTAAGCGGTGGCCAGTGTGAGCATGTAGCAGGCTGACTCTTCCCAGGTGAGGTGCTTGGGCTTTGGCAATAGTTGCCGCGCCTGCACACGGGCGAATTGGGCGAAAGAACCATCGGGTGTTTCATAACCCCAGATCCGCTGTGTCGCCGAGAACATGGGGTCACCGCCATTGCACTCCTCGTCGTCGCCATCATCCTGGTTGCAATGGACCACAATCTCATCGCCCACTTTCCAGCGCTTCACTTTTGCGCCCACGGCGTAGACAACGCCGGAGGCATCGGAGCCGGCAATGTGGTAGGGGTTTTTGTGTCCATCAATCGGCGAGATGGGCTTGCCCAATGCCGCCCAGACGCCGTTGTAGTTGACGCCCGCCGCCATGACGAGGATGAGGCATTCGTCCTCGCCGATGCTCCACGTTGGGACTGTTTCAACCTGCATGGCCGTATCAGGCGCACCATGGCGGTCCTGCCGGATGCACCAGGCCTGCATCAGTTCAGGCACAGCCCCCAGCGGCGGAATCTCGCCGATGGCGTAGACGTTCTTCCTGGGGACGACAGACAATGTGGCGGAACTGGCCATGGTGATCTCTTTGAGAATGAAACTGCATCATGACACAGATTTCTGCACTGCACCATTGGTTCAATGCTTGAGGGACGTACCTCAAGTAACATGTTGAAACTTAAGTGGGCTTGCAGGTGGCCTCGACCCGTGCGAGCCTGCTGCAATGCAATACGCTGGCCTCCCCCATGCCTGATCAACCCAAAGATCAACCCAAAGATCAACCTTGGCTGATGCGCACCTACGCCGGACACTCGACGGCGGCACAATCGAACCAGCTCTTCCGCACCAATCTCGCGAAAGGCCAGACCGGTTTGTCGGTGGCATTCGATCTGCCGACACAGTTGGGATACGACAGCGACGACACCCGTGCGGCAGGTGAAGTTGGAAAAGTCGGCGTGCCGGTTTCCCATATCGGCGACATGCGGGCCTTGTTCGACGCCATTCCATTGGCTGAGATGAACACTTCGATGACGATCAACGCCACGGCGGCGTGGCTCTTGGCGCTCTTTGCTGCGGTGGCGGATGAGCAAGGTGTTCCCCGCGGCACGCTCACAGGCACAACTCAAAACGACATCATCAAGGAATATCTGGCGCGCGGCACCTATGTTTTTCCGCCGGAGGCGTCGCTGCGGTTGACGGCGGACATGATTTCCTTTGCCACCCGTGAGATGCCGAGGTTCAATCCCGTCAACATCTGCTCCTATCACTTGCAGGAGGCGGGTGCGACGCCGGTTCAGGAATTGGCCTTTGCCATGGCCACGGCCATCGCGGTGCTGGATGGTGCGAAGGCTTCGCCAGAGATTGCAACAGCGGCCTTTCCGCTGGTGGCGAGCCGCATGTCCTTCTTCGTCAATGCCGGCATCCGCTTCATCACCGAGCTTTGCAAGATGCGGGCTTTCGTCGATTTGTGGGATGAACTGCTGCGCCAGCGCTACGGTGTTGCCGACGAAAAGCTGCGGCGTTTTCGCTACGGCGTGCAGGTGAATTCGCTCGGCCTCACCGAGCAGCAGCCGGAGAACAATGTCTACCGCATCTTGATCGAAATGTTGGGCGTGGTGCTGTCGAAAAAAGCACGGGCGCGGGCCGTGCAACTTCCGGCGTGGAATGAGGCGCTGGGCTTGCCGCGCCCCTTTGACCAGCAATGGTCGCTGCGCATGCAGCAGATCATGGCCTTTGAAACCGACTTGTTGGAACATGAGGACCTGTTTGACGGCAATCCTGTGATTGACGCCAAGGTGGAAGCGTTGAAGGCCGCCGCCCGCACCGAAATGGAAAAAGTCGCAAGCTTGGGCGGTGCCGCAAGCCTTGCAGGCCTCTCCTACATGAAGGAGGCGCTGGTCGCCTCCAACAGCACGCGCCTGAAGGCCATCGAAACGGGAGAGACAAAAATTGTCGGTGTCAATGCCTTCACCATTTCGGAACCATCGCCCCTGTCGGTGGGGTCTGCCATCCTGACGGTGAAGGATGACGTGGAGCATGGCCAGGTCCAGCGCCTGAAAGTGTGGCGCACAAAGCGCGATGGATCAGTGGTGGAGGCAGCACTTGCCAGCCTGCGGAAGGCGGCCAGCGAAGGCCGCAACATCATGGAGCCTTCCATTTCCTGCGCCAAGGCGGGGGTCACCACCGGGGAATGGGGTGCAGCACTGCGTGGCATCTTCGGTGAGTTTCGCGCCCCCACAGGCGTGTCGCTCAAGCCGGAGCCCGATGCTGCGGGCGCACGTGAAGGACTTCGCGCCCGTGTTGCCAAACTGGCGCAAGTGCTTGGGCAGCAACCCAAATTCCTTGTTGGAAAACCGGGATTGGATGGTCATTCCAATGGTGCAGAGCAAATCGCCAGCCGCGCCGCCGATATTGGTTTTCATGTCATCTACGATGGCATCCGCATGACACCGGATGAGTTGGTGGAGAAAGTTGCGGCTGAAAAGGTACATGTGTTGGGCCTCTCCGTCCTTTCCGGCAGCCATGTGCCGCTGGTGCGCGAGATCATGCATAAACTCCGTGCACGGAGCATCTCAATTCCCGTGGTCGTCGGCGGCATCATTCCGGAGGAAGACGCCCACGTGCTGCGGCAGCTCGGGGTCCGGGCGGTCTTCACACCCAAGGACTTCGACCTCAATCACATCATGGCGGAAGTGCTTGGCCTCGTGGAGAAATTCGTGCCTAGCGGCTGAGTGTCGCTCCTGTCTGGCCAAGGCAATGGGGTGGGGCTGGCGACTTGTTGCAGGCCATGGGGCCTGCGAGCTCGGAAACCGATTGGCGCGACGTGACGAGATTGAGTTCGCGCATCTGCTCGAAACTCAGGGCATAGATGGCATTGGGCGGGGCTTTTTCCATGAGATCGAGGAAAGCTGCTTTCACGCCCATTGTGGCGAGGTAGCTTGTGAGTTTCCGGCGCAGGTCCTTGTAGAGTCCAACAGTGGTGTAGGACTTGGCGCGCTTTCGGCTCACTTCCTTTCTGCTCACGACCTTCTTTTTTCCGTTCACGATCCGGTAGGTCTCGCGATAGGTGATGCTGTCCTGCGTCCAGCGGGTCTCGACCTGGTGAACGCCCACATGGGAACCCAGCCCCGCAACGCGGCGGGTGCCGCCCGCAAGCACCAGGGGGCAGGCCGAAAAACAATAGGCATTGTCTGCCCGAAGGGTGCCGCGATAAGTGCCTCGTGCGGGCTTCGGCAGTGTGCAGGACGTGTCGGCAGGCGCGCAGCCGGAATAGCGCGTTCTGCCAACAGCCACGTCGAGTTTGTTTTTGCGGATGAGGCGTCCGATCTCAAGGGCGGCAACCACGGAACCGCCGGGTGAGTTGATCACCACAGGCAGTTTTTTCCGGCCCGCTTTTTTCAAGGCCTTGCGGAAGGCGGCGGGTGAGGCTTCCGTCAGGCGGCCCTCGGCCATGAGCCATTCCGGACACAGGTTTCCGCACTGGCTCTCATCGGCGCGCACGAGCACGACCGTCAGGGGAGGGTCAAGGGGAGCGGCGGGTTTGGCCTGGCGCTTTTTCTTGGCTGCAGCCAGTGCTCCTTCGGCGGAGATCGCTGCCAACACAAAAAGAAGCATGACCGCAATCAGACTTCGCCACATTTTCATTCTGCGCATACTCACCTTTGCACTGAGCCTATCATAACAGCATCTCATGTGGAGTAGGGTTCTGCAGGGCATTGCAAGGCACATCCGGTCCGCTTGACTTTCCGGGGCATTTTGGCCAAAGACCGCGCAACTTTGGTGGTGGGAACGCTGCCGAAACAACATGCGCTGCCCCAGGGCACCCGGCTTCTTCCGAAGCACATATGAAAAAGACCGCTTTTCCAATGGGTTATGAAGCGGCTCCGTCCGGCGCGGGAAAAAGGAATGAAGATGTACGCAGTCATCAAGACAGGCGGCAAGCAATATCGCGTGGCCGCCAACGACAAGATCCTGATTGAAAAGCTGGAGGGCGCCGCTGGCGACCAGATCCAGTTCGCCGAAGTGCTCATGGTCGGCAACGGCGGCACGGTGGAGATTGGTGCCCCCCATGTGGCCGGTGCCACGGTCGTCGGTGAAATTGCCGCCCAGGAAAAGGCTGACACGGTCTATATTTTCAAGAAGCGCCGCCGCAAGCACTTCCGCCGCCGCAACGGCCACCGCCAGTTGCTGACCTCGGTCACCATCACCGACATTCTGACGGGTGGTGCCAAGCCTGCCGCGAAAGCCAAGGCTGAAAAAGAGGCTGATGCGCCGGTCGCCGCTGCCGTCACGGTCAGCGATGACGCGAAGGCAAAACCTGCCAAGGCCGTCAAGAAGGCCAGCGCCAAAGCCGCAAAACCGGCTGACAAGGAATAAGGAGAGACCAGCATGGCACATAAAAAAGCAGGCGGTTCATCCCGCAACGGCCGCGATACCGCAGGCCGCCGTCTCGGCGTCAAGCTGTTCGGTGGTGAGCAGGCCATTCCCGGCAACATCATCATCCGCCAGCGGGGTACCAAGGTGCACCCCGGCACGGGCGTCGGCATGGGCCGTGACCACACCATTTTCGCGATGGTGGCAGGCACTGTCACGTTTCGTGGCACCAAGGGCAACAAGCAGACCGTTTCAGTGATCGCCGCGAAGGCCGCTGAATAAACTGTGACCGTCACCCCGACGACCGGAGGGGTCCAGACTTTCAGTTATCTCGCTTTCGGAAAGCCTGGATGCCTCCTGACGTCGGCATGACGGGGAGTTTGACGGCAGATTTGCGCAAGGGAGATGGCGGGCCATCTCCCTTTTTGTTATCGCTGTTGCCGTCATGATTGAAACCCTTGAGACGCCCCGCCTGCTGCTGCGACCCCTTGTGTTACAGGATGCCGAATGGCTGGTCAGCGAACTCAACAACTTTGCCATCGCCCGCAACACAGCGCGCGTTCCCCATCCCTACCATCGCAGTGACGCATTTGAATTCCTGGCTTTTGCACAATCGGCTCCTGCCCGGTCGCGCATTGCGGGCGTTGAGGAACGGCAAAAGCCCGGCCACCTCATCGGCGTCATCAGCTACGAATGGAGCACAGCCACGGGCGATGCCGAATTGGGATACTGGTATTCCCAAAGCGTGTGGGGAAAAGGCATCGGCAGCGAAGCCGCCAAAGCCATGGTAGACGATGCCTTTGCGGCGTCAGGCCATGACAGGCTGGTTGCCTGCTGCCACAACGACAACCCGGCTTCGGCGCGCATTCTTGGCCGGATCGGGTTTGAAACGACGGGCACCTGCAGCAGTTTTTCCAAGGCCCAGGGCCTGGAGGTTGCCGTCACAAATATGCAGCTGTCGCGGGAGCGCTGGCTCAACCTTACTCAAAAGACCTTGGCGACATAGGCAGCGACAAGTTTCTTTCGCCCAAGGCCACCATTGTGCTTGGATGCGGCCAAACGCAGATTGCCGTCCGACCTCTTGATCGCTAGGGCCAGGTGTTTGAGGCCATAGTGGATATTGACGGCGGGATTGAGAAGCGTGGCGCACGGGCCGTGAAAGCCAAGGCCACGGGCCGTTGAGCATTTCAGTTGATAAAGACCAAGTTCACCGGCAGCACCCCGGGCCTTCGGGTTGTAGTTGGACTCAACCTTGGCAATACGCAGCGCAAACCAGACAGGCACGCCCTGGGCCGGCGCCACGGCCTTGATCATGGAAATAACCGCGGTATTCTTGCTCATCTTGTCCAGTTGACAGAACATTTGTCCGTTGCAACCAGCTGACGCAGTTGTTGAAAGTAAACACAAGTATAGTGATGAAAGTGCGATAGCAGACTTGTAAATAACATTCATATATATATGACCCCGTTCTCGCAGTTGGACCAGCTTTGATGTCAGTCTTGTCTGACTCTTACCTGGCCCACTGCCTCTGTGGTGATTTGGCAGGGTTACATTATCTAAATGAGACCAAAATGTGATTTTTAGACCCAATGATACTTTAGCTGAACTGTGTTGCTGCGATGCAACATCTTTGTAAATAGATGGTTAAATTAAGTTTTTCGGCATTTTTGGCCAGCGAAGGCGGTCTTGTGCCGCTTTATGCGTCGATGTGACTGCCGATCATTGCTGTAAACCAACGAATATGGCGCGTGTTTCGCCCCGTCATGGCATGCCAGTGGCACATTTGCTGGGTTGGTCGCGTGGTGCACGACCTTATTGATTTCCGCGCAGCCCATATGACTTTTGGTGGTTCCACCAAGACTCTTGCTGTTCTAGAACCGCCCACATGAAATTTCTCGATGAAGCCAAGATTTATGTGAAAGCCGGTGACGGCGGCGCGGGTGCTGTGTCATTCCGGCGCGAGAAATTCATTGAGGCGGGCGGGCCCGATGGCGGCGATGGCGGCACGGGCGGCGATATCTGGGTGGAGGCGGCAAATGACCTCAACACCTTGATTGACTACCGCTACCAGCAGCACTTCAAGGTGAAAACAGCAGGCCACGGCATGGGCCGCCTCAGGGCCGGGGCCTCTTCAGGAGACATTGTGCTCAAGGTTCCCGTCGGCACACAGGTTTATGACGTGGACCGTGAAACAGCGCTGGCTGATCTGACGGCTGTGGGGCAGCGGGCCTGCATTGCCAGGGGCGGCAATGGCGGCTTTGGCAACCATCACTTCAAGGGCCCCAGCAACCAGGCGCCGCGCCATGCCAATCCCGGACTTCTGGGCGAGGAGCGCTGGGTGTGGCTTCGCCTCAAACTCATTGCCGATGCCGGCATCATTGGCCTGCCCAATGCCGGAAAATCCACGCTGCTTTCGGTTGTCTCCGCGGCGCGGCCAAAAATCGCGGACTATCCCTTCACCACATTGCATCCGCAACTGGGCGTGGTCAAAAGCGATACCAGCAGTTTCGTGCTGGCCGATATTCCGGGCCTCATTGAGGGGGCGAGCGAGGGGGCGGGATTGGGGACGCGCTTTCTGGGCCATATTGAGCGCTGTGCCGTGCTGCTGCACATGATTGATGCCACCGCCGATGATCCTGTTGCCGCCTACCGCACGGTGCGGGCCGAGCTCAAGGCCTACAGTGCCGCACTTGCCACGAAGCCTGAGGTCATCGCCTTCAACAAGTGTGATGCACTGACGGAGAAGGGGCTTGCCGACAAGCTCAAGGCCTTCACGTCAAAGCTGAAGAAAACACCTTTTGTCATGTCGGCGGCCACGCAGAAGAATGTGGAAGCGGTCAAGCGCGAACTGATGAAGGTGATCACCAAGGCGCGGAAGGGGCAAGGTGCTTCTGATCCCAAATCGGTCAGCACCACGGCGTGGTCGCCATGACTGAAAGGAAGGACACTGGCCGGTCGAACTCTGGCCCGTCGAACTCTGGCCGGCTGGACAGGGCAAGGCGCATTGTCGTCAAGGTGGGTTCGGCTCTTCTGGTTGACCAGAAGACCGGCACCATCAAGTCGGCATGGCTGTCCTCGCTGGTCGACGACATTGCGGCCCTCAGGGTGGAGGGAGCCGAGATCATCCTCGTTTCATCGGGGGCCATTGCCCTTGGCCGCCGCAACCTGGGCTTCGGCACCGGCAAGCTGGCGCTGGCCCAGAGCCAGGCTGCCGCCGCCGTCGGGCAAATCGCGCTGGCCCAGGCCTGGACCGAGGTCTTGCGCGCCCGCAACATCGTGGCAGCGCAAGTGCTGGTGACGCCCGATGACACGGAAGTGCGCCGCCGCCACCTCAATGCCCGGGCCACGCTGTCAACCCTGCTGGCGCAAGGGGCCATTCCTGTCATCAACGAGAACGATATGTTGCAACGTCAGAGATCCGTTATGGCGACAATGATCGGCTGGCGGCGCGGGTCGCTTCCATGATGTCGGCTGATTGTTTGGTGCTGCTGTCGGACATCGACGGGCTCTATTCAGCGCCGCCCAACAAAAAGGGCGCAACCTTCATTCCCGAAGTGACGGCCATCACGGCGGAGATTGAAGCCATGGCGGGAAAGCCCGTCTCCGGCGTCGGCTCCGGCGGCATGATCACCAAGATTGACGCAGCGAAGATCGCGCTCGGCGCCGGCTGCAACATGGTGATCGCTTCCGGCCACGTGGACAATCCGCTGAAACACATTCGTGGTGGCGGGCGCGTCACCTGGTTTTTGGCGGCGGCCACACCACTGCAGGCCCGCAAGCGCTGGATTGCGGGTACCCTGCAGCCGGTTGGGCGCCTTGTCATTGATGAGGGGGCAAGGGCCGCCCTTCTCAAGGGCAAGAGCCTGTTGCCCGCCGGCGTCAAGGCAATCGCTGGCAGCTTCGCACGCGGCGATACGGTGAGTGTTGTGGGCCAGGACGGCAAGGAGATTGCACGCGGCCTTGTGGGCTATGACAGCGCCGATGCTGAGCGCATCAAGGGCCGCAAGACGTCGGAGATTGAAAAGGAACTGGGACTTGCGAGGCGCGACGAACTGATCCACAGGGATGACCTGGTGATGATGACGGGTGAGCGCTGATGACCGGGGTTTTGGAGGTTCAAGGACAAAAGGCACGCCTGGCGGCGCGGAGCCTTGCGCTTGCCCCGGCGGAGCAGAAGAATGCGGCACTGAGAGGCATGGCGGCGGCCATCCGCCAGGGCGGCAATGCCATTCTCGCCGCCAACGCCAAGGACCTAGCAGCCGCTGATGCAAAGGGCCTCAAGGCCTCGTTCATTGACCGCCTGACACTCAATAACGAGCGGCTGGAAGCCATGGCGGCAGGGCTTGAGGAGATTGCCGCACTGCCGGATCCGGTGGGGCGGGTACTGGCCACATGGACACGGCCCAACGGCATGGGGATCAGCCGGGTGGCCGTGCCGATCGGGGTCATCGGTGTCATCTATGAGAGCAGGCCCAATGTCACCGCCGATGCGGGCGGGCTTTGCCTCAAGTCCGGCAATGCGGTGATCCTGCGCGGCGGTTCGGACAGCTTCGAAACGTCACGGGCCATTACATCCTGCCTGGCCGAAGGGTTGACACGGTCGGGACTTGATCCCCATGCCATCCAGATGGTTGAGACGGTTGACCGCGATGCGGTGGGCGCCATGCTCAAGGGGTTGGGCGGCACCATCGACCTCATTGTGCCACGGGGCGGCAAAAGCCTGGTGGCGCGGGTCCAGGCCGATGCACGGGTGCCTGTCTTCAGCCACCTTGAAGGCATTTGCCATGTCTATGTGGACCGCGATGCGGACGTGGAGATGGCCAAGGCCATTGTGCTCAATGCCAAGATGCGCAGGACCGGCGTGTGCGGATCGGCCGAAACCATTCTGGTCGACAAGGCCATTGCGGAGAAGGCACTTGCACCACTCATCCGTGTACTGATCACTGCCGGTTGCGAGGTGCGTGGCGATGAAGAAACGCGTGCCGCCGATGCCGCCGTGAAACCTGCAAGCGCCGAGGACTGGTCAACCGAGTATCTTGATGCCATCGTGTCCATGCGGGTCGTTGATGGGGTCGAAGCGGCCATGGACCATATCGCGCGCTTCGGCTCGCAGCACACGGATGCCATCGTGACGGGCAACGCCGCGACGGCGGAGAAATTCCTGAATGGCGTTGATTCGGCAATTGTGCTGCACAATGCCTCAACCCAGTTTGCCGATGGCGGGGAGTTCGGCTTTGGCGCCGAGATCGGCATTGCCACGGGGAAGCTCCATGCCCGCGGCCCCGTCGGCGTGGAACAGCTCACCACCTTCAAGTACCAGGTCCGGGGTGCCGGGCAGACCAGGCCCTGATGTTGCGGCTGCCGCCCTTCGGCCGTGGCCAGCGGATCGGCCTGTTTGGCGGTTCGTTCAACCCGGCGCACCGGGGCCACTACATGGTGGCGCTCTATGCCATGAAACGCCTGCAGCTCGACTGGGTGTGGTGGCTGGTCTCACCGCAGA